>CAZECZ010000131.1:3355-12140 GCA_964510815.1 uncultured Aestuariivirga sp.
GAGCTGCACGTGACGCACGCGGCAATCAGCCATCAAATCAAGGCGCTGGAAGAGGATCTGGGCATCGAGCTGTTCCGGCGGGTAACGCGGGGCGTAAAGCTTCTGCCGCATGCCGAAGCCTTTGCGGCCGAATTGAGCCGCAATTTCGAGGCCATGGCCGAGGCGGCTGCCCGCGTCCGCGGCGGGCGGAGCCTTGGCCCTCTCCGCCTATCGTCGGTTCCAGCCTATGGCATGCGGGTGTTGCTGCCGCGTCTTTCGGGATTCAAGAAGCGCTTTCCCGGCGTCGATGTGAAGATCGATCTCGAACTCGCGCTGACCGACTTTCAGGAGATGGATGGTGCCATCCGTTACGGCCGGGGCAACTGGCCCAATGTCGGCGAGAGACTTCTGCACAGGGATATTGTCACGCCTGTGTGCAAGCCGGACCTCGTCAAGGGACTGACGCTGCCGATGGCGGCAGAGCGCATTCTGAGCTTGCCGATCGCCCAATCCCCAGGTGATGAGGATGACTGGAAGGCTTGGCTCCAGGCTGCAGGACACCGCGGCGACGGCCCGAAGGACTGCCGGCGCATGGAGAACCGCGCTGTCGTTCTCGACTACGTGCTGACCGGCAGCGGTATCGCCATGGTGGACTTGCGCTTTGCCGCCAGCGAACTGGCATCAGGGCGGCTGGTGCGCCTGCATCCCGCCATCGTCGAAGGGGTCAAGGGCGTGTACCTCGTCTACCCGCGGACCGGCTTTCCGGATTCACGCCTCACCGCCTTCGGGACCTGGCTTGCAGCCGAGGCCACCGCCATGGACATTTCACCGGGCTGCCCGTGGGAGCAACCGCCCACCGGCTGAGGCTGCAAATGCCTTTCGCCTTGACCGTGATCATACCCCCGCCCTGTTTTTCGTGCCACATTTCAGCCCATGCGAATCGCCCTGCTTCTGGTCCTGTCCCTGCTCGCCGCCCCTGTTGCGGCAATTGCCCAGTCCAACAACGATGCCCTCGTCGCCGAGGGCAGGCGCCTGTCGGAGATCAATTGCACGAGGTGCCACAACATCGAGGCCGAGGGCGAGAGCCCGATCACGGATGCGCCGCCGTTCCGCGAGATCTCGCTCAACTATGACACCATGGAGCTCATCGACGGTTTCATGGAAGGTCTGGCCGTGCGCCATCCCCTGATGCCTGACTGGGAGGTGACCGAACCGCAGGCCGAAGCGCTCACCGCTTTCATCGTGAGCCTGCGCGACACGAAGAAAAAAGGCGACAGTCCGATCCTCACGGGCCACGAGATCCTGCGCACGCACTGTGCGCGATGTCATGCCATCGACGCGGATGGGCTGAGTCCCGAACCCAAGGCACCACCTTTCCGCGAAGTAGTAAAGCGCTACGATCCGTCGGCACTTGAGGAATCATTGGCCGTGGGCATCATCACAGGCCACAAGGACATGCCCGTGATCGCCTTCGAACCCGGCGACGTCGCGGCGGTCATCGCCTATCTGCAGACGCTGAGGAGCCCATAGGCGTTTCCGTGTGGTTCACAACTGCGCGAGCCGCCGTGAACCACCACCTCTTCATGCGGTCATGCCATTGATTTTGCGCGGCATTCTCATCAAGGGAGTGTGCGCCGGGTTGACTGGACCGTGCCGGACACCGGCGTCATAGTGATGCTCAAGTTCAGTGCCAGACTAACAACATCATGCAGATTCGTTATCGTCATATCCTGCTTCCCGCCCTGGTCATCGCCATGATGGCATCCGGCTTTTCGCTGAGCGGCGTGGCCGGCGAAAAGGCAAAGGCCGATCGCCACCTCGTGGCTGAGCAAGCGTTGGCCCCGGCGGTTGGAGCAAAAGGAGATCTCTTGCTTCCTCGCAAGAGCTGAGTCCGCTTCCCCCCCATCCCCCTGCGCGGACTCCTTGACTGCGAAGCCCGGGTTGCCCAGCCCGGGCTTCGACATGTCGAGGCCTCTCGGCAACGAAAAGCGGCCGGTGTTGCCACCGGCCGCCAGACATTGGAATAGTTCGCCGATTAGCGCTTCGAGAACTGGAAGCTGCGGCGGGCCTTGGGATGGCCGTACTTCTTGCGCTCGACCATGCGGCTGTCGCGGGTCAGGTAGCCGGCCTTCTTGAGCATCGAGCGCAGGTCGGGCTCGAAGTTGCACATGGCGCGGGCGAGACCGTGGCGGACGGCACCGGCCTGGCCCGAGAGACCACCACCAGTCACCGTGCACTCGATATCGAGTTCACTGGCGCGATTGGCGCTCACTAGCGGCTGCTGGACCAGCATGCGCAGCACGGGGCGTGCGAAGTAGGTCTCGATCGGCTTGCCGTTGACGGTGATCTGGCCCTTGCCGCGCTTCACCCAGACGCGCGAAATGGCATTCTTGCGGCGGCCGGTGGCGTAGGCGCGGCCCTTGGCGTCGAGCTTCGGCTTGGCGGGTTCGGTTACGGCCGCACCGGTGGCTGCCGATGTCATGCCCATGGCCTGGCCAAGGTCTGCGAGTGTCTGTTGTTCAGCCATGGTATCAGCCTCTCACCGCGTTCTTCGGGTTCATCGCCTTGAGGTCGAGCTTCACGGGGTTCTGGGCCTCGTGAGGGTGCTCGGTGCCCTTGTAGATGCGCAGGTGCGTCATCTGCTGGCGCTTCAGCGGGCCGCCCGGCAGCATGCGCTTCACCGCCAATTCCAGCACGCGGTCGGGGAACTTGCCGTCGAGGATCTTGCCGGCATTGCGTTCCTTGATGCCACCCGGGAAGCCGGTGTGGTGGTAATAGTTCTTCTGCTGGCGCTTGTTGCCAGTGAAGTGGATCTTCTCGGCATTGATGACGATGACATTGTCACCGCAATCCATGTGGGGAGTGAAGGTGGGCTTGTGCTTTCCACGAAGCCGGTTGGCGATGATGGCGGCCGCACGGCCGACGATCAGACCTTCCGCATCGATCAGCACCCAGTTCTTCACGATGTCCTGGGCTTTCGCCGAATAGGTTTTCATCTGCTGTCTCTGGTGTTACGAGTGTCAAAGGGAAAGGGCGCAGTTTGCCTGCGCCCGTCCGGTGCCGCGCTGATACGGGCGCGACGCGTGGAAGTCAAGAAAATCCTTTTGGTATCGGCGGTTTTGGCGTGCGGTATTCTGTTACCTCGCATTCAACCAGTGCATTTCGCAATTGCCGCTTCCCCCTTGCCGGGGCATGCCCTAGTGTACGCGCCAACAGGGGGATTGGCTATGCGTGGACTCTTGATCGTTTCGATCGCCTCAGTGCTGTGCGGGCCGCCAGCTCTTGCCAATGAGGCGCCAATCTCCGGCTGGGTGTTGGCCCAGGCCGATGAGCCCCTGACTGTCCCGGATGCTCCCGCGACGACGGAAAGCCAGCCGGACAGTGCCGCAGAGCAGCCTCCGGCAGCTGAAGAAGATCTCACGCAGCCCGATCCGAATGATCAGGACAAGCAAGCTACCGACGACGGCGAAGCGCCGCCGGAAGATCTTTCCCTGGGTGAAATTCCAGTCATCGAAACTGTGGAATTGACGCCGGACATGGCAAAGCGGGCGCTCGATTCCTACATCCTCGTAAAGGACAAGTATCAGGACTCAAACCTCGAGGATTTCGAGAATTTGCAGGATTTCGTGGAACAGAGCCCGGAGGGCAAGGCCTTCGAGGCCGATATCAAGGCCGCCGGCTTTGCGGATGTGAATGCCTGGAACCTCGCGATCACGACGCTCACCTTCGCCTACTCCAACGCCGTGGATGACCAATCGGCCGACATCCTCCAGCAGATTTCCGAGATCGAACAGGACACCGAGCTAGCCCAGGACATGAAGGACCGGATCATCGCATCGCTGAAGGCGATGATTCCGTCGGACAACAACAAGAAGGTCGTGGCCGACTTGCTGGACGATCCGGTCTATGGCGAGCGGCTGAAGCAACTGGAACTCGTCGAGGAATGAGCGATATCCTGCTCTCGACCCTGCAGGCGGGCGTGCTCCACCTGACGCTGAATGATCCCGCCACGCGCAACAGCCTTTCCGAGGCGATGATGGCGGCCCTCCAATCGGCGCTGGACGATGTGTCCGCAGATCGCGCGGTGCGGGTGATTGTGTTGAAGGCCACCGGCCCGGCCTTTTCCTCGGGCCACAATCTCAAGGAGATCACCGCGCACCGCGCTGACCCGGACCGGGGTGCAGCCTATTTCCAGCAGCTATTCTCGGCCTGCGCCCGGTTGATGACTTCCATCGTGCGCCATCCGAAGCCGATCATTGCGGAGGTGCAAGGCCTCGCGAGTGCCGCCGGATGCCAGCTGGTTGCCAGTTGCGATCTCGCCATCGCCGCCGATACCGCCCGGTTCTGCACGCCGGGTGTCAACATCGGCCTGTTCTGCTCCACGCCCATGGTGGCCTTGTCTCGCAACGTCCCGGCCAAGCACGCGATGGAAATGCTGCTCACGGGAGATATCATCGATGCGCAGGAGGCTGCCCGCTTCGGCCTTGTCAATCGCGTGGTCACCCCCAATGAACTCGGCGGCGCGGTCGAGGCGATGGCCCTCAAGATCGCATCGAAGTCGATGGTCACGGTCAAGACCGGCAAACAGGCCTTCTACCGCCAGCTCGACATGCCACTCGACGAGGCCTACGCCTATACGGCCCAGGTCATGGTCGACAACATGCTGAAGCGGGACGCGGAAGAGGGCATTTCCGCATTCATCGGCAAGCGCCAGCCGCAGTGGACGGATGAGCCATGACGCCGCGCATCAATCTGGTGACGCTGGGCATCACCGATATGGAGCGGTCGCGGTCATTCTACGAGCACCTCGGATTCGCGGCGTCCAAAACCAGCAACCCGGACGTCACCTTCTTCGATGCCAACGGCATCGTGCTGGGGCTCTTCGGGCATGACGCGCTGGCCGACGACGCCCATGTTCCGCGCGGCAATGCGACAGAGTTTCGTGGCGTCTCTCTGGCCTGGAATGCCGAAAGCGAGGCCGCTGTCGATGCGATCATGGACCATGCGAAGAGCATCGGCGCCCGCATCGTCAAGCCGCCTCAAAAGGTCTTCTGGGGTGGTTATTCCGGCTACTTCGCCGATCCCGACGGTCATCTCTGGGAAGTCGCCTACAATCCCTTCTTCCCGCTCGACGCAGAAGGCCGTATCAGACTTCCATGAATCACGACTCCTATCCGCCCGATTACATCCGCAGCATCCTGCAGGATGTAAAAACCATCGCTCTCGTGGGTGCCTCTGCCAATGTGGTGAGGCCCTCCTACTTCGTGCTGAAATATTTGCTCGACAAGGGCTATGACGTCATTCCGGTGAACCCCGGCCTCGCCGGACAGAGCCTTCTGGGGCAGACGGTCTATGCCACACTGAAAGACATTCCCCGCGCCATCGACATGGTCGACATCTTCCGAAACTCCGAGGCAGCCGGACCGATCACCGATGAGGCGCTTGCCCTCGATCCCAAGCCGAAAGTGATCTGGATGCAGCTTTCGGTTCGCAACGATGAGGCCGCAACCCGGGCTGAGGCGGCAGGGCTCAAGGTGGTCATGAACCGCTGCCCGAAGATGGAATATGGAAAGCTTTCCGGCGAATGGGCGTGGGTTGGCGGCAATGCCGGCATCATTTCTTCGCGAAAGCAGGTGCTCCACGAGAGCGGCAAGCTTCAAAGCCTGGGCTTGGGTCCAAAGGCCGGTTATTGATCGGTTGCAATGCTGCCTTGCAGAATCGGTGCGACCGAACTCGGCTGGAACCGGCGTCTTGATATCAACCAAGGAGTGACTTCATGTCTGCAATTCCAAAGTTGAAATATGATGCCGTCGCCATGACCCTTCATTGGGTCACGGCCGTGCTCATCATCTTCATGATCATCTTCGGCGAAGACTTGATCAAGGTCCGCTCGGGTGCCGATGCGGCGTCCGTAACCGTGGGTGGGTTCTTTCTGCCGAGCGTACATGTGACCATCGGCGTTACCGTGCTGATCCTGTCAGTGCTGCGGCTTTTGTGGCGCCTGGTGAACCCGCCGCCGCCGTTGCCTGACACCATGGCGCCCTGGGAGAAGTTGATATCCAAACTGATGCATCTTCTCTTCTACATCGCCCTGATCGGCCTGCCCCTGACCGGCTGGCTGTCGTTCGGACACTATGTGACTGGGCGTCCGGCCGTCGCCTCTTCACAGGTGTTCGGCCTGTTCCCGCTGCCCCTCGCCCCGGATCTCGGAGACATCGGCGGCGCCTTGCACGGGCTCGGCAGCAATGCCACCATGGTGCTCGTCATCCTTCACGTTCTGGCCGCTCTCAAGCATCACTTCCTGAACCGGGACGATGTGATGCGGCGGATGCTGCCGCACTGACATCTCGCAATTGTCGTTTGAAGCGAGGCGGGCTATGGTCCCGCCTCTTTTCAATGGGAGACGATAATGGCCGACAAAACCCCCGGATTTGACACACTGGCACTGCATGCAGGCGCCGCACCCGATCCAGCGACCGGCGCCCGTATCACGCCGATCTACCAGACCACCGCCTATGTCTTCCAGGACGTCAAGCACGCCGCGGATCTGTTCGCGCTGAGGGCCTTCGGCAACATCTACACCCGCATCATGAACCCGACCCAGTCGGTGCTGGAAGCCAAGGTGGCGGCCCTTGAAGGCGGCACGGCGGCGCTGGCTGTGGCGTCCGGCCACGCCGCCCAGCTACTCGCCTTCCACACCATCATGCAGCCCGGCGACGAGTTCGTGGCCACTCGCCAGCTCTACGGCGGTTCCATCAACCAGTTCAGCCATTCGTTCAAGTCGTTCGGCTGGCACGTCGTGTGGGCCGATGCCGACGACCCGTCGTCGATCGAGAAGGCGCTGAGCCCCAAGACCAAGGCCATCTACATCGAATCAATCGCCAATCCCGGCGGGCTGGTAACCGACATTGCGGCCATCGCCAAGATCGCCCAGAAGGCGGGCGTGCCGCTCATCGTCGACAACACCATGGCAACCCCCTACCTGTGCAAGCCCATCGAGCACGGCGCCAACATCGTGGTTCATTCGCTCACCAAGTTCATGGGCGGCCACGGCAACTCGATGGGCGGCGTCATCGTCGATGCAGGCAATTTCGACTGGACGGCGTCGGGCCGCTATCCATTGCTGTCGGAACCCAATGAATCGTACCATGGGCTCAAATTGCACGAGACGTTCGGCAACATTGCCTTTGCCATCGCTGCCCGCGTTCTCGGTTTGCGCGATCTCGGCCCCGCCATTGCGCCGATGAACGCCTTCCTCATCCTCACCGGCATGGAGACGCTCAGCCTTCGCATGCAGCGCCATTGCGACAACGCCCTGAAGGTCGCCCAGTGGCTGAAGACCCATCCCAACGTGTCGTGGGTTAACTACGCCGGGCTGCCCGACGACAAGTACCACGCGCTGCAGCAGAAATATTGCCCGAAGGGTGCAGGCGCGGTGTTCACCTTCGGCCTCAAGGGTGGCTACGACGCGGGCGTCCAGGCAGTGTCATCGGTGAAGCTGCTGTCGCATCTCGCCAACCTCGGCGACACGCGTTCGCTCATCATCCACCCGGCCTCGACCACCCACAGCCAGCTTACCGCCGATCAGCTGAAGATGGCTGGCGCCACGCCGGACGTGGTGCGCCTGTCGATCGGTATCGAGGACGTGGAGGACATCATCGCCGATCTGGACCAGGCGATCTCCTGAGGACCGTGTGAAGGTTCCACAGGGCGGTGGCGAGGACGATCAGCGCGCCGCCCTGATGGACCAGCCCCAACCACAGGGGCACCTGCCAAAGCAAGGCCCAGATCCCCAGCGCGGCCTGCAAGAGCACGGCGGCCATCACCAGGGCCGCCGTTTTCGTTTGCGCGACATAGGCATACCCCGCGGCCACGACGAAAATGACATAGGCCATCAGGCGGTGATTGAACTGAACGGTCATGGCGTTTTCAAACATGTTGCGCCACGCAGGCGACATGATGAACAGACCGTCCGGCACCAATTGGCCATCCATCATCGGCCAGGTGTTGTAACCCATCCCTGCGTCGAGGCCCGCCACGAAGCCACCGGCCGCCACCTGCAGCACCACGAGACCGACGATCACCACGGCCACCCAGTCACGCGACGTGAGGGGCGGCCGGCGCCTTGTACCGAGGCCATAGGCGACCCATAGAACTGCCGCAAAGATCGCCGTGGCGAGGGTCAGATGCGCTGCCAGACGGTATTGGCTGACATCGACGCGGTCGACGAGGCCCGACGCCACCATGTACCAGCCGAGTGCGCCCTGCAGGGCCCCCAGAACGAAGATGCCGCCGAAGCGCCAGAGCATTCTGGACGACAGCGCGCCCGTCACGGCGAAATAGATGAAGGGCAGAAAGAAGACGACGCCGATGAAACGGCCGAGGAAGCGGTGCGACCACTCCCACCAGTAGATGAACTTGAATTCCTCCAGGCTCATGCCCTGGTTGATGCGCGTGTACTCCGGGATCAGCTTGTATTTCTCGAAGGCTGACAGCCAGTCCGCCTCGTTCAAAGGGGGAATGGCGCCCAGCAGCGGTTGCCACTCGGTGATGGAAAGCCCGCTGTCGGTGAGCCGCGTCGCGCCGCCGACGATCACCATACAGAAAATGAGGAATGCAACGAGGAACAGCCAGCTGCGCACCAGCGGCAGCGCCCTCCTCTGACGGTCGTTCAATTGGTCCATGGGCGCGGCATACGAGCCTTGCCAGCCGCCATCAAGTGATGAAGCGCCGCACGGACCCGGGCTTGCGAAAGGTCTGAGACCGGCCCAGAGCAACCTGACTTTTGATGGAACCATCAAAAGTC
>CAZECZ010000132.1:0-6732 GCA_964510815.1 uncultured Aestuariivirga sp.
AGGCGGTCTTCACATCGACTTCGCCATGGGCCTCAGGGATGTCCATGGAGAGGATTGGCGGCATGATGACCTGGCCCGAAGCCAGCATGCGGAAGGCCTGCTCGACCACGTCCACGGCCTCGAGATCGAGCCCGACACAGCGCCTGAGATCGGCTTCCGTCAGAACGAAGATATCGCGCATCAGCCCCTGACCTCCATTGTCCCCACTATCACCGGCTCACCGCGGCCGATCGCGAGGAGTTGTGTCATGTCCACATTCCTGCCGGAGACGACGATGGCCATGTCGCCGGTTGCGGAAACTTTTCCTGCCAGGATCGCGGCGAGGCCAATGGCCCCCGCCCCTTCCGTCACCATCCGCTCGTCCAGCAGCATGGCGCGCATGCCGCGATAGATCTCGGCTTCGGTGACAAGCACCACCTCGTCCACCAGCCGGCGGCAGAGATCGAAGGTCCAGCGGTTGGATAGCCCGATGCCGCCGCCCAGCGAGTCGGCGAGCGACGGCACTTCCGTGACGTCGACGGGCTGGCCCGCGGCAAGGCTCACCTGCATGGCCGCACCCCGGTCCATGCTGATGCCGATGATCCTGACCGACGGCTTGATGCGCTTGGCGGCCAGCGCGATGCCGCCGATGAGTCCACCACCCGACAGCGGTACAAGAATGGTTGAAACCTCAGGCTTGTCCTCGAGGATTTCGAGGCCGATGGTGCCCTGGCCGGCGATGACGTCCGGATGGTCGAAGGGCGGAATGTCGGTGAGGCCTTCTTCCATCACCAGCCGCGAGGCCTCGGCCTGGGCTTCGTCCTGGCTGTCACCGATGCGGATGACCCTGGCACCCAGCGCCTCGATGGCCTTGACCTTGGTGTCCGGCACCAGCCGCGACAGGCAGACGGTGGCCGGAATCCCTAAGCGCTGCGCGGCATAAGCCACAGCGCGGCCGTGGTTGCCGGTGGAACAGCACACGACGCCGGCCTTGCGTTTCATCTGGTCGAGATGGGCCAGCGCATTGGCCGCCCCCCTGAGCTTGAAGGCCCCGGTCGGCTGCAGCGTTTCAAGCTTGAGCCACAGGCGGGCCTCCGGATCGGCCAGCGGGGTTGCCGCCCGGACCATGGGGGTCCGCAACCCGCCAGCGGCGCGAACCGCCTTCCGGGCCTGCCGAATTGCCTGCAAGTTCAGCATATTGCTGTCAACATGTGCACAACGATGAATGAATTGATGAGTTTGAGCGTCGTTTACATCGTATGTTGCGCCATGTCCAGATGAGTTGTATACATCTGTCGTCAGTTCGTCTCCTGACCAAAACTCACCAACCTTGAGGAAGCGTCATGACCACTCCGATTTTCACCCGCCGCAAACTGCTCGTCTCTGCTGCCGGACTTGCCGTTGCACCGGTCCTCATCACCTCGCCTGCCTTTGCCGAGGACTCGCTCGAGCGCATCAAGAAGCAGGGCTTCATCCGTGTCGGGTTCGCCAATGAGGCGCCCTACGGCTATGCCACTCCGGACGGAAAGCTGACCGGCGAAGCCCCGGAAGTTGCCAAGGCGGTGCTTGCCAAGATGGGCATCAATGAAGTGGACGGCGTGCTCACCGAATTCGGCTCGCTCATTCCGGGCCTCATGGCGGGGCGCTTCGACATCATTGCCGCCGGCATGTTCATCAACCCGAAGCGCTGCGCCCAGATCAATTTCTCCGAGCCCTCCTACGGCATCGGGCAGGCCATGCTGGTGAAGTCCGGCAACCCCAAGGGCATCAAGGATTATTCGAGCTTCAAGGATAACCCCGACCTCAAGCTCGCCGTGATGGCCGGCGCTGTCGAGGGCGGCTATGCCAAGGACTCGGGCGTTCCCGACGGCCAGCTCGTCGTGCTGCCTGACCAGTCGAGCTTGCTCGCCGCCGTGCAGTCGGGCCGCGCCGACGGTGCCGCACTGACGGCCCTCTCCATCGCCGACATGGCCAAGAAGGGCGACGGTGTGGAGTCGACCAAGCCCTTCGGTGAAGTCGCCGGCAAGTCGGTGAAGGGCCATGGCGGCTTCGGCTTCCGCAAGGAAGACACCTCGCTCTACGAGGCCTTCAACAGCGAGTTGAAGAAATTCATCGGCACGCCAGAGCACATCGCGCTCGTCACGCCCTTCGGCTTCGGCGCCGACTATCTGCCGAACAAGACCATGGAACAGCTCTGCAAGGGCGAATGATCCGGCCTTCGGCACGGGGCGGCGGCTGACGCCGCCCCGGACATCTCACGCGCTCACCCGGGAGGTCCCGCGCCATGGGCATTCGCGCCTTGTTCATCATGCTGCTGGTGGCCGTCGCCGCCATCGTGGCGATGGGCTTCTCGGGCGACAACGCCATCTTTCTGCCCGGTCTCTTGCAAGGTGCCACGCTCACCATTCAGATCGCCGTCGTTGGCAGCATCATTGCATTTTGTGCCGCCATCCTCGCCGCCCTCGGCAAGATGTACGGCCCCCTTCCCATCCGCTGGCTTGCCAACATCTACATTGAAATCTTCCGGGGCACCTCGGCCCTGGTGCAATTGTTCTGGCTGTTCTTCGTTCTGCCGCAGTTCGGCATCCTGCTCGATGCCTATACTGCCGCCGTGATCGGACTTGGACTCAATGTCGGGGCCTATGGTGCGGAAGTGGTGCGCGGCGCCATCGGTGCCGTGCCGCGCGGCCAGTGGGAAGCCTCGACGGCGCTCAACATGACGAGGGGCCAGATGCTCAGGCGGATCATCCTGCCCCAGGCGCTGCTCGCCATGATCCCACCGTGGGGCAATCTGCTGATCGAATTGCTCAAGACCACGGCCCTCGTCTCGATGATCACGCTGACCGACCTCGCCTTCAAGGCCCAGCAGCTGAACCAGACAACGATGAAGACGGTGCCGATCTTCACGCTCGTGTTGCTGATGTATCTGGTGATC
This sequence comes from uncultured Aestuariivirga sp., assembly GCA_964510815.1. Lineage (GTDB taxonomy): Bacteria > Pseudomonadota > Alphaproteobacteria > Rhizobiales > Aestuariivirgaceae > Aestuariivirga. The sequence continues at coordinate 2,915 of CAZECZ010000132.1, forward strand.
TCGCTCACCATCACCATCGGCATGCGGCTCCTGGAACGGCGCGCAGCGCGCGGTGTGACCCGCGGGAGGCTGGCATGATCTGGGACTGGGCCTATACGCTGGAAATCCTGCCGCGGCTGGCGCGCGCGGCGATCATCACCGTCGAGGCGACGCTGCTGGGCTTCGTCTTCGCCGCCATCCTGGGGCTTGTCCTCGCCGTCGTCCGGCTGGCCTTTCCAAAGACGCTGGTGCCGATTTCCGTGTTCGTCGAATTCATCCGCTCGACGCCGCTGCTGATCCAGATCTTTTTCCTGTATTTCGTCTTCCCGAGCTTCGGCATCGTGCTCGACGCCTTCACGGCCGGCGTGCTGGCGCTGGGGCTTCACTACGGCGCCTATTGTTCGGAAGTCTATCGCGCCGGCTTCGAAGGCGTGCACCGTGGCCAGTGGGAGGCGGCCACCGCCCTCAACCTCGACACCTGGACGACGTTCCGCGACATCATCGTGCCGCAGGCCATTCCGCCCACCGTGCCAGCACTTGGCAACTATCTGGTGGCGCTGCTCAAGGAAACGCCGCTGCTCTCGGCCATTGCCGTGCTCGAACTGATGCAGACCGCGAAGATCCTCGGCTCGGAAAACTTCCGCTACACCGAGCCGATCACCCTGGTCGGCCTGTTCTTCCTCGCCATGAGCCTCGTCTCAGCCATGCTGATCCGCATGGCGGAGGCAGCCCTCAAACGGAGATATGTCAGATGACCGCAACACCCATGGTCCGCTTTCAGGGTGTGACCAAGCGCTACGGGCCGCTGACCGTGCTCGACAGCCTCGACCTCGACGTGGCCCAGGGCGAGAAAGTCGCGATCATCGGCCCTTCGGGTTCGGGCAAGACCACGGTGCTCCGTATGCTGATGACGCTGGAGACCATCGATGACGGCGTCATCTATGTGGAAGGCGAGCCGTTGACCCATGAGCAGCGCAACGGCGCGCTGGTGCCGGCCGGAAAGTCCCATATCCGCAAGGTGCGCGGCAAGATCGGCATGGTGTTCCAGTCGTTCAATCTGTTTCCGCACATGACCGCTTTGCAGAACTGCATCGAGGCCCCCGTCACCGTGCTGAAGATGCCCAAGGCCGAGGCCATGGAGCGGGCCGCCGAGCTTCTGGCCATGGTGGGCTTGGCCGACAAGAAAGGCCACTATCCCTCGCAGCTCTCGGGAGGGCAGCAGCAGCGTGTTGCTATTGCCAGGGCACTCGCCATGCGGCCCCGCATCATGCTGTTCGACGAGGTGACTTCGGCGCTTGACCCGGAACTCGTGGGCGAGGTGCTGCAGGTGATCCGCAAGCTCGGCAGCGAGCATGATTTGACCATGCTGATGGTGACCCACCAGATGGGCTTCGCCAAGGAATTTGCCGACCGCGTCTGCTTCTTCTACCAGGGCAAGATCTGTGAACAGGGCCCGCCGCAGGAATTCTTCTCAAGTCCAAGCAATGAGCGTACACGCCAGTTCCTCAATGCCGTTCTGGAAGCCGGATGACCGTGGACCTCCCTGTCGAAAAGCCGATGACGCTGGCGCGCGAGCGATTCGAGCGGATCTACAAGACAATTCGCGACCGCATCTGCCTGCTGGAATACGAGCCGGGTGCAAGGCTTGGGGAGGAAGAACTGGCCCGCGAATTCGGCGTGTCGCGCACGCCGCTGCGCCGGGTGCTGTCACGCCTCGAAGGCGAGGGACTGCTAGAGAGCCGGCACGGTGTCGGCACGTTTGTGACCGACGTCGATCTCGATGGTCTGACCCAGGTGTACCAGCTCCGCATGGAACTGGCCGAGCTGATCGGCAAGCTCGACCCGATCCCGCGCCTGCCAGGCGATCTGGAACGCGTCCGCGCGATCATCACCCGCTGCGACGCCTTGCTTGAAGCGCCCGATGCGCCGACCTTCGCCCGCATCAACATGGACTTCTTCCAGGAACTGGCCGCCATGGTCGGCAATGAGCCGCTGCGCGCGATTTCCGAGCGGCTCTACTATCAGACCTCCCGCATCTGGCTGAAGTCCGTACCGCATCTCAATTTCCGCGACGAGATCATCGTGTTTCGCCGTGAGGTGGCCGATATCCTGTCGGCCATGGAAGTGGGGGACCTCGAAGCGGTAGGCCATATCCGGCGCAGCCATATCTCCATGAGCGTGCGCCGCATGAAAAGTTTCGCTGAACACAAGAAGGCCAATGCCACATGAAGCCCAATCCGATTTCCGCCACTGTCGACTTCGAGAAGGATGGCGTGCAGCACGGCTTCCTGAGGCTGCCCTACAGCCGCGACGACAGCGCCTGGGGTTCGATCATGATCCCCATCACCGTGGTGAAGAACGGGGTGGGGCTGACGGCGCTGCTCACCGGTGCCAATCACGGCGAAGAATATGAAGGTCCCGTGGCGCTGATGGAGTTGGCGCAGACCATCGACGCCAATGCGGTGGAGGGCCGCGTCATCATCGTGCCCGCCATGAACTATCCGGCCTTCCGTGCCGCCACCCGCACCTCGCCCATCGACAAGGGAAACATGAACCGGTCGTTTCCGGGCCGCCCCGACGGGACGGTGACAGAAAAGATCGCCGATTATTTTCAGCGTGTGCTGCTCCCCATGGCGCATGTGGTCGTCGACATCCATGCCGGTGGCAAGACCCTGGATTTTATTCCCTACGCGGCGGTCCACCGCCTGGCGGATCCGGAACAAGAGGCGCGCTGTGTCGCCGCCATGGCGGCGTTCTCGGCCCCGTATTCCATGATGATGCTCGAGATCGACTCGGTGGGCATGTACGACAATGCGGTCGAAGACATGGGGAAAATCTTCGTCACGACCGAACTGGGTGGCGGCGGATCGTCTACCGCGCGGTCAAACGCGATTGCCAAGCGCGGCATCCGCAATGTCCTGATCCATGCCGGCATTCTGAAAGGTGACATGGAGACTGGGCCATCGGTCATGCTCGACATGCCGTCCGATGATTGTTTCACCTTTGCCCGGCACGACGGCCTGTTCGAAATCTGCGCCGACCTTGGTACCACCGTGAAAAGGGGTGACGTCATTGCCAAGGTGTGGCCGGCCGAGCGGACGGGCGCTGTTCCCGCAGTCTACTGCACCAAGATGGATGGCGTCGTGACCGCGAGACATTTCCCCGGCCTCATCAAGATGGGAGACTGCATGGTCGTCATTGCGGCGATCCCGGGTTAGCTGGATCGCTTCAGTTCGCGGCGTCCGGGTTTGGCACCGTTGCCGCCTTGCCATCGCGGCAGACGATGCGGCTCTTCATGCCGTGGGTGAGGATGGTGGCGTAGTCGTGCCCGGCATCGGCGTTGCCCACCCAGACGAACACCAGCGGCACTTCGCCCGTGTTCACACTGCGATGGGCCCAGTCGGCGGGGATATAGGCGCAGACGCCCGGCTTCATGTCGACGGTGCGGCTCTCGCCATCGCGCGACTCCAGCAGCAGCACGCCTTCGCCGGACTGTGTGTAGTAGACTTCCGCACGGTCGCGGCGGGCGTGGAAATGGCCGCGGGTCATGTAATACTCGTCACCGATGCGGCCGGGATAGATGGTCGTGGTGCCGAAGAACATGTCCGAACCCGGAGACAGATACTCCACGACTTCATAGGTGACGGTATCGCCGTCGCCCGCGAGCTTCTCTTCAAGGGCAGTCTTGTCATGGTAGACGCCCCGCATCTCGCTCAGCCGCTTGGTGTAGTGGCCGGTGGATGTGGACATGGTCCCGGTCTTCGAATCGATTGCGACGCCGATAGGGATCATGGGGAACCTCACTGTCGAAATTGTTGGTGACGGAGCGAACGCCGGCG
>CAZECZ010000132.1:6832-11833 GCA_964510815.1 uncultured Aestuariivirga sp.
GGCGCATCACGCTCGGGTCGGCATCGATTCCGGTCCAGTATTTGACGCCGATGACGCCCTGGTTGATGAGCATGCCAAGACCGTCGATCACCGTTGCCCCTTGCGCCTTCGCATCGCGCAGGAAGCGGGTGTCCGGCGGGTCGACGATCACGTCGGCGACCACCATGCCCGGACTCAAGGTTGTCATGTCGATGTCGAGCGGCGCATTGCCGTCACCAAGCCCGATGGAGGTGGCGTTGACCACGATCTGGGTATTCGTGGGGATGGCATAGGACTTCGGCCACACCACAAGTTCAGCCTTCGTCTTGGTCTTTTCGTTGAGGAGATTCGCCAGCGGCTCGCCGCGCGCCGCCGACCGATTGACCACCGTGATATGATCGGCGCCAGCCAACGCCAGTTCGACACCGATGGCGCGGGCGGCACCGCCCGCCCCGAACATGACGATGGATTTGCCCCGAGGGTCCACCACGTCCATCAGGGATTTCAGGAATCCCTTGCCGTCGGTGTTCTCGCCGATCAGTTTGCCGTCCCGGTTCACCACGCAGTTGACGGCGCCCATGATGGCGGCGCTCTCGCCTAGGCCATCCAGGTGTTCGATCACGGCGACCTTGTGAGGGATCGACAGGTTGAAGCCCCGCCAGCCCATGGCACGGGCTCCGTTGACGGCATCAGCCAGCCTTTCCGGCGGCACCTCGCAGTTGATATAACGCCAGTTCAGGCCGTGATGGGCGAAAGCGGCCTCGATCATGGCAACGGTCGGATTGCCACTGGCGCCTTGCGAAAAGGAGCCGACGAGTTCGCTCAGGAAGTTCTGGGGCATTGTTGGTCCTCCATCCTGGAACCGACCCTAGCCCAGAGCCGTTGCTTTCTCCACGATCAGATTTGATACGGGTCAACGACGGCGCAAAAGGGTACGGCCAAGCTCGCGTCGCGGCGGATGACCCTATCATTCGCAAACTGTCTCTTGAGGGCTGATCCATGAAAAAAATACCCGACATCGAGCTGTCACTCGCCACAGACCAGATCTGCTACATCATCGTGCGGTCACGGGAATTCGAGGTGAAGGAACTTCCGTCCGGGCTCACCCAAGGGTCCAACGAGAGCGATGATGATATGATGCAAGTTCTGGAATCGCGGCGCAGCGATCCGGTGTTCCGCGAATTGCGGACGTTCATCAACGATCTCAACGACGACCAGCAGACCGACCTCGTGGCGTTGGCGTGGGTGGGCCGCGGCGACTTCGATTTCGACGAATGGGACGAGGCGCGTGAGACGGCCGCAGACTCCCGCAGCGGACCCACCTCCGACTATCTCCTGGGTATGCCACTGCTGCCCGATTACCTCGAGGATGCGCTCTCGGATCTCGACCGCAGCTGCGAGGGGGAAGAACTCGGACGGCTGTAGCGCCTCACAACGAAACCGGGGAAACCGGGCGGGGCCGGGGTCGATTTCCCCGCCCCGCGCCGTAGGCAAGCCCGTCCAACCAGGGTGGGCAGCTTTACTTGGACACGATTGCCCGAAGCATCCAGATCGCCTTTTCGTGGAACTTCAGGCAATCCATCATCATGTCATTGGTGACGGGATCTTCGGCCTCATCCGCGAAGATGGCGACGTCGCGCGCGCCCTTCGCCGCTTCTTCGTGCATGGCAATGAGTTGGTCAACCATCTTGACCATTGTCGAGCCATCGAGCCTGGAGGAGACACTGAATGACTTGGTGGCGCCTTCGCTCGGGACCTCGGCGCCAAGTGCACGCATGCGTTCGGCGAGGATGTCGAGGGTGGCAAACAGAGACTCGTAGTGCTGCTCGGTCAGCTGGTGAACGGGCAAGAAGAGCTCACCTTTCACGTTCCAGTGCACGAGTTGAGACGCCAGCAGCAACTCATAGGTGGACTGGAGGATTTGACCAACCTTCTTCGCCAGTGCGCGGCGATCCTTTGCCGGCAGATCGACGTCTCGCGGTTCGACCATCTTGGTAACGGACATGTCATACTCCCTGTTTTACATCTTAGGGGCATAACTCGTCTGGCTGCGTGAAGTTCCGCATCAGCGATGGTGGCGAACAGCGAGCGCTGTCAACCCGGATCGTGGAAGCGCTTTTCCCAAGCCTTGTGATTGTCCATGCCTTCCTGAATGAAAGGCGTGAACACGGCGAGATTCATCAACAGCCAATTGACCAGCCGCGCAGGAAAGCGCAGCGGCTTGACGAAATCGACGAACAGCACGACCCGCGTCTGGTCCGAATGGTTCCAGGCCTCGTGTTCGTAGGCGTCATCGAAGATCAGAACCTTGCCTTCTTCCCAGTGGCAGACCTGGCGGTCAACACGGATGGCGATCTTGTCCCTGGCCGCTTCCGGCACGATCAGCCCGAGATGGAGCCGCAACACGCCGTTGTAGGGTCCGCGGTGGGCCGGCAAGTGTTTGCCGGGTTCGAAGATCGAGAACATGGCTGTCTTGAGGCCCGGGATATTGCGCACTGCCTCCCAGGTCCTGGGGCAGAGGGCGATATTGCGCTCTGACGGAATGCCGAACCCTGTGAGGAAGAAGGTCTTCCAGCCGGAGTCGCTGGTGATGGTCTTCACGTCGGACGAAATGTCCTGGAAATTGGGAAGCTCGCTCTTGCGGATGAGCACCCGTTCGAGTTCCCGGCGGATGTCGGGGTAGGCCTTTTCGATGGCTGCTGCCCAAGGGAAGGTCGCGGTGTCATAGACGGGCGGATTGCCATGTATGGCGTATTTCAGATTGAGTCCTTCGGCCCATTCGACGACGCGCATGAAGAAGCGGGTCGTGGCGCTGGGCCGCGCCATGGGAGCAAGGCCATCGGTGGCGAAGGTCTGTTGCGGAGTCTCGGTCATGCGGTCACTATCGATGCAATTGCGGCGGGTTCGCGGCGTTCGGCATTTACTTAAGACTTTTTAATAGGCGTGCGGCAGCGGCCTCGCCGGAGAGCCTGGCACCGGCGCAGGTTTGCATGAGTGGGCCCCCCAGCGCTTCGCCTGCAAAGTAGATGCGCTCGCCCACCGGTTCCATCAGCACCTTGCGGGCGCCGCAATGGCCGGGGCGGGCCGCGGCATAGGCGCCCCTCGTCCAGCGGTTCGAGCCCCAGTCAGTCATCGCACCCTTGACGACATGCCTTTCGACATCGGCGCCGAAAGTGCGGGTCAGCGATTGCAGCATGAAATCGACGGAGGCCTCTTGGCCTGCGGCCGTCAATTCCCATGCGAAGTCGCCGCCGACAAAGCCCACCATCAGGTCGCTGTCGAATGGCCAGGCAAGGAGATAGGTGTCGTGGTTGCCGTGGCGCTCGATCAGGATGTCCTCGAAGGGGGCGACACCGAGGCGCGTTCCCTGGATCTGAACCGGAATCTTGGTGAGGAGGCCCATGGGGAGGCCATGGACGGCTTCGTCATGGCTGGCCGGGAGATCGGGCGTGAAGCGCAGGCCACCGAAGGCCAGGACGCCGGTCGAGACGGTCACCACAGCTGCTTTCGCCGCCACATCGCCACGGGCCGTTTCCGCCAGCACGCCTGGACCATCCCAGCGCAACCGCTTGACGGGCGTCGACAACTCGACCGGAACATCCGCTCCCCAGCGCGCGACGACGGCGCCAAACCCCTCCTTCACCAGGAAGTTGGGGTCGAGGTCGGCGGCATCGGTGATATCGTCGATATCAAGCTCGTCGGCATCCTGGGCGAAGTCCATGGGCCCCGCATAGGTGGCGGTGACGGAGGCAAAGGCCGATGTTCCCATCAACGAGGCCAGCGACGCCGTGCTGTCCGGATTTTTCTCCAGCAATGTGGAGAGCTCGAAATCCGCCATGAATATGCGGGCCATTTCGCTGGCTGTCGCGCGGCGCTCGCCGAGATAGACGCGGTCGAGTGTGGGGTCGTGATACTGCACGGTGTACCCGGCTGACACCGCCTCGGCGAAGAACGGATTGCGGTCGGCCGCGTGCATCCAGGCACAACCCCAGTCGAAGGGAACGCCGAAGGGCTCGGCGACGGTGTGGGCGCGGCCACCAATGCGGTCCATGGCCTCCAGAATGGTGACGCTGGCGCCCGCATTTGCAAGAGCCTTGGCTGCGGCGAGGCCTGCCGCCCCCGCGCCAATCACGATCACATCTGCCGCCATGCCGTCCTCCAGATAGAAGCGGCCCCCGGAGCCAGAGTGTGAAACGATCCCGGGCTTTGTGCAAGATGTTCCGTTTGCAGGGATTTCGGGGCTCAGCCGGCCTCAACCCAGGTGGCATCCCAGAAGCTTTGCGGCGCCTCGCGCATGGTCTGCCTTGCGCCGAGGCGGGGCATGTCGACGGCTAATCCCTTGGTCCGCGCAGCCAGTTCGGCTTTGGCTCCGTCCACAAGCAGGGGGCTTGCCAGAAGGCGGGCGGCAGCGAGCGCGAGTGACTCCGACGCCATGAGCGCGCCCTTGTGGCCTGCGGGATGGCCGGAGAGCACCGTCCAGGCCCAGTGATGGATGGGCACCTGTTCGGGATAGGCCCAGTTGACCCGGCCGAGCGGGATGCGCCAGCTGACCTCGCCGTCGTCCTGGCCGTAATAGTCGGCACCCTCATCATGGAGCTTCAGGCCGCGGTCCAACGTGAACCCTTCGCCGGGCGACGCCGCTTCCGCCAGGTTCCGCATGACATTGATGTCGCTGTCGGTCCAGGCCGGCGGCCCGATGGTTTCGAGACTGTCCTGCAGCACGCGGGCCAAGGTATCATTGGCGAGATAGCCCCGGCACTCCGATATGAACTGTTCGCGACAGGTTGTGCCTGCTCGGGCGGCCTCATCCCTGCAGATGGCGAAAACCTCACGATAGGCACTGCGGGCGCGATCGAGTTCGACATTGCGGCAGGTGATCCACAGCCGGGCTTCGTCCGGCGTGATCGACGGCATGTTGCCGCCGTTCCGGTAAACGTGCTTGATGGTGACGTCCGGGTGTGATTGGCCGAGCCTCTCAGTGATGGCAGCGCGGGCATTCTCCGCCGTCAGCAGGGCGTTGCG
>CAZECZ010000133.1:0-11726 GCA_964510815.1 uncultured Aestuariivirga sp.
TCATGGCTAGCCGCTACCGGGGAACACTCTATGTCGGCGTGACCAGCGACCTGTGGACCAGGGTTTCAGCCCACAAGAACAAGACAACGCCGGGGTTCACCTCCCGCTATGAGGTGGGACGCCTAGTCTGGTACGAGCACCGCCTCGGCATGGAGGGCGCCATCCGGCGTGAAAAGCAGATCAAGGCGTGGAAGCGGGACTGGAAGATCAGGTTGGTCGAGGAGATGAACCCCGAGTGGAAGGACCTCCAAAACTCAATTGATGTGCTGACGACCCTGGTGGAGGAGTGAAGCGGGATGCCAGCCTGCGCTGGCATGACGGAGTTGGGAAGTCACCCCCTGTATCCTCGGCAGCAGATAGATTATCGCGCCTTTCGGCAGTTCCGTCTGCCAGTTGTTGCGATAGATACTGCCATTGATCGATCCCAACGTCTGCAGTTGTGGACAGCTTAACATTTGAGACGATATGGTGCCTGTCGCCAAGTATAATGAAGAGAAAACCACCGAAGGATGTTGATATGTTTGTTCCGATGTCGACTTTGATTGCATTGGTGCTGTTTGGTGCTTTTCTGTGGTGGGTTCACTCCAGCGAGCAAGCTGCAAAGAGAAAGAAGGAACTACATGACCATGAGAGTAAACTGAACTCAATTGAGCGCGAACTCAAGATTGCCAAGGAAAACACTGAAGCTTGGCGAAAGGAAGCGGAAGGAGGTACTCGGCGTTAGATTGAAGTTCTTGAAAATCAGATGAATTGACCGTTCGGATGAATCCGATTTAACTTCTGTGAATTAAATGTGAATCCGGCCTGACTAACTTAACTAACTTCTCCGCAGATTTCAATACTAGCGACGTAGTACGGATTATCTCCAACAGTGATGTTGAGCGGCGTCTTGTGACTGCGGCGCACTTCCAAGAGAGGAGCAAGAGAATCTTTCTGGTTGCGGCTTGCGTCGACAATTTCGGGACCAGTAAGGTGCCGACACACAAGTCTCTTTAGAATTTCCTCAACTTGCCTTTCAGAGAAGAAATGTAAAGGTACCTCTATTCTGAAGATCTCAGTTAATCCATCGAACCCCTTGATGCGCCAAACTCGCGTTCTTTTTGTCACTGTCGTTGTGTCCCGAAAAATGGAGATCCCACACTTTGTCAGCCCAACTTGCTCATGATCGTGCCTTTGCCTCCTTACCCCCCCGGAATCCGCGGGAGCAGATAGATCTCAGCACCTTCGGTCAATTCCTGGTCCCAGGTATCCCTGTAAATCTTGCCGTCGATGGAGACGGCGACGCCGCGCGCGAGGTGGGGCGCCATGCCGGGGTATTGTTCTTCCAGCTTGCGGAAGAGTTCGCGAATGGTCTTCGCGTCGATTGAAACGACGGACGCTCCGCCCGCTGCCGGACGGAGCGCCCCCCAAAGATGTATGTCTGCCATAGCCTGCGGCCCGACGTGCGGCCCCCCACCCCAACCCCTCCCCACGAGGGGGAGGGGCTGAGCGGAGGTGTGCCCTTACGCCTTCGCCTCGAGCGCCTTCAGCACACGGGGCGGCGACATCGGCACATGCGTGAGCCGGACGCCGAAGGCGTTCGACATGGCATTGGCGATGGCGGCGAGCGGCGGCACGATCGAGGTTTCGCCAACGCCGCGCACGCCATAGGGGTGGTTGGGGTTGGGGATTTCCAGGATCTGCGTGTCGATCATCGGCAGGTCCGAGCACACCGGGATGCGGTAGTCGAGGAAGCCCGGGTTCTGCAGGCGACCGTCCTTGCCGTAGATGTACTCTTCGTTGAGGGCCCAGCCGATGCCCTGGGCGGCACCACCCTGGAACTGTCCCTCGACATAGGCCGGATGCACCGCCTTGCCGGCGTCCTGGATGACCGTGTAGCGCACGATCTGCGAGCGGCCGGTCTCGGGATCGACCTCGACGTCGCAGATGTGGGTGGCGAAGGAAACGCCAGCGCCATCCGCCACGATCTCGGAGTGACCCGCCACTGGCCCGCCGGTGTTGGGTGCCGCGGCGGCGATTTCCTTCAGCGACAGCGGCGCCAGGTTGCCGTACTTGGAGCCCACCGCCTTGGCATGGCCAGCTTCCCAGGTGACGTCGGCGACCGGGATTTCCCACATCTTGGCCGCACGCTCCTTCAGCACCTGGATGGTGTTGCGGGCGGCGAAAATGCCTGCCATCGAGGACGAGAAGGTGCCGCGGCTGCCGTCGGTCATGTCGTTATGGCCGAGCGTGCCGGTGTCGGCGACGACCGCCTTCACCTGCGAGTAGGGGATGCCCAGCTCCTCGGCGACGCACAGCGCCAGCGAGGCGCGCGCGCCGCCGACATCGATCGTGCCGACAGTGAGCGTCACCGTGCCGTCGATGCCGACATTGATGTCGGTGCAGGTCTGGCCGCCGAAGTTGAACCAGAAGCCGCAGGCCATGCCACGGCCCTGGTTGGGGCCGAGCGGGGCACTCATGTGCGGATGGTTCTTGGCGGCTTCCAGCGTCGGTCCGATGCCGATCGGTCCGTAGACCGGGCCATAGGACGACTTGGTGCCCTGCTTCGCCGCGTTCTTGATGCGGAAGGCGACAGGGTCCATGCCGAGCTTCTGGGCGATCTCGTCCACCACGCTTTCGACCGCGAAAGCGGCGGCGGGGGCCGAGGGGGCGCGGTAGGCGGCCGACTTCGGACGGTTCACCAGCACTTCGTAGCCGCGCGTCCTGACATTCTTGAGGTCATAGCAGGCAAACGACGTCATGGCGCCGAGCTCGGCCCAGATCGACAGGTAGGGACCGGATGCAAAGCGCAGTTCGGAGGTGGCTGCCGTGATCGTGCCGTCCTTCTTGACGCCAATCTTGACGTCAATCGAGGTGGCACTGGTCGGACCCGAAGCGCGGAACACCTCGTCGCGGGTCATCACCAGCTTCACCGGACGGTTGGCCTTGCGCGACAGCGCGAGCGCCACCGGCTCGGCCCAGATGTGGGTCTTGCCGCCGAAGCCGCCGCCGATCTCGGACGAGGTGACGCGGAGCTTCGAGATGTCCATGCCGAGCAGCTGGGCACAGTGGTTGCGGTAGATGAAGTGGCCCTGAGTGCACACCCACAGCTCGCCGGTGCCGTCCGGGCTGACGCTGGCCACGCAGGCATGCGGCTCGATATAGCCCTGGTGTGACTGCTCGGTCTTGAAGTTGCGCTCGATGACGATATCGGCATCCTTGAAGCCGGCGTCCACGTCGCCGTGGCCGAACTCGGTCACCTTGGCGATGTTGGAAGGCTTCGACGGCTTGGGCTCGACGCCTTCCGTGAAGCACTTGCTGTTGACCAGCGGCGCCTTGGGCTTCACCGCCTCGTCGACGTCGGTGACATGCGGAAGGATCTCGTACTCGACCTTGATGAGCTTGAGCGCCTGCTTGGCGGTCGCGGCGTCGACCGCGGCGACGGCGGCCACCGCATGGCCGTCATACAGCACCTTGGTGCGGGCCATGCAGTTGTCGAGCATGTCGAACATGCCGGAATCGCCTTCGGTCAGGTCCGGCAGGTCGGCAGCGGTGAGCACCGCCTTGACGCCGGCCAGCTTCTCGGCCTTCGACGTGTCGATCTTCTTGATCTTGGCATGCGCGTGGGGGCTGCGCAGGATCTTGCCGACCAGCTGGCCGGGCATATTGAAGTCCGCACCATATTTGGCGCGGCCGGTGACCTTGTCGATACCGTCGGGGCGGAGTGGCCGCGTGCCGACGGACTTGAACGACTGGCCGGTATAGCTTGCATCAAGCGGCATGGATCAGGCTCCTCTCATCTCTTTGGCGGCGTCCTGGACGGCGCGCACGATCTTGTCATAGCCCGTGCAGCGGCAGAGATTGCCGGCCAGGCCAAAGCGGATTTCTTCTTCGGTGGGGTCGGGATTCTTGTCGAGCAGGGCCTTGGCGGCCACCAGGAAGCCCGGCGTGCAGATGCCGCACTGAAGTGCCGCATGCTCGAGGAACTTCTTCTGCAGCGGGTGCAACTCGGCGCCATCGGCCATGCCCTCGACGGTCTCGACCTCGCGGCCTTCGGCCTCGGCGGCGAGCACCAGGCAGGAGCAGACCAGCCGGCCGTCGACGGTGACCGAGCAGGCGCCGCAGTCGCCGGTGCCGCAACCTTCCTTTGCACCGGTGAGACCGACGCGGTCCCGCAATGCGTCGAGCAGGGTTTCATTCGGCTCGCAGGCGAACTCGACATGATCGCCATTGACGGTGGTGGAAACGAGAATGGCCATTATTTACCTCCTGCGCGGCTGTACGCGATCTTGGCAGCGCGCTTGGCCAGCACGGCAGCAACCTTGGTTCTGAATTCGACAGTGCCGCGCTTGTCATCGATGGGCTTGCAGGCGGCGGATGCGGCAGCGCCGAGCCTTTCCAGCGCCGCGTCATCGAGCTTCGAGCCGATGATGGCCTTGGCGGCCTTGTCGACCAGCAGCACGGTGGGGGCGACGGCACCCAGCGCCACGCGGGCGGCGGTGACGACGCCCTTGGCGTCGATCGTCAGATTGACGCCGGCGCTGACCACGGCGATGTCCATTTCGGTGCGCGGAATGAAGCGCAGATAGGCATCGCCCGACTTCGGCTTGCGGGCCGCCAGCTGGATTGATTCGACGATCTCGCCCTTCTTGAGCGTCGTCTTGCCGGGTCCTGCCGGAATCTCCTCGACCTTCACGGTACGCTTGCCCTTGGGACCGGCAATCACGGCCTTGGCGCCGGCGGCCACGAGGGCCGGAACGCTGTCGGCGGCGGGCGAGGCGTTGCACAGGTTGCCGGTCACCGTGCAGCGGCCCTGGACCTGCTTCGATCCGATCAGGTTCGCGGCTTCCACCACGCCCGGCCAGGCCTTCACGAGAGCCTTGTTCTCGCCCATTTCGGCGCATGAGACGGCAGCGCCGATCGAGAAGCCGGTTGCCGTCTTCTTGATGTCGCGCATGCCCTTGATGCGCTTGATGTCGACCACGAGATCGGGTTCGACGAAACCGCCCTTCATGCGGACCAGGAGATCGGAACCTCCCGCCAGCACATGGGCGCTCCCTTTCGCCTTGGCGAGCAGATCGACTGCCGCCTTTGTTGTTTCTGGTGCTTCGTATTGCATTATATCACCTGCCTCCAAAATATCGCGGCGCATTCTGGACATGGCGAGCCCATTGGTCAACGGGTGGACGGTGTAATCTGCCATGACGATTGCGCGCATGCCGCTGCAATTCAGGCGACGTCGACGGCGACACCCGTGGCGGCGAGGGCGGCGGCAAGGTCCGGGGGCGGCGCGCGCTCGGTGACCAGCGTTTCGAACTCGCCGAATTCGCACACCTTGATCAGCGCCCGGCGGCCGAACTTGCTGCTGTCGGTGAGGATATAGCGGCGCTCGCCACGTGCCAGCAGCATGCGGGCGAACTCGGCCTCATCCAGCGAACTGTCGGTAGGGCCCGCCAGCGCATCCATGGCGCTGATCGAAATGAAGGTGTGGCGGACATTGAAACTGGCGACGAAACGCACGGCCGAGACGCCGAAGGCCGCGCCATTGTCACCATTCAGTTCGCCGCCCGCCATGTAAACCTGATTTCCGTTCACGGTCGAAAGGGTGCGGGCCACGTCCGAGGAATTGGTGACGACCGTCAGGTTGCGCTTGCGCAGAAGCTCCCGGGCGAAGATCGAGGTGGTGGTGCCGGTATCCAGCATCAGGCTGTCGCCGTCCGAGATGTGGCGCGCGGCGTGGCGGGCAATGGCCCGCTTGGCTTCGGCGTTTTCCCGAAGCCGCCGCTCGAAGGGCGCCTCGCCCACATCGTGGGGCAGGGCAATGGCGCCGTGGAGCTTCACCACCTCGCCCGCCAGCGCCAGGGGGCGGATATCGCGCCTCACGGTTTCCTGCGACACCCCCAGGCGGCTTGCGATCTCCTCGACCCGGACCGTGCCCCGCTCATGGACCAGCTTGAGGATGTCGGCATGTCTGGGAGTCGGCCGGTTCATGTGGTTTTCGTGCCCGAAATTGGTCTTTTGCTGAAATTTGCACCAAACTCAGCAAAAAAACCACACACAATTCGGTCAAAGCAACGAAAATCAACACTGCCGCTTGGTCGCGCATTGACACGGCTTCGCTTTTGGGTGGACAGTGCCGCCCCGAGGCATGGCGAAGAACATGTCAGGGAAACCCAGGAGGTGAAGAGATGAGCAGGAAATCGATAGTCAGATCCACTGTGCTCGCTGCCACGATGATGGCGGCGGCAGTATTCAATCCCATGTCCGCCAATGCGGTCGAATCGGACGATCCGATCAAGATCGCCCTGTTCGACTGGACCAGCGTCAACATCAATGCCCACATCCTGGGCGGCATTCTCGAAAAACTCGGCTACACGGTCGAATACCCCACCGGCGACTATCTCTCGTCGCTCACCACCGGCCTGACCAACGGCGATATCACCGTGGGCATGGAGTTCTGGGACACGACGGCCGGCGAGGCCATGAAGGCCTCCGATGCCACCGGCCAGACCGAGCGCCTCGGCGAGCTTGGCCCCAAGGCCAAGGAAGAGTGGTGGTATCCCATGTACATGAAGGAGAAGTGCCCTGGGCTGCCGAACTGGGAAGCCCTGAAGGACCCGAAGTGCGCCGAAGCCTTCTCGACGCCTGAAACCGCTCCCAACGGCCGTTATCTCGGCGGTCCGGTGACCTGGGAAGGCTTCGACGACGAACGCGTCGAGGCGCTGGGCCTGCCGTTCACCGTCATCCACGCCGGCACCGATGCGGCCATGTTCGCCGAACTTGATTCGGCCTATCAGCGCAAGGCGCCGATCATGCTGTGGATCTATTCGCCACACTGGGCGCCGGCCAAGTATGAAGGCGAATGGGTCGAGTTCCCCGAATATACGCCGGAATGCTACACCGACCCGAAATGGGGCAGCAATCCGGACAAGGCCTATGACTGCGGCAAGCCGCATGGCGAGATCTGGAAATATGGCTGGGCCGGCATGAAGGACAAGTGGCCGGTCGCCTACAAGGTCGCCAAGGCCTATCAGATCGATACCAAGGAACTGAACAGCCTGTCTGGCCAGGTCGACCTCGACGGCAAGTCGATCGAAGATGTGGCCGCGGCCTGGGTTGACGCCAACGAGGCCAAGTGGAGGGCCTGGGCGCAGTAATTGGCGCTGAGGTTTAGTGAATGACTGCAAAGGCAACGGGCGCGGTTGATCCGCGCCCGGTCAAGCTGTCCTGCCGCAATCTGTGGAAGGTGTTTGGCCAGCACGCGGCGGAGTTTCTCGCCTCAAAGGGCGGGAATGTGACGTCTGCCGACCTCGAGAGAGCCCATCTGATCGGCGCCGTCCGCGATACCACGATGGAGGTTCGCGAGGGCGAGATATTCATCGTCATGGGGCTATCGGGCTCCGGCAAGTCGACACTGGTGCGCTGCCTGTCGCGGCTCATCGAGCCGACGGCCGGCGAACTGGAGTTCGACGGCAAGGACCTGCTGAAGGCGACGGAAGCCGAACTCATCGACATCCGGCGGCACAAGATGGGCATGGTGTTCCAGCACTTCGCCCTGCTGCCCCATCTCAACGTGCTGGAGAACGTGGCTTTCCCGCTGGCCATCCAGGGCATCGGCAAGCAGGAGCGTGAGCAGCGGGCCCGCCAGATGATCGAACTGGTGAGCCTCAAGGGGCGCGAGCGCCACTTTCCGGCCGAGCTTTCGGGCGGCCAGCAGCAGCGCGTCGGCATCGCCCGCTCGCTCGCGGTGGAACCGGAAATCTGGTTCCTCGATGAGCCGTTCTCGGCGCTTGATCCGCTGATCCGCCGCGAAATGCAGGATGAGCTCATGCGCCTGCAGAGCGTGCTCAAGAAGACCATCGTCTTCATCACCCATGATTTCGACGAGGCGATCCGCCTTGCCGACCGCATTGCCATCATGAAGGACGGCGCGATCATCCAGATCGGTACGCCGGAGGACCTCGTCATTCGCCCGGCCACGGATTATGTCGCGGAATTCACCCGCGATGTGAACCGCGCCAAGGTGCTCTCGGCCCGCAGCGTGATGGACCCGGCCTCGGCTGACGCCGGGAGCTACGAACGGATCGAATCCCACGCCAAGATTGCCAGCTTCGCGGCCTCGATCATCGATTCGCCCAAGCCCTTTGCCGTGGTCGACAAGAATGGCGGCGTGATCGGCGAGATTACCGCGCGCGCTGTGATCGACCTTCTGTCGGGCAAGGAGCGGGGTGTGGCGACATGAGCGACATGGCCGTCTCACCAATGGCGCGCAATCCGGCTGTTGCCGGCCTCGCGCGCTGGGTGGTGCCGGCGGCCATCGTGCTCGCCGTCGTCATCTACCTGTTGCGCGATCAACTGGCCTTCCTCACCCAGTACCCCGATTCCTACGTCATCCCGTTCAAGGACTGGATCGGCGGGGTGATGAACTGGATGAAGCGCAATCTCACCTGGCTCACCCGCTCGATCACCGCGGTACTTGCGGTGCCGCTGGACTTCACCATCGATCTTCTCTCCAAGGGCTTCAAGATCGGCAAGGGGCAGGAAGCACTGTATCTGCCGCGCCTGTCGTGGCTGGGCGTGGTCATGCTCATGGGCTGGCTCGGCTACATCTATGGTGGCATGCGTCTGGCGCTCCTGTGCGGCGTGGGCTTCCTGGCGCTGGCCATCTTCGGCGTCTGGGACAACGCCATGCTCACCCTGGCGCTGATCCTCATTTGCGTCCCCTTCTGCGTGGTGACGGGACTGCTGATCGGCATCTGGGGCTATTATGCGCCGAGGACCAGCCGCTGGTTCATTTCCCCGGCGTTGGATCTGATGCAGACCATCCCAACCTTCGCCTATCTGATCCCCATGCTGCTGCTCTATGGCAACAGCCCGGTGTCGGCCATGCTGGCGACGGGCCTGTTCGCCACACCGCCGATGGTGCGCGCCACCGTCCTCGGCCTCAACAAGGTGCCCTCCGAGATCAAGGATTTTGCCGACATGGCCGGCTGCACGAAGCGTCAGAAGCTCTGGCGCGTTCTGGTGCCGTCGGCCAAGCCGTCATTGATGATCGGCGTCAACCAGGTGATCATGCTGGCCCTCAACATGGTGATCATCTCCTCGATGATCGGTGCCGGCGGACTGGGCTATGACGTGCTGCTGGCGCTCCGTGCACTGAAGATCGGCAATGCCATGGAGGCCGGGCTCGCCATCGTCATCATCGCCATCGTGCTCGACCGCCTGAGCCAGGCGATGGCCCACAAGCGCCCGGCCGACCACATGTCGGAAGGCCTGTGGCAGCGCCATGGCAATCTGATCATCGCCGTCGCCATGTTGGCCGGAACCACGCTGCTGGCGCTGGCGGTGCCGGCCCTGAACAAGCTGCCCGCCGCACTGACCGTGACCACGGCGCCGTGGTGGAAGGCGGGCGTCGACTGGATGACGCTCAATCTGTTTGACTACATCGAGGTCGTACGGGTCTTCGCGCTGCTCCATTTCCTCAATCCCATGCGGGCTGCCTTCGAGTCGCTGCCATGGTTTGGCGTGCTGCTGGTCGTTGTCGCCGTCGGTTGGCGGATCGGCGGGCGCGGACTGGCGCTCGTCGTGGGGCTGCTGAGCTTCTTCGCGGCGGCCACCGGCCTGTGGGTGCCGGCCATGCAGACGCTCTATCTCGCCGGCGCCGCGACACTGGTCGCCTGCATCCTCGGCATTCCGGTCGGCCTCATGGCGTCTCGCAGCGATCGCGTGCAGGCGGTGGTGATTCCCATCATCGATACGCTGCAGACCATTCCGATGTTCTGCTTCATCATTCCGGTGGTGATGCTGTTCCGCGTCGGCGACGTGACGGCGCTGATCGCCACCGTGGCCTTCGCCATCGTTCCCGCCGTTCGCTACACCAACCACGGCCTGCGCCAGGTGCCACATCATCTGATCGAGGCCGGCAAGGTGTCGGGATGCACCCGCTGGCAGTTGTTCCGCCATGTGCAATTGCCGGTGGCGATGCCGGAAATCTTGTTGGGCATCAACCAGACCATCCTGTTGGCGCTCTCCATGATCATCATTTGCGCCATGGTCGGCACCCGCGATCTCGGCCAGGAGATCTTCAAGGCCCTCGCCAAGGCGGATTCCGGCCGTGGCATCGTGGCGGGCCTGGTCATCGCGTTCATCGGCATCACCGCCGACCGGCTGATCACGGCATGGGTTGAGAAGCGGCGCAAGGAGAGGGGCATGGCATGAGCGACGCCGAGGCCCGCGTTCGCAATTTGCCGATCTGGAATGGCACCGTGACGCTGACGCCCCTGCAGGGCGGCGTGAGCAACGCCAGCTTCAAGGTGACCGATGCCAACGGAATCTATGTGGCGCGCGTCGGCGGCGACTATCCCTGCCACCAGGTGTCCCGCGCCCGCGAGGCCGTTGCCTCGCGCGCTGCCTTCGAAGCTGGCCTGTCGCCGGAAATGGTGCATGCCGGCGATGGCATCATGGTGTTGCGTTTCATCGAGGCGAAGACCTATTCCGAAGCCGACGTCCGCGGCAATGCGGCGGCCTGCGTTGACATCCTGCGCCGCTGCCACAGGGACATGGGCAAGCGCATCACCGGGCAGGGTGCCATCTTCTGGGTGTTCCAGATCCTGCGCGACTATGCCCACACGCTGAAGGCCGGAAACCATGCCCGGTCGCCCGAGATCCCGCGCTGGATGGAGATCGTCGATCAGCTCGAAGCGGTGCAATTGCCGCTGCCCATCGTCTTCGGCCATCATGACATCCTGCCCACCAATTTCATGGATGACGGCAATCGCCTCTGGCTGATCGACTGGGAATACGGCGCCTTTGGCACCGCCATGTTCGATCTCGCCTCCATCGCCGCCAACAACAGTTTCGATGCGGCAGGCGAAGCGGTGATCCTCGAAACCTATTTCGGTGCCAAGCCCGGCGAGGCCCTGTGGCGCGCCTTCCACGCCATGAAGACCGCCAGTGCGCTCCGCGAAGCCGTGTGGGGCATGGTCTCTGAACTTCATCTCAATGCGCCCGGCGTCGATTATGTCGCCTATGCCGCCGAATATCTCGGACGCTTCGAGCGCGTCTACGCCGATTACCAAAGCAACCACGGATCATCATGACCCCCTTTCCATCGCATGCCCAGTTCGTCGTCATTGGCGGCGGCATCATCGGCTGTTCGACCGCCTATCACCTCGCCCGCGATCACAAGGCCGACGTCATCCTGCTGGAACAGAACCAGCTGACATCGGGGTCAACCTGGCACGCGGCGGGCCTCGTCGGGCAATTGCGCTCCTCGGCCTCGATCACCCAGGTGCTCAAATATTCGGTCGAACTCTACAAGACCCTCGACAAGGAAACCGGCCTCGAAACCGGCTGGAAGATGACGGGGTGCCTGCGGTTGGCGACGAATCAGGACCGCTGGACCGAATACAAGCGCCTTGCCACCACGGCCCAGAGCTTCGGCATGGAGATGCATCTGATCTCAGCCGACGAGGTGAAGAAGATGTGGCCGCTGATGGACGCCTCAGATCTCGTCGGTGCCTCATGGCTGCCGACGGACGGACAGGCGTCTCCCTCGGACATCACGCAGTCGCTGGCCAAGGGGGCGCGCATGCATGGCGCGAAAATCGTCGAAGGCTGCCGGGTCGAGGGCTTCGACATCGCCGATGGCAGGGTGATGGCGGTGCGCACAAACCTGGGCACCATCGCCTGCGAGACGGTCGTCAACTGCGGCGGCCAATGGGCGCGGCAGATCGGCGCCATGGCCG
>CAZECZ010000134.1:0-11659 GCA_964510815.1 uncultured Aestuariivirga sp.
TCGCACCCGGACGCCGGCAAGACGACGCTGACCGAAAAGCTGCTGCTGTTCGGCGGCGCCATCCAGCTCGCTGGCCAGGTGCGCGCCAAGGGCGACCGCCGCCGCACCCGCTCCGACTGGATGTCAATCGAGAAGTCGCGCGGCATTTCGGTCGTCACCTCGGTGATGACTTTCGAGTATGAGGGCGTCGTCTTCAACCTGCTCGACACGCCGGGCCACGAGGACTTCTCGGAGGACACCTACCGGACGCTCACCGCCGTCGATGCCGCCGTCATGGTGATCGACGCTGCCAAGGGCATCGAGGCCCGCACCCGCAAGCTGTTCGAGATCTGCCGCCTGCGCGACATTCCGATCATCACCTTCGTCAACAAGATGGACCGCGAATCGCGCGAGCCGCTGGATCTGCTCGACGAGATCGAGAAGGGCCTGGCGCTGACGGTGGCGCCCATGGTGTGGCCCATCGGCCAGGGCAAGGACTTTGCCGGCACCTATGACCTCCAGAGCCCGCGGGTGCGTCAGCTCGAAAAGGAGCCGGAGGGGGTTGCCGTCTCCGGTCCCGACGATCCGCTGATCGCCAAATTGCTGAAGGGTGACGCGCTGGCCCATTGGAAAGAGGAAATCGAACTGGTGCGCGATCTCTGCCACAGCTTCGACCGGCAGGCGTTCCTCGAGGGTCACCTGTCGCCGGTCTATTTCGGTTCGGCGCTCAAGAACTTCGGCGTGCGCGACTTGCTTCAGGCGCTCATCGCCTATGCGCCGCCGCCGCGCGACCAGCGGGCCTCGGCCCGCACCGTCCATGCAACCGAGCCCAAGATGACGGGCATCGTGTTCAAGATCCAGGCGAACATGGACCCCAACCACCGCGACCGCATTGCATTCATGCGCCTGGCCTCCGGCAAGCTCACGCGCGGCATGAAGGTCAAGCTGGTGAGGACCGGCAAGACCGTGGCGCTCACAGCACCCCAGTTCTTCTTCGCCCAGGACCGGTCAATTGCGGACGAGGCCTATGCGGGCGACGTGGTGGGCATTCCCAACCACGGCCTGCTGCGCATCGGGGACACGCTGACCGAAGGCGAGGACATCGTGTTCACCGGCGTTCCGAGCTTTGCACCGGAAATCCTGAGGCGCGTGAAGCTTGGCGATCCGATGAAGGCCAAGAAGCTTCGCGAGGCGCTGGAGCAGCTGGCCGAGGAAGGTGTGGTGCAGCTCTTCATTCCCATCGACGGCTCGCCCGCCATCGTCGGCGTCGTCGGCGCGCTGCAGCTCGATGTGCTGGCCGACCGGCTGGCCAGCGAATACGGCGTGCCGGTGAGCTTCGAGCCCGCCCGCTACGAGGTCATGCGCTGGATCGCGTCGGACGACAAGAAGAAGCTGGACGACTTCATCGCCGCCAACCGCTTCTCGATCGCTCATGACCTTGACGGCGATCCGGTGTTCATGGCGCAATCGGCCTTCAGCCTGGGCTACACGCTGGAGCGGGCGCCCGGCATCACCACCACCGAAATCAAGGAGATGCACAAGGCGGCATGACGAGCCTCACCTCCTACCTGCCTGTCGATTTCGAGCTGCCGGAGATCGTCGCGGTGGCGCTGATCTTCGGGCTGTGGGGGTTCTACTCGGCCATCCTCCGTGTGATCGGCAAGGGTTCGCTCAACACCCAGCTTCATGCGGTCCGGCTCCGGTGGCTGCAGATGCACCAGGGCATCGACCGCGAGCACCGGGTGTTCGATGCGATTCTGCTCGGCAACATCTCGAACTCGATTTCCTATTTCGGTTCGGCGACGCTCATCGTGCTGGCCAGCCTCGTCGGCGCACTGGTCAACGTGAAGACCGTCTATCACGTCACACGCGAGCTGCATTTCCTCGACACGACGCAATCGGCGGAGTTGTTCTCGCTCTACTTCGCACTGCTCACGCTGATCATGGCGCTGTGTTTCTTTTCCTTCACCTATGCCCTTCGCAAGATGGCCTATGTGCTGGCGCTGCTCGGCGGGCTTCAGGCGACGCCAGCTCATTCCGCAGAGACCAGGATCATGGGCGAGCAGGCCGCCGTGGTGCTCACCGAATGCGTGCGCAGCATCAATGCCGGCATCCGCGGCTTCTATTACGCGATCGCGGCGCTGTTCCTGTTCGCCGGCCCCTATGTCGCCATCGCCGCGACCGTCTTCATCACCGGCGTGCTCTATTATCGCCAGCTCTATTCGCCTGTGGCCAAGGCCATCGCGGCCTATGTTGAGGCGCTCAACAAGATCAGCTCCTGAGCGCCGCCGCCTCTCTCGCCAGTTTCTCGATCCCGGCCCAGTCCTTCGCCTCGATCAGCTTCTTCGGCGCCATCCACGAGCCGCCGATGGTGATGACGTTGGTTAGCTTGAGGTAGCTGCCAGCGTTCTGCAAATTGATGCCGCCGGTGGGACAGAATTTGATCTGCGGCAGAGGCGAAGCAAGCGACGAGAGGTAGGCCGTGCCGCCCGCCGGTTCCGCCGGAAAGAACTTCTGGAAGCGATAGCCGCGCTCCAGGAGTGCCATGCACTCGGATGCCGTGACACCGCCCGGCAGCAGCGGCACGGCGCTGTCGGCTGCCGCATCCAGCAGCTTCGGCGACGATCCGGGCGACACGGCGAAGGCGCAGCCGAGCTTTTCGCAGTCCGAAAGCTGTGCCGCATCGAGCACCGTGCCGGCGCCAACGATGGCGCCCTCGACTTCGGCGATGATGGCACGGATGCAGTCGATTGCCTTCGCCGTGCGGAGTGTGATCTCGAGCACCGGCAATCCGCCCTTCACCAGCGCCTTGGCCAGCGGCACCGCATCGGCGGCGTTCTCGATCACCATGACGGGAACGACGGGTGCCGCCGCAAGCGTTGCTTCCATACCCTTCTGCGGATCCCGGAACATTCTAGATACTCCCGAAAATCGATGCGCCCTGATCGGCGCGTCCTGTGATGGCACGGAAGGCCGTGAACAGCTCGCGGCCCGTGCCTGCGTGGTGCCGCGTGAGATCGGCGGTCACGGTATCGCGGGCCTTGAATTTAGCCCGATCCGCCAGAACCTCCAGCGTTCCGCCGTCGGCATCGAGACGGATGACATCGCCATCGCGGATTTTCGCAATCGGACCTCCGTCAACCGCCTCCGGTGTCAAATGGATGGCGGCCGGCACCTTGCCGGACGCGCCCGACATGCGGCCATCGGTCACCAGCGCCACGCGGAAACCCTTGTCCTGCAGCACGGCGAGCGGCGGCGTCAGGCGATGCAGTTCCGGCATGCCGCAGGCCTTGGGGCCCTGGAAGCGGACGACGGCGACCACGTCGCGGTTCAATTCTCCGGCCTTGAAGGCCGCGTGCAATTCTTCCTGCGAGTGAAACACGCGGGCCGGGGCCTCGATCACATGGCGGTCGGCGGGGATCGACGATGTCTTGATCACCGCGGTGCCGAGATTGCCGTCCAGCACGTGCAGGCCGCCGGTCGGCTGGAACGGCCTCGATGCACCGCGCAATACGGCCTCGTCGCCGGATTGTTCAGCAGCATCGGCATAGGCCAGTTCGCCATCGGCGCCAAGGCGCGCTTCCTTGGTATAGCCGCCAAGTCCGGTGCCCATGATGGTCGAGACATCCTCATGCAGGAAGCCGGCGCCCAGCAGTTCACGGATCAGGAAGCCCATGCCGCCTGCCGCGTTGAAGTGGTTCACGTCCGCCTTGCCATTGGGATAGACGCGGGTGAGCAGCGGCACGACGTGCGAGAGTTCGGCGAAGTCCTTCCATGTCACCAGGATGCCCGCCGCCGCCGCCATCGCCACCATGTGCAGCGTGTGGTTGGTGGAGCCGCCCGTGGCATGGAGGCCGACGATGCCGTTGACCACGGCGCGTTCGTCGAAGATACGGCCGATGGGACGATAGTCATTGCCGAGTGCGGTCATCGACAGGGCCTGCTTCGCCGATGCCTTCGTGATGGCGTCGCGAAGCGGCGTGCCCGGATTGACGAAGGTCGAGCCCGGCAAATGCAGGCCCATGATCTCCATCAGCATCTGGTTGGTGTTGGCGGTGCCATAGAAGGTGCAGGTGCCCGGCCCATGATAGGATTTGGCCTCCGCCTCCAGGAGCTCGTCACGGCCAACCTTGCCCTGCGCATAGAGCTGGCGGATCTTGCCTTTCTCGTCGTTGGGCAGGCCGCTGGTCATCGGGCCTGCGGGAATGAACACGGCCGGCAGATGTCCGAAGCTCAGGGCGCCGATGATCAGGCCCGGCACGATCTTGTCGCACACGCCCAGATAGACGGCGGCATCGAACATCTGGTGCGACAACGCCACCGCCGTCGACAGGGCGATCACGTCGCGCGAGAACAACGACAATTCCATGCCGGTCTCGCCCTGGGTCACGCCATCGCACATGGCGGGAACACCGCCCGCAACCTGTGCGGTGCCGCCCGCCTCGCGCGCCGCCTCACGGATCAGTTCCGGATAGCGCTCGAACGGCTGGTGCGCCGAGAGCATGTCGTTGTAGGAGGTCACGATACCGATGTTGGGACCCGCGCCGTTCCGCAGGGCGTCCTTGTCGTGGATACCGCAGGCCGCAAAGCCGTGGGCGATGTTGGCGCAGCCCAGTTGCTTGCGTTTCGGCTGGCGGGCCACCGCCTCGTCAATGCGGTCGAGGTAGCGCTGGCGCGTCGCCTTGCTGCGCGCGGCGATGGTTTCGGTGACGGCGGAAATGGTGGCGTGGACGGTCATGAGACCCGCCTTTCGTCAGGGACACCAATAGAGTGTCAGAGGGGTTGCGCTCCGCAACACGGCGCGGACAGGCATATCTTCCTCAGGCCCATCGCCCAGTGCCTTCATCAGCACGGACTTCTTTTCGTCGCCCTCGATGTGGAGCTTGATGCGGCCGGCCTGTTCGATGGCCGGCAGGGTAAAGGTGAGGCGCGGCTCGCCGGAGCCGGGTGCGGTGATGGCGATGATGCGCCGGCTGGTGTCAGCGTCGATGGCTTCCGCCAGCGTGTCGCCGCCGGGGAAGAAGGATGCGGTGTGGCCATCGGCCCCCATGCCGAGGATCACCACGTCGAAGGGTGCCATGTCGGCGGCGGCGTCGTTGCCGTAGAGCGGCACGAAGGTCGCGGCGGCGGCCTCGTTCTTCAGCAGGTGATCGCGCACCAGCCTGGCATTGGAGCGGTCGCTTGTCTCGGGAACCTGGCGCTCGTCAACCAATGTCACCGTCACGCGGTGCCAGGGAAGCCCGGTCCGCGACAGCTTGTCGAAGAACAGCGTCGGCGTGGTACCGCCGGAGACGGCGAGCGTCGCCTTGCCCTTTGCTTCGATGACGCGCATGAGTTCGTCGGCAACGTCCTGCGCCAGCGTATCCGCCAGCTCCGTGCGCGCGGTGAAAAGTCGTTCGGCTTCGATCATAGGTCCTGATCCTCATACCATGTACGGCCATCGCGCTCGATCAGCGCCACAGCGGCGGAAGGTCCCCAGGTGCCGGCCGTATAGGACTTGGGGAGTTCGTCGGAGGCTTGCCAGCCATCGAGAATGGGATCGATCCATTCCCAGGCCGCTTCAACTTCGTCGCGGCGCATGAACAGCGCCTGGCTGCCGCGCACCACATCCATGATGAGACGTTCATAGGCGTCCGGATGGCGCACATCGAAGGTCTCGGCAAAGCTCATGTCGAGCGGCACGTAGGTGAGGCGCATGCCGCCCGGGCCGGGGTCCTTGATCATGATCCACAGCATGACGCCCTCGTCGGGCTGCAGGCGGATCACCAGCCGGTTGCGGGCGATGTGCCCCGCCATGCCGTCGAACACCGAATGCGGGATGGGCTTGAAGGTCACCACGATCTCGGACACGCGAGCGGGAAGCCGCTTGCCGGTGCGGAGATAGAAAGGCACGCCGTTCCAGCGCCAGTTGGCAATCTCGGCCTTGAGCGCGACGAAGGTCTCGGTCTTGGACACGTCCGAGCCCAGTTCCTCGAGATAGCTCTTCACCGCACCGCCATTGGTGGCGCCGGCGCGGTACTGGCCGCGCACCGTCATGTGCTTCACGGCGTCACCGGTGATGGGCTTCAGCGACTTCAGCACCTTCAGCTTCTCGTCGCGCAACGCATTGGCCGCCGTCGAAACCGGCGGCTCCATGGCGAACAGGCAGAGCAGCTGCAACATGTGGTTCTGCACCATGTCGCGCAGCGCGCCGGCCGTGTCGTAGTATCCTGCACGCCCTTCGACGCCCAAAGTTTCGGCTACGGTGATCTGCACGTGGTCGATGTGGGCGGAATTCCACAAGGGTTCGAACAGGGCATTGGCGAAGCGCAGCGCCATCAGGTTCTGCACCGTTTCTTTGCCGAGATAATGGTCGATGCGATAGATCTGCGGCTCGGAAAACACCTTGCCGATGGCCTCGTTGAGGGCGTGGGCCGATGCGCCCGACTTGCCGAGCGGTTTCTCGATGACCACACGGGTCTGCGGCGTCACCAGCTTGAGAGCGCCGAGCTTTTCGCAGATCGGCCCGAAGAGGTCCGGACCGACAGCGAGGTAGAAGACCCGGATGCGCTCGGCGCCGGGCTTCAGGGCCTTCTCGAGGTCGCTCCAGCCCTGCTTCTGTGCGGCATCGGCGGCGATGTAGGTCAGCCGCTCCAGAAAGCGCGAGACGACATCGGCCGGGCGTTCGGCTTCTGTCACATAGGATTCGATGGCAGCCTTGGCGAAGGCCCGGAATTCCTTGTCGGTCATGGCGCGCCTGGACGAGCCGATGATGCGGGCGCCGGGCGGGATCTGGCCCTGGACGTCGCGGTGGAACAGGGCCGGCAGCAGCTTGCGCTGTGACAGGTCGCCCGTGGCGCCGAACACGACGATGTCGAAGACATCCACGGGGATGATGCGCGGGGTCATGATATGGTTTTCGCTTCGTTCTGATGTGCGCCACTCAATTAGTGGCTTTGACCGCATAGTCAAACACTATGGCGATAATTCAACAGGTCTGATTTATTGATTTCCCCTGCGAAATGCCCCATACTTGCAGCAAAATCAGAGATTTGCGGAGGAATCCCATGATCGTGTGTTGCGGCGAGGCGCTTATCGACTTTCTGCCCAGAAAATCGGCAGAAGGGGCTTCGGTTTACCAGCCATTCGCCGGCGGTGGTGTCTTCAATACGGCGATCGCGCTTGGCCGCCTCGGGCTAAAGACCGGATTTTACAGCGGTTTGTCCACAGACTTCTTCGGCGACATGCTGCGCGAGGGACTGAAAGCCAGCAAGGTCGACCTGAGATACGTGAAAACCTGGGACAAGCCGTCGACTCTTGCTTTCGTCAAGCTGACGGACGGCCATGCACGCTATTCGTTCTTCGACGACAATTCCGCCTCGCGGATGCTGACGAAGAAGGATCTGCCGAAGCTCGACAAGGCGGTGAAGGCCCTGCATTTCGGCTCGATCAGTCTCATTCCGGAGCCAGGCGGTTCGACCATCGAGGCCCTCGTCGCCCGCGAATCGAAACGTCTCGTCATGTCCTTCGATCCCAACATCCGGCCGACTCAGGTCAAGGACCGGCGTGCCTATGTGGCCCGTCTGGGCCGCATGATCGCCATGACCGACATCCTCAAGATCTCGGACGAGGACATCGAGTGGATCACGGGAAAGCGCGATTTCAAGGCCGCCGCCCGGAAATGGCTGAAGGCCGGCGCCAAGATCGTCGTGGTCACCAAGGGCGGCGACGGGCTTGAGGCCTTCACCGCGCACGATCACATCGTCCAGCCCGCCGTCAAGGTGAAGGTGGCCGATACCGTGGGCGCCGGCGATACCATCAATGCCGGCCTCCTGGCGGCGCTGCACAAGGCCAGGCTGCTCGACAAGAAGAAGCTCGCGGCCATCACGGAGTCGCAACTCAGTGCGGCACTGGCCTTTGCGGCGAAGGCCGCCGCCATCACCTGTTCCAGGCCTGGCGCCGACCCGCCATGGGCGAAGGAGCTTGCTTGACATTTGAGGCCGTGCCGCCGAGGTGAGCGGCATGGAGTTTCCCGTCGACCTCGTCATTCCGCGCCTCAGCGAGGCGTTGGCCAATGGACCCTGTGCGCTGCTGGTGGCCGAGCCGGGTGCCGGCAAGACGACGCGTGTGCCGCTCAAGCTCCTCGATTCACCGTGGCTCAAGGGTCAGAAGATCGTCATGCTCGAACCGCGGCGGCTGGCAGCGCGGGCTGCGGCGCGGCGCATGGCGGAGACGCTCAGCGAAGTGGTCGGCGGCACCGCCGGCTATACGGTCCGGCTCGACCGCAAGATCTCGTCCCGCACTCGCATCGAGGTCGTCACCGAGGGCATCCTCACCCGCCGCTTGCAGGCCGATCCGGAGCTTCAGGGCACCGGTCTGGTCATCTTCGACGAATTCCACGAGCGCTCGCTCGACGGCGATCTGGGCCTTGCCCTGACCCTCGACGTGCAGCGGGCCTTGCGCGACGATCTGAAGATACTCGTGATGTCGGCGACGCTCGACTCCGAACGGCTTTCCGCCCATCTCGGCAACGCGCCGGTGATCGATGCGCCGGGCCGCGTCTATCCCGTCGACACCCGCCATCTCGACAAGGCCCAGCGCCAGACCATGTCGGCCGATGCTACCCGCGCCGTCCATTGCGCGCTGGACGAGACAGACCAGTCCATCCTCGTCTTCCTCCCCGGCGAAGCGGAAATCCGCCGCACGGAGGAAAATCTCAATGCCGCTGCGCTGCCCAAAGGTGCTGTGGTCCGCCCGCTTTATGGCGCCATGGGGTTTGCCGAGCAGGATGCCGCCATCAAGCCGTCGCCCGCGGGTGAGCGCAAGATCGTGCTGGCCACCACCATTGCCGAGACCAGCCTCACCATCGACGGCATCGGCGCGGTCATCGACACCGGCTTCAAGCGAGCGCCCCGCTTCGATCCCGCCACCGGCATGACGGCGCTGGAGACGGTGCGGGTGTCGCTCGCCGCCGCCGATCAGCGCCGCGGCCGCGCCGGCCGTCTGGGCCCCGGTGTGTGCTATCGCCTGTGGCCCGAGGCCGAGACGCGGGCGCTCGCCCCTCACGACCAGCCGGAAATCTTCGTGGCCGACCTGGCCCCGCTGGTCCTCGAACTTGCCGCCTGGGGTGTCACCGTTCCTCATGCCCTGCCGTGGCTCGATCCACCACCTGCGGCTCCTTTCGCCCAGGCCCGCGACCTGCTGCAACGCCTCGAGGCGATCGACTACGATGGCAAGATCACAGCCACCGGCAAGGCCATGGTCAAGTTGCCGCTTCATCCGCGCCTCGCCCACATGGTGGTGCGCGGCAACAGTGGCCTTGCGGCGGAGCTCGCTGCCTATCTCTCTGAGCGCGACGGGCTTGGCCGCGCCGCCGGCACCGACCTCACGTCGAGACTTGCTCAGGTGCGGGGTGCTGCCCGCGACCGCATCCGCCAGTCCGCCAAACAGATTCGACAGATTGCCGGCATTGGCGATGGCGCGTCGGATGTCAGCGCCGGGGTGCTCGTTGCCTTCGCCTTCCCGGACCGCATTGCCCAGCGCCGTGGCGGCGATCGTCGCTATCGCCTGTCGGGCGGCGGCGGCGCCATCCTCCCGGAGCACGATCAATTGATGAAGGAAGACTGGCTGGCGGTGGCAACCACAGACGGTGCCTCCGGCGACCAGAAGATATTCCTCGCCGCCCCCTTGTCGCTGAAGGAGATTGAGGATCACTTCGGCGACCAGATCATGTCGCGCGACGGGGTCCATTGGGACAGCCGCGCCAAGGCGGTGAGTGCGTCCAAGTCGCGCCGTCTGGGCGCGCTGGTGCTGGAGGAGAAACCGTCTGCCAACGCCGATCCCGGCGAGA
Organism: uncultured Aestuariivirga sp.; assembly: GCA_964510815.1. GTDB lineage: Bacteria > Pseudomonadota > Alphaproteobacteria > Rhizobiales > Aestuariivirgaceae > Aestuariivirga. The sequence goes on from CAZECZ010000134.1 coordinate 9,809, forward strand.
TCGCCGCCGCCATGACCGAGGGCGTGCGCGACATGGGACTCGCCTGCCTGCCGTGGAGCGATGGCGCCCGTTCCTTGCGGGCCCGCGTCCTGTTCCTCCGCCGCCTCTACCCCGAGGCCGGCTGGCCCGATCTCTCGGACGAGGCGTTGCTGGCGACGCTGGATGACTGGCTGACACCCTATCTCGCCGGCATCAGCCGCAAGGCCCATCTTGACCGTCTCGACATGCACCAGATCATTCAGGCGATGATCCCGCATGACTTCGCGCGCAAGATGGACAAGCTCGCACCGGTCAGGATTGAGGTGCCGTCCGGCGCCGATGTGCGGATCGACTACGAGACCGAAGGCGATCCGGTGCTGCGGGTGCGCCTGCAGGAAATGTTCGGCCTCGCCAGGACGCCCGCCATCGCCGAGGGCCGCAGTCCCTTGCGCATCGAACTTCTCTCGCCCGCCGGCCGGCCGCTGGCGGTGACGCAATCGCTCGAAACCTTCTGGACCAACGGCTACCCGTCGGTGCGCTCCGACATGCGCGGGCGCTACCCCAAGCATAGCTGGCCGGAAGACCCGCTCTCCGCGCCGCCGGTGAAGCCAAGACGATTGCGGTAGACTTGATGGCCATCTAGACAACTTCCGTCTTGCCAGCGCAGGCTGGCATCCCGCTTACTCAACAAGGAGCTGGACCCCAGCTTTCGCTGGGGTGACAGAACAAGGGAAATTGCAACATGTCCATTCTCGCCCCCGTCCATTCGATCCTCGCCAAGACCGGCCTCGACGCCATCGTGCTGGTGCCCGGCGCCAATTTCCGGCGGGTGTTCGGCACCGATTTCCACCAGATGGAGCGGCCCCTCGAGGTCATCGTGCCGAAAGCGGGCGAGGCGGTGGCCATCGTCCCCAATCTCGAACTCGCCTCCTTCGCTGCGATTGGCTTCCCCGGCCAGGTGTTCGACTGGCGCGACGAGGCGGGCTATATGGGCGCCTTCATGGCGGCGGGCGAGGCGCTGCCGCAATTGCGCCAAGGCGCCCGTATCGGCGTCGAGGGCCAGCGCATGCGGGTGTTCGATCTCTTCGCCCTGCAGAAGGCATTACCCGGAGCGGTATTCGTCGACATCCATGCCGGGATTTCGGCGCTGCGTCTCCACAAGCTGCCGCACGAGATCGAGTTGCAGAGGAAGGCCATCCGGCTCTCCGAAGCCGCGCTCGAAGCCACCCTGCAGGAGGTGAAGGTCGGCATGACCGAGACCGAGATCGAATCGATCCTGCTCCGCAACCTGTTCTCCCATGGCGCCGACGGTCTGGCCTTCGCCCCCATCGTGGCGGCGGGCGACAATGCCGCCAAACCCCACGCCCATGCCAGGCCCGATTATCGCATCGAGCCCGGCGACGCGCTGCTGTTCGATTTCGGCGGCAGCTACCAGGGCTACAGCGCCGACATCACCCGCACTTTCTTCGTGAAGGAAGTCTCCGATTTCGACCGCGCCTTCTACGAGACCGTGCTGGCCGCCAATGAGAAGGGCAGGGCGGTGTCGCGCGCCGGCATCACGGCGTCCGAGGTCGACGATGCCGTGCAAAAGGTGCTGGAGGGCTCGCAATTCGCCGAGTTCCGCCGCCACAAGACCGGGCATGGCCTCGGCCTGGACGTCCACGAGGCGCCGCAGATCATGCGCGGCAATGGGCAAGTGCTGGAGCCTGGCATGGTCTACACCATCGAGCCCGGCCTCTACCGGCTGGGCGAAGCCGGGGTCAGGATCGAGGACGACGTGGTGGTCACCGAAGACGGCATCGACTGCCTGACGAGCTTCCCGCGGGAGCTGCGGCTGGTGGGGTGAGCCTCCTGCCGCGTCCGCCTTCTCCC
>CAZECZ010000135.1:0-11551 GCA_964510815.1 uncultured Aestuariivirga sp.
AACTGTGACGGTAGATGACATCGCCGAAGCGGCCCGCAGGACGCTGGACCGCAAGGCCTCCGTCACCGCCATTCTTGAGCCGGAGGCAAAGTGATGCGGCAGATTGTTCTCGGACTGATCGTCTGGGTCTTTGGTTTCGGGCTTGCCTCTGCCTTCGAGGTCAAGGAGGTGACGAGCCCCGGCGGCATCAAGGCCTGGCTGGTGGAAGACCACGCCGTTCCGCTGATTGCCCTCAACTTCTCTTTTGAAGCGGGCAGCATCTATGATCTGCCGGGCAAGGAGGGCGCGTCCCAGTTCCTGACGGGCATGCTGGACGAGGGCGCCGGCGAGATCGACTCGCAGACTTTCCAACGCCAGCGCGACGAGTTGGCCTTCCGCATGAATTTCGATTCCGGCAGGGACTTCTTCTCGGGGTCTTTCCAGACCCTGTCGCGCAATCGCGATCAGTCCTTCGACCTGCTGCGCCTGGCGGTCACCTCGCCGCGCTTCGACCCTGAACCCCTTGAACGGGTGCGCCAGCAATTTGTCATCAGCCTGAAGAACGATGAGGACGACCCCCAGACCATGGGCTCACGGGCCTGGATGGGAGAAATCCTGCCCAACGATCCCTATGCGCGGGACACTGATGGCACGGTCGGGACCATGTCTGCCTTGACCGCCGATGATCTGCGCGCTGCCCACCGGCGCACTTTCACCCGCGACGTTCTGCAGGTGGCGGCCGTGGGCGACATCGATGCCGAGACCTTGGGCAAGGTGCTCGACCAGGTGTTCGGCGGGTTGCCGGAAACGGCGGACCGCCCGGCCATCGCGCCAGCCCATCTCGCCGAAGGACCAAAGATCAAGGTAATCCCGCGCGAGATGCCGCAGAGCGTCATCTACTTCGGCCATGAGGGGCTGAAGCGCGACGATCCCGATTTCATTCCGGCCTATGTCATGTCTGAGATCCTGGGCGGTGGTGGCTTCAACACGCGGCTCACCACAGAGGTGCGTGAGAAGCGCGGCCTGACCTATGGCGTGGGGTTCGGCCTCGTCAACCTCAAGCGCACCGACCTGTTCCTGGGCATGTTGCAGACCCGGAACGAGGCTGCAGGCGAAGCCATGGAAGTGGTGAAGAGCGTGCTGGCCGACATGGCGGAGAACGGGCCGGCCCAGCAGGAACTGGACGAAGCCAAATCTTATCTCACCGGGTCCTACGTACTGCGGTTCACCGGCAACGCCGCGATTGCGTCGCAATTGCTCGGTCTGCAGCAGGTCGGCATCGACGCCGGTTATGTCACGCGGCGCAACAGCCTGATCGATGCCGTGACGCTCGAGCAGGTGAAAGCGCAAGCCAAGCGCCTGCTGCACCCGGACCGGCTCATCGTGACGGTGGTGGGAAAACCCGTCGGCCTCGACTAGCAACTGGGCATCACGCCACCTAGAATGAGGCCCATGCGAATCCGCAGGCTGTCAGAAGGAACGGTGAACCGCATCGCGGCGGGCGAGGTGATCGAACGCCCCGCCAGTGTGGTGAAGGAACTCGTCGAGAATGCCATCGACGCCGGCGCGCGGCAGATCGACGTGGCCTTTCGCGGCGGCGGCAAGAGTTTCATCCGTGTCAGCGACGACGGGTCCGGCATGAGTCCGGAGGACCTGGCGCTTGCCATCGAGCGCCACGCTACCTCGAAGCTCTCGGACGACGACCTGTTCGACATCCGCTTCCTGGGGTTCCGCGGCGAGGCCCTGCCGTCCATCGGCTCGGTGAGCCGCATGTCGATCGCATCCCGGGCCGCAGGCTCGGGTGAGGCCTACGTGTTGGGCGTCGAAGGCGGTGCGATCGAGGCGGTGAAGCCCGTGGGCTTGTCTCGCGGCACCGAGATCACGGTGCGCGACCTGTTCTATGCGACACCCGCGCGGCTCAAGTTCCTCAAAGCCGATCGTACCGAGACGGCCGAGGCTGCCGACGTCGTCCGCCGCATGGCGCTGGCGCATCCAGCCTGCGGCTTCTCCTTCGTCACCGAGGAGCGCCGGCTCATCGATGCACCGCCCGACGAGGACGAGACGGATCGCGTGCGGCGCGTGCTGGGCGCCGGCTTCATGGACAATGCCGTCACCTTCGATATGGAGCGCGAGGGGGTGCAAGTGCGCGGATTTGCCGGCCTGCCCACATGGTCCCGGGCCAATGGCGCCATGCAGTTCATCTTCGTCAATGGCCGCAGTGTGCGCGATCGCCAACTCACCGGCGCGTTGCGCGGCGCCTATGCCGACGTCGTGGCCGGTGGCCGGTTTCCCGCCGTGCTGCTCTTTCTCACCTGCCCGCCGCAGATGGTCGATGTGAACGTGCATCCGGCAAAGGCAGAGGTGCGCTTCCGTGACAGCGGCCTGGTGCGGGGATTGATCATCAGCGCCATTCGCCATGCGCTGGCGGAAGCGCGCGGTGCCCGCGACGCCTCGCTGGGCAGCCAGACGGTGACGAGCTTCCGCGCCGGGATGCCAACGTTTCCCCCGAGACCTGCTGTCGCCGACCGGCCGGGCTTCGCCGAGACGCAGCACAGCCTCGCCATGCAGATGCCGCCGGCCGAGCTTCCGGCGGAGGACGATCATCCGCAGGCGGATTATCCGCTGGGCCAGGCCCGTGCACAGATCCACGACAATTACATCGTCTCTCAGACCAGGGACGGATTCATCCTCGTCGACCAGCACGCCGCCCATGAACGCCTCGTCTATGAGCGCCTGAAGCGCGAGCGGGAACAGCGGGGTGTGCTAACCCAGCCTCTGCTGGTGCCCGATGTGGTGGACCTCGATCCGGTTCAGGCCGAACGGCTCGCCGGCAGCGCCGAGACCCTGGCCGCCGGCGGCCTCGTGCTGGAAGCCTTCGGCGAAGGCGCGGTGCTGGTGCGTGAGGTGCCGGCGGCACTCGGCCAATGCGATATCGCCGGCATCGTTCGCGATCTGGCCGACGAACTGGAAGCCAGTGACAATGCGACGGCCGTGGAGGCGCGCATCAACCATGTGCTCGCCACCATGGCCTGCCACCACTCGGTGCGCTCCGGGCGAAAACTCCGGCCGGAGGAAATGAACGCGCTGCTGCGCGAGATGGAGGCCACACCCAATTCCGGCCAATGCAACCACGGCCGCCCCACCTTCATCGAACTGAAGCTGGCGGATATCGAGAAGCTGTTCGGACGGCGTTGAGGACTGAGGCGGGGCTCAGGCGCCATATTGCAGTTTACCAACGAACGTTTTAAAATCGTGCCATGGGCAGACCAAGAACATACACGCGCGATGCGGTTCTCGAAAAGGCCATGGGCGCATTCTGGCAGAATGGCTACAAGGCGACCTCGGTCAACGATATCGTCCGCGAGTCCGGCCTCAACACCGCGAGCCTCTACAAGGAGTTTGGCGACAAGGACGGGATCTTTCTCGAGGCTCTCGAATACTATCGCGGACACGTCATCGGCCCGCGCTATCAGATCCTGAGGGACAACCCGGACATGGCTGGCGTCGAGACATTTCTGAAGAATGTCATGAAGGGCGCCGAGAAGTCTGAATACAAGGGCTGCCTGATGATGAACCATTTGGCCCAGAAGCATGTCATCGGACCCGAGGCCGCGGAGAAGATTGGCGCGTTCTGTTCCGAGATCGAATCGCTGGTTGAGAGAGCCTTGAGAAACGCCCAGGCGGACGGCGACCTCGGCCCTGACAAGGACCCCGCTCTGCTGGCCAGTTTCGTCGTCTTTTGCATTCACGGCACCGTGCTGTATGGCCGGCATCATGACAATAAGCACCTGTTTCCAATGCTTTACGAGACGGTCATGCACGCCATCCGGAACTAGGAGCGTCTGTTCAGTATTTTAGAGTGGACATTTTAAAATATTTATTTTATAAATCCCCATCCGACACAACGTCGTCGGTCCCGCCGAACGGCAGGTGGAAACCAATGGACAGGGAGCGAAACATGACGATTTCCGAAACAGCGATGGCCTTCTTCGATGCCTGTGAGACGGGCAAGGGCTGGGAGGTGTGCAAAGCCTATTGCCACGACGGTGCTGGCTTTTCGTGCCAGGCGGATGCGCTGGCCGATATCTCGACGGTGGAAGGATACACCGGCTGGACGGCGGGATTGCTGACGCCGGTGCCCGACGGCCGATACGATCTCAAGTCGTTCTCCACCGACCACGAACGCGGCATCGTCGTCGCCACGTCGGTCTTCAGGGGAACCCAGACCGGTGCAGGCGGCCCGGTTCCGCCCACCGGAAACACGGTTGCCGCCGACTATGCCTATGTCATGGAATTCGAAGGCGGCAAGATCGCTCGGATGACCAAGATCTGGAACGATGCGCATTCCCTGAAACAGCTCGGCTGGGCGTGACGTCACGAGATGAAGCATACGCCGTGCCGCGGGGCGGCGTATGCGTCCAATCTTGCCACAACTTGAGCGCCCGTTCGGGCGGCGCTAGATCTCGCTCGCCTTGTACTGCGCCTTGTCGAGCCATTGGGGATGGATTTCCACGCCCCAGCCAGGCTGATCCGTCACCGTCGCCTTGCCATCCTCGATCCGGTAGGGATCGCCACGGAACAGGCCATACTGCCACGGATAATAATCCTCTTCCTCGATCGAGAACTCCAGGTACTTGCCGGCATTGGGAATGGCGCGCAGCAGGTGCATGGTGCACATGGTGACGAGCGACAGATTGGCGGCGTGCGGGGTGACCGGAAGCCCCGCGTCCTCCGCCATCCGGCAGACGTGCAGCGTGCGCGAGATGCCGCCCAGATACATGACGTCGGGCTGGACGATATCGACGGCGCGCATGCCGATCATGGTCTTCCACGCCGTGAATTCGCAGTCCTGCTCGCCGCCCGTGACGTCGATCGAAAGCGCGTCGGAAACTTCCTTGGTCTGCTCGAACTCCCAATAGGGGCAGGGCTCCTCGAAGTGGCTGATGCCGTTGTCTTCCAAGAGGCGGCCGACTTCGATGGCGCGCTTGGGGGAATAGCAGGAATTCCCGTCCACCAGCTTGGCGATGCCATCGCCGAGCGCCTTCGACACCGTGGGAACGACAGCGTCCGTGCGGCCCGGCCATTCGTCCTGATCGCGGCCGCACTCGGCACCCACACGCCACTTGAAGGCATCGAAGCCTTTCTCATCGCGGAGCTTGAGGAAGCGCTTCGCCTCATCGTCCGGTGTGATGTCGCGCTTCATGGAGGAGGCATAGGCGCGGAGCTTGCCCGGCGAGCCGCCGATCAGCGACGTGACGGGCTTGCCTTCGAGCTTGCCGCGCAAGTCCCACAGCGCGGTATCGAGTCCGGTGGTGGCGCGGCGGAGATAGGAGCCCGGATATTTGTGTTCGCGCTCATTGATGAGGGCCAGCGTATCGGAGTGGTCGAGCGCATCTGTGCCCAGCGCATGGCGCGCCACCTGGCGGTGGAAGATCTCGCAGGTGATGTCGGCATTGTAGGTCGAGACCTGGCCCCAGCCCTGGTCACCGGTATCGGTGGTGACGCGGACGAAGCCGACGAATTCGTTGCAGAAGGTTTCAAGCTTGCGGATCTTCAAGGGGCTCTCCCATCTTGCCAAAGCGGTAGAAGCGGACCTGGGTGTCGCCATAGTCGCGCCGGTCGAGCAGGGTAAGGGAAGGAACCTCTGGTATATCGATCTTCACGGCCTCTTCCAGCATGACGACCGCGCCCGTATTGAGCCATTCGCCGTCGACGAGGGCCTGCAACGCTTTCCCGCCCAATCCCTTGCCGTAGGGCGGATCGGCGAAGACCAAATCGAAGCGGGGCTGCGGCGCGCAAGGGCCAAGTTTCGTCGCATCGCGCCGCCAGATCTTGACCAGGCCGATGACGCCAAGGGAATCGGCATTGCGGCGGATGACGCCGCGGGCCTCGGCACTGTCGTCGACGAACTGGCAGAAGCGGGCGCCGCGCGAAATCGCTTCCAGCCCCAAAGCACCGGTTCCGGCGAAGAGATCGAGCACGCGAGCCCCTTCGAGGTCGAAGCCGTCGATGCCGTGAGCAAGAATGTTGAAGATCGATTCCCTGACACGGTCGGTGGTGGGGCGCGTCGCCTGGCCGGCCGGTGCCGCAAGACTGTGTCCCTTGAATTTTCCGCCGACGATCCGCAATCCCGTTCCCCATGTCCATACGCAGCACCTTGACCGGCGCCCGCCCGATGCTCCAATTGGCACGATGCGACTGAATCTGCCAGAGCCCATGCGTATCGCTTTCGAGGAAGCGGAGGCTGCCGCAAGCCGGGGCGAGGTGCCCGTGGGCGCCGTCGTGATGGACAAGGCGGGCAATGTGCTGGCGCGGGCCGGCAACCGCACGCTGGAACGAAAGGACCCGACGGCGCATGCGGAACTGCTGGCGATCCGCGAGGCGGCGCAGGCGATCGGCTCAGAACGGCTCATCAACTGCGACCTCTACGTGACACTGGAACCCTGCGCCATGTGCGCCGCCGCCATCTCCTTTGCCCGCATCCGGCGGCTTTATTTCGCCGCGGCGGACGAGAAGATGGGGGCGGTGGAACATGGCAGCCGGTTCTTTTCTCAAGCCACCTGCCACCACCGGCCCGAGGTCTACAGCGGCATCGGCGAAGCGCGCGGCAAGACACTGTTGAAGGACTTCTTCAGCGCAAGGCGGTGAGCCGCTTGTCGAGCTCGAACTTGAGCTGGTCCTTAGTGATTTCGGCGGCCTCGAACAGCTCCTTCACGCGAAAGAAATCGCCGGCCGAAAAGGCCTGCAGCGACGGCCGGACATAGATGTCGGGCGGCGACTCGGCGCGGCGCAAATTGGCGACCTGGTTGAACATGATGAGGAGTGAGCCGACAGCCAACTCCATGTTGGAATGGTTGTTGCGCGTCGGCGGACGCGGGCGCCCGGTGACGTCGATGGCGACCACGATGTCCACGCCGTTTCGCACGTGGTCGAAAGGCACCGGATTGGTGACGCCGCCATCGACATGGACATGGCCGTCGATCTTGGGACCGAGAATGACGCCGGGAATGGCGATGGAGGCGGCCACGGCGGTGATGAGCGGACCGGACTCGATCACCCGCTCCTCCATCTCTTCGAAATCGGTGGCGATGACCTTGAAGGGGATGGAGAGTTCGTCGAGCGTATGTGGCAGGGTTTCTGGCAGCGCCAGCTTGACAAGTGTCTCGCCGTCGATGTGCAACGACGAGAAGCCGCGCAGCGCCAGCAGGTCGGTGACCCTGGCGCGGGGCGAGCCGAAGATGTGGCGCATGGCATCGACGCGGGTTGAGAGCAGCTTCTCGGCGCGCTCGCGGATGTCCTTCGCACTCATGCCGCCGGCATAGGCCGCGCCGATCAGGGCGCCGATGGAACAACCCGCGATGACCGACGGCTTGAGCCCCATCTCGTCGAAGACTTCCAGCATCGGGATGTGCGCGAGGCCGCGGGCGCTGCCGCCGCCGAGTGCGAGCCCGATGCGGGGGTCGCTCATGCGCCGGCCTTCCGCGCGAACGCCCACGCGGTTTCCGCCAGCGGCTTCACTTGCCGCGCCATCTCTGCAGCCTGCGCATTGGCCGCCGTACCGTCGCGCACCCGGCCCAGGATCCCTTGCAGGATGGCGGCGAGCCGGAAGAAATTATAGGCCATGTAAACGTCGAGGTCCGGAATGCTGCTGCGTCCTGTACGGCGGCAATAGTCACTGACATAGGCCTCGAAGGACGGCATGCCAGGATCGGTGTCGTGCCCCGTGAGCGAACCGACGCCGGCACCCGTCTCCGACACCGGCATGAACCATTGCATGAGGTGATAGGTGAAGTCGGCGAGTGGATCGCCGATGGTCGAGAGCTCCCAGTCGAGCACGGCGATGACGCGGGGCTCGGTGGGATGGATGATGCAGTTGTCGACACGGAAATCGCCATGGACGATGGCGGCACCGGAGGAGGCCGGGCAGGCGCCGGGCAACCAGGTGATGAGCCGGTCCATTTCTGCGATGGCCTCGGTTTCCGAGGCGCGGTACTGCTCGCTCCAGCGCTTGATCTGGCGGGCGACGTAGCCCGTGGGCTTGCCGAAATCAGAGAGGCCGGCGGCCGTGACGTCGACCGCGTGCAGCCTTGCCATGGTGTCGTTCAGGCTGTCGAACAGGAGGGAGCGTTCTTCCGCGATGATGCCCGGCGCATGTGGTTCCCAGAACACCCGCCCGTCGGCATGCTCCATGAGGTAGAAGGCGGCGCCGATGATAGTGTCGTCCGTACACAGATGAAGCGGGCGGGCGACCGGGAAACCTTGCGCGGCAAGCGCCGACGTCACGCGAAACTCGCGCTCGATGGCATGCGCCGACGGCAAGAGTTTGCCGAACGGCTTGCGGCGGAGAACGTACGCGCGGCCTGGCGTGGTGAGCTTGTAGGTGGGATTGGACTGCCCGCCCTTGAAGCGCGCGACGGCAAGCGGGCCTTCGAAACCATCGACGTGACGGGTCAGATACACTTCGAGTGCAGCAGCTGGAATATCGGCTTCGGTGGTGCCGGTGAAGGCCTGTTGCCGGTCAATGCGCATGTTTGGCGAGGAAGGGCAGGAGATGGGCCAGCGTATCCTCAGGATTTTCTTCCGCCATGAAGTGGCCGGAGTCGATGGCGGAGCCTTGGGCCTGCGGACACCAGGCCCGCCACGTCGCCAGGACGCCTTGTGACTCCACCGTATTCTCATGGTCCGCCGGAATGCCGCCCGAACCCCATAGCACCAGCGTTGGGCAGGCGATGGTTTTGCCCGCCGCGCGGTCGGACTCGTCGGCCTTGAGGTCGTAGGTGGCCCCGGCGCGGTAGTCGTTGCATGTCGCGCGGATGTGCTCCGGGGTGGCGTAGTGCAGCCGGTATTCGGCCAGTGCGTCTTCGCTGAAGGACGAAAGGTCCTTGGTCTTGGTCCAACTCGCCAGCGTGTAGTCGAGATAGGCGATGGGTGCCCGCTCGATCAGCATTTCTGGCAAGGGATGGGGCTGGGCCAGGAACATCCAGTGGTAGACCTTCATGGCCAGCGTCGCATCCATGCCCTTCCACATGTCGAAGACGGGAACGATGTCCAACGCCGTGAGGCAGCAGACCGCGTCCGGATGATCGAGCGCCATGCGGTAGGCGACGCGGGCGCCGCGGTCGTGGCCCACCACGGCGAAGCGCCGATGGCCGAGCGATTGCATCACGGCGATAAGATCGTTGGCCATGGTCCGCTTCGAATAGGCGGCATGCTCTGCGTCGTTGGCGGGACAGGAGGAATAACCGTAGCCGCGAAGGTCCGGCATCACGCAGGTGAAGCGCGCCATAAGCTCCGGCGCCACCTTGTGCCACATGGCATGGGTTTGCGGGAAACCGTGGATCAGCAGCAGCGGCGGGCCAGATCCGCCGGTGCGGGCGAAGATCGTCGCCCCCTCGACGTCGATCCGGTGTTCGGTGGTGTCAGGAAATAGCGTGCTCATGGAGCAAGGCTACACCTCCCAGTCCACCACCGCCAAGCCCTGCGTTCCGCCCTCCATGGCGGCGACGACAATGACACCAACCTTCTGGTGCTCCGGATGCGGCAGATAGGCATCGCGCGCCGCAGCGTCGACGAAGTCCACCGTGAAGCCGTGGGTGTAGCCCTTCTGGAGACCTTCCGGTGAATTGTCGGCGCCGCAAGTGATGGCGAGGATGCCCGGGATCTTCTGCTGCAATGCCTTGAGCGCCGCGAATACGGCCGCGACATCGGCATCGGGTTTGAACTTGCAAAGGACGGTGTGTCGGATCATTTCACATTCTCCCTTTCGATGGCGCGCCAGCCGATGTCGGTACGGTAGAACCCTTCCGGCCAGTCGATGTGGCGGACGGCGGCGTAGGCTCGTTCTTGTGCGCCTTTCACGGTGGCGCCGCGCGCCGTGACATTGAGCACCCGCCCGCCGTTGGCAACAATCTGGTTATTTCGCAGCGCCGTGCCGGCGTGGAAGATTTCAACGCCCTCCATGGCGGCGGCCCCTTCGAGGCCGCGGATCTCGGTACCCTTTTGCGGCTCGCCGGGATAGCCCTTGGCGCACATCACGACGGTGAGGGCGGCATCGTCCAGCCAGTTCGCCGTCATCTTGTCGAGCGTCCCGTCGGCACAGGCCAGCAGCAGCGGTACGACGTCATCGGCCAGCCGCATCATCAGCACCTGGCATTCGGGGTCACCGAAGCGGACATTGTACTCGATGAGCTTGGGGCCATCCCTGGTGAGGATGAGGCCGACATAGAGCACACCGGCATAGGGGTGGCCCATATCGCTCAGTGCACGGACGGTCGGCCTGACGATCTTCTCCAGCGCCTCGTTGCACAAGGCCTCCGTCATGCAGGGGGCAGGGGAATAGGCACCCATGCCGCCGGTGTTGGGGCCGGTATCGCCATCGCCGACGCGCTTATGATCCTGTGCCGTGGCCAAAGGTAGCACGTTCGTGCCGTCCGTCAGCACAAAGAAGCTCGCTTCCTCGCCTTCGAGGAATTCCTCGATCACGCAGTCTCCGGCGCCGAACTTGCCGGAGAAGATGTCGTCGACCGCTGCCGTGGCCTCGTCCATGGTCATGGCAACGGTGACGCCCTTGCCGGAGGCCAGCCCGTCGGCCTTGATGACGATCGGCGCGCCGTGGGCCGCAAGATAGTCCATCGCCGCAGCCTTGTCCGTGAAGCGGCCATAGGCGGCGGTGGGAATGTTGTATTTGGCGCAGATATCCTTGGTGAAGCCTTTGGAGCCTTCGAGCTGTGCCGCGAATTTCGATGGCCCGAAGATCTTGATGCCGGCTGCCATGCAATCATCGGCAAGCCCCGCCACCAGTGGAGCTTCAGGGCCTGCGACGACGAGGCCGATGTCGTTCGCCTTGCAGAAGGCGATGACGGCGGCATGGTCGGTCACCTTCAGGTCGACATTGCGGGCGATCTGACCGGTGCCGGGATTGCCGGGGGCGACATAGAGCGTGTCGCACAGCGCACTGGCGCCGATGGCCCAGGCCAGCGCATGCTCGCGGCCGCCGGAGCCGATCAGAAGGATATTCATGGGGTCGTTCCTTGCATTCGAACGCCTTCTCGCATTTGATGGCGGGGAATCAAAGTGCGGATTTCACAATGTCCACGATCTGGGACCACGATCCCGAAACCGGCGAGATCATCGAGGGCGGAAAGGCCAATGTCGGCGAATATTCCGTCACCGAGATCGCCCACGCGCTGAAGCGCACGCTGGAGGAGACCTTCGGCCATGTGCGGGTGAGGGGCGAGATTTCGGGCTATCGCGGGCCCCATTCCTCGGGCCACTGCTATTTCTCGATCAAGGACGAGGGCGCCAAGCTCGACGCGGTGATCTGGCGCGGCAATTTCGGCCGCCTGCGATCCAAGCTGCAAGAGGGACTCGAGGTCATCGCCACCGGCAAGATCTCCTCCTATCCCATGAAGTCGGGCTACCAGCTCATCATCGAGACCGTCGAGCCGGCGGGTGTCGGCGCGCTGATGGCATTGCTGGAAGAGCGGAAGAAAAAGCTCGCCGCCGAGGGCCTGTTCGATGAGGCGCGGAAGAAGCCGATTCCGTTCCTGCCCAAGGTGATCGGCGTGGTGAC
>CAZECZ010000136.1:0-11525 GCA_964510815.1 uncultured Aestuariivirga sp.
CCTGCACCGCGCTCGAACATATGGTTGATCACCCGGGACGCAACCGAAGGCTCCGGTCGTGGTGAAGAAATCAAGTCATGATGATGAAGGCCGGGCGTGGTGTTGATTTCGCCGATGAGGCCGTTGCCGGCACCCAGCGGCCTGGCGATATCCCTGGCGATGATGTCGATGCCGGCCAGCCTGACCCCCAGATTGGCGGCAAGGGCGGTGCAGGCAGCGACGGTCGACGGGTGGATCTTGTCCGTCACCACCACGTTCTCGGCAGCACTGTTCTCGTTTGCCGCGCGCTTGACGATGACGATTTCGCCATCTTCGGGCACCGTGCGGGGCGACAGCATCTGTGCGGTCAGGAAGTTTGCCGCATCCCGGTCGAGGCGCAGCGGGCTCAGCGCCGTGAACGGAGCAGCCTTGAGACGGTGCTGGGTCTCGTCGCGCATGAGCTGAGCGATGGTGCGGCGGCCGTCGCCTGTCACGCGCGGCGGATCGCGGCGGATGGCATCGACAAACATGCCATCGAGCACCAGTACCCGGTAGCTGTGGCCCTCGACCTGTTCTTCGGCGATGAGGTCGGTATCGAAGCGGGCAGCCCAGAAGGCGGCCCGACGCAATTCGCCGGGCGTGATGATCCCGGTCGTCACCCCGCGGCCGCCGCCGGTGCCGCTGTTGGGTTTCACCACCAGCGGGCGCTGGCTTGCGGCGAGGAGGGACCTTGCCGGCGACAGATTGGTCACTGAAAAGCGCACGTGGCGCGGCACCACCACGCCCTGTTCCGCCATCAGCTCGTAGGTCATGGCCTTGTTGCCCATGAGCTTGAGCGTCAGATGGCTGTCTAGTCCCAGATCGGCAGCGTGAACCAGGACCGACAGGCCATTTCGCGTCAACCGGCGGAAACCCATGTCCCATTTCCGGATGTCGGCGCCGATCTCGCCGGCGACCCTGTTCCAGAACAGGTCATAGTAGCGCTGGCGGAGCTTGGCGAAGCGCAGATGGTCGGCCATGGCCGGTGCATCGGCGATCCGCAAGCCCATGAACAGAGCGCTGGTCAGGCTGGTGGGCACTTTCGGCATCATTCCACCAGGCAGTGATCGGCGGCGAGCTGGCGGTCGACCCAATCGTTGGAGAACTTGCCCGCCTTCACGTCGGACACATATTGTTCCATGCGGGCGCGGTGAGCCCGCAGCCGCGTGATCGTGTCCTCCGCCACTTCCTTGCGGACGACGGCGATGCCGCTGGTGTCGGCCACCACGATGTCGCCGGGATTGACCACGATGCCGCCGCAACTGACGGCGTAGTTCAGCTCGCCCGGGCCCCGATGCAGCGGCCCGAAGGGGGTCACGCCGCGCGCATAAACGGGAACATCGGCCTCCTTCAGGCCAGGCAGATCGCGGATCAGGCCATCGACGATGAAGCCCGCAATGCCGCGGTGTTTGGCCTTGTTGGTCACGAGGTCGCCGAGCACGGCGTTGCGCTGGCTGCCGCTGGTGTCGACGACGACAATGTCGCCAGGCTTGGCGGCATCAAGGGCCTTGTGAACCATCAGGTTGTCGCCGGGAAAGACCTTCACGGTGAGCGCCGCGCCAACCAGCGGCTTGTCATTCACCAGGTTCCTGATCTCGGGGCTCATGGTGTACATGCGGTTCAGAATGTCCGAGATGTCCGGCGTCTCGAAGTCGCGGAACATTTCGACGAGCGGCGATTTGGGACGCTCGATTTCCAGGCGGATGCGGAAGCCGGCACCGGGCGTCATCTCGGAGGATTTGGGCCGCTCGACGGCTCCACCTGCGTTGATGGCCTGCTTGTTCAGAAAGGATGGAATGATGTTCATGGTGCCGGTCCTCGCGTCTCACTTTGACGATGGGACGGACGATGCACGGCGGATGCCACGCTGCCATGCGTGTTTACCCCATCCTTAATGCTTTCTTAACGAGGCAGGGCGCGGCTAAGATGGGACTTTGAGGAGATGGGACCGGTGAGTCTGGAAAGCGACATCGCGCAGCTGGCGCGGCAAGAAGAGCGACTGCGTTTCGAGCGTTTCGGCGAGGACGACGCGTGGGCGCTTGGATCGCAGATGCGAGCCGCGGCCGTGGACCGGAACCTGCCGTTCGTCATCGATATCCGCATCGGCAACCGTCCCTTGTTCTACACTGCGCTGCCGGGCACGTCGCCGGAGAATCCCGATTGGGTGCGGCGGAAGACCAACACCGTGATGCGGTTTCACAAATCGTCCTACCGTGTGGGGCGCGAATATTTGCAGAAGGGACAGGCCTTCGACCAGTCGCGCGGTCTCGATCCGATGGACTTCGCGCCGGCCGGCGGTGGCTTTCCGATCCATCTCATCGGCACCGGCGTCGTCGGCACCGTCACGGTGTCGGGTGTGCCCCAGCGCGAGGACCACGCATTCGTGGCCGAGATGCTGAGCCAGTTCCTGGACGTGCCCTATGCCGAGATCGCGCTCGGGCCAGAGACCGCCTGATGGATCAAACGATCCTGTTTTACGTGCTTGCCGCGCTGTCGTCGTTTCTGGTTGGGGCCTCCAAGGGGGGCTTGCCCATGGTCGGCGTTCTCAGTGTCCCGATCCTGGCGCTGGCGATTTCGCCGGTCGCGGCGGCGGCGCTATTGCTTCCGATCTATATCGTCAGCGACGTGGTGGGGCTGTGGGCCTATCGCCGCGAGTTTGACATGCGCAATCTCGTCATTCTTGTGCCCGCCATGGTTTTGGGTGTCGGCGTCGGCTGGGCCACGGCCCATGTTACGCCGGAGTGGCTGGTGAAGCTGCTGGTGGCTGTCATCGGGCTCTGGTACTGCATCGGCGTGCTGGTGAAGCGCAAGAACGTGCCGGCCAAGCCCGCCGACGTGCCGCGCGGCGTGTTCTGGGGCACGATCGCGGGGTTCACCAGCTTTGTCTCCCACACCGGCGGCCCGCCGTATCAGATGTACACGCTGCCGCAGAAGATGCCGAAGATGGTGTTCGCCGGCACCAGCACCATCGCCTTCGCCATCATCAACGCCGTGAAACTCGTTCCATATTGGGCGCTCGGACAATTCAACACCTCGAATGTCGAGACTGCGCTCATGCTGTCACCCATTGCGGTTGCCGGGGCCCTCATCGGCTACAAGGCCACCAAGGTTCTGCCCGAGAAACTGTTCTTCCGTCTCATCGAGGTCGCGCTGGCGGCGGTCTCGGTGAAGCTGATCTATGATGCCCTGCTGGGATGAACGGAGTCGTTCCTATTACCGGACTTGATCTCAGGCTGAGCGACCGGCGCTGGGAGTTCGCACATGACAGGCGGTCCGAGATCATGAGCTATTGGGACCACCTGATCGCGGAACGGCCGACGCTGTGGAATGGCGCCGTCCTGTTATGCCGCGAGGCGGAGGTGCGAGGCGATACCTTCTCCGCCCGCTTCGTGGAAACCGATTATGCGAGTTTCGTCGCCTGGCGCGACTGGGACCGGCCCGACCCCGGCGTGTGGTCGTGCTTTGGCGTACCGGTGGTGTTTTCTTCCGATGGCGGGTTGCTGATCGGGGTCATGGGGCAGTGGACACTGAATGCCGGAAAGGCCTATCCCCCATCGGGATCGCTGGAGCCGCGTGACGTCAAGGCGGACGGGCAGGTGGACCTGCTGGGCTCCATGGCCATCGAATTGCGGGAAGAAACCGGCCTCGATCTTGGGCTCGCCGACGCGGGCGATATGGCCGCCGTGTTCGACGGCGGGCGGATCGCTGTGGCCCGCCGCCACACGTTTCCGAAACCCTTTGCGGAGCTGGAGGCGCACTTCCAACGGCACAATGAAACGGACCCTGAGCGGGAACTCGACCGGATCGAAGCGGTGTGGGACAGTTCACAGACCGATTCAAGAATGCCGCTCTATGCCAAGGAAATCATTCGCTATTTTCATCGCTGAATGGCCTTGCTGACGGCTTCCGATACGGCAATGGAGACAATGTTCCGGTTGCCGCCGCCACATGGTGCCCCCTAAGCTGGGGCCATGAAACTGCAATTCTTCACTTATGACGTGTTCACCGCCGAGAAGTTCGGCGGCAATCCCCTGGCGATCGTCATCGGGGCCGATGGCCTCACACCCCAGCAGATGCAGACCATCGCGCGCGAGTTCAATCTGTCCGAGACGATCTTCGTCATGCGGCCGGACGATCTGGGCAACACGGCCAAGGTTCGGATCTTTTTTCCCACCGCCGAAATTCCGTTCGCTGGTCACCCGACCATCGGCTGTGCCATCTTCCTGGCTGAACAGCGGCAGAAGCCGGGGTGTCCGTTCGAGACGGAGATCCGGCTGGAGGAAGCGGCCGGGCTGGTGCCGGTCAAGGTCACCCGCATCGGCGGCGTGCCGCGTGCCATGTTCACCGCCCCGGTCACGCCCTATCGGGTCGACGTGCCGGTGCCCGGCGCGGCTGAGCTGGCTTCGGCGACAGGCCTTGCGGAAACGGATATCGGTTTCGATGGTCATCGGCCGGGCGTCTTCGAGGGCGGCCCGCGCTTCCTCTATGTGCCCGTCAACTCCCGTTGGGCGCTGGCGGCATCGCGGCCCATCGAGCCCCATTGGTCGGCCGTCACCAAGACGTGTGGGGTCGATGCTGCCTACGTCTACACGCGTGGTGGCGACGCGGCAGGGACGCATTTCCGGGCCCGTATGTACTCGCCTACAGCAGGCATTCCGGAGGACCCTGCCACTGGTTCGGCCACGGCGCTGCTGGCCACCCAGCTCCTGGCCTCGGAGGGACTTTCCGATGGCACTCACCGCTGGCAGCTGGAGCAGGGTTACGAGATGGGGCGCCCCTCGGACCTGGTGCTCGAGGCGGACGTCGGAGGCGGCACACTGAATGCGGTGCGGGTCGCAGGACAGGCCGTGCAAATCATGTCAGGTATGCTAGAACTCTGATCCGGGGACAGGGAAAACGAGGCGTGCGGGGGAGGATTTTGCCGCCATGAAGACGATTTTGCTCATTGCCCATCTGATCGCCATTGCTACGGGAACGGGCATGAGCATCGCCAACTACATCAACATCCGCATCGCTTCGGGCGAGAAGGGCGAACGGCGCGAAGCGCTCGCCTATCTCCGCAGTATTCTGGCGCGAATCGCGGATATCGTGATTGCCGCCATCTGGATCACCGGCATCGGCCTGTGGCTGGCCCTTCCGCCCGCGGACGAGCCGAATATCTGGTTCGTCGTGAAGATCGGCTTCGTGCTTCTTCTGACGCTGTCGCATGGGCTGGCCCGCATGACGGCAGGACGCATGATGCGCACCGGTGACCACACACTCTGCGCAAAGGTCGAACTCTATACGTCGGGGGTCTGGATGTCGGCGCTCGCCGCCATCATCCTCGCGGTACTGGCTTTCGAATCCTGACCGCTGGGCTCACTCGAGATTGAGCATCGCCTTGGCCTCGGCAAGCACGTCGAGGCCTTCCTGCTCGTTGCCGGCCTGGCACAGATCGGCCGCCTGATTGCGCATGTCCTTCACCTGGCCACGCTCTTCGGCCGGCACGTCACCGCTTTCGATCGCCTTGTCCACCGCCTTGAGATCGGCCTGGCATGGATCGGCCAGCGCCGTGGCGGGCAGCAGGGCGAGAGCAAGGACGGCGGCGGCGAAGGCTTTCATGTTCGTGGAATCCCCTTAAGTGTGGTGGCCGGTTCTTTAGCCGACCATCGGTCTCCCATGCCAGAGGGCTGTGGCCGGATTACGGCCAGCCGACGCGGATGCCACCGTTGCTGTCCAGAACCGACTCGGCGGAACATTTCGCAGCGTCTTGCGTTCTGATCAAAATCTCCATTCTCCAACACTGGTACGGATCTGTACGGGTTTGATATGGCACGAGCCCTCGAAGACATCGCACCCGCAGGCGGATCTGCGGATCATCCATCCATAAGCTGGCTGGTTCTGGTCAATCGCGATGCCGGCACGGTGCGCAGCACCGGGGCGGCTGCGATCCGGGCGCGAATTGCCGATCGGTTGAAAGACCGCGGCCGGCTGGACATTCAACTTGTCGATGGCGGGGAGATCGTTCCGCGAGCGGCAAAGGCCATTGCGCAGTCCAGTCACGATGTGATTGTGGTCGGCGGGGGGGACGGCTCGCTATCTGGCGTGGCCCAACTCGCCGCCGGAACCGATGTCACCATCGGCGTGTTGCCGCTGGGAACCATGAACATGGTGGCGAAGTCGCTGAATCTCGATTCCGATTTCGAAAGCGCATTGCACGCGTTGCGCACGGCCATTCCGCGTTCGATCGACGTCGGGCGGGTGAACGATCGCGTGTTCCTGCACCAGGTCTCGTTCGGCATTCAACCGCGCGCGGTGCGGGTTCGGGATCGTATCGGATTCGGCTCGCGGCTGACGAAGGTTCTGAGCACGTTTGCGGCCTTCGCCTCCGTTATGATGCGGCACCGCAGTCTGAAGATCGTCTGCCAGATGAATGGCAAGGTCGAACGGATCAAGGTTCAGGCCATCGCGATTTCGAACAATCTCTTCAGGGATGAGCAGATCGCCGTATCCGGTCGTCTGGATGGCGGCGTGCTCGGGGTTTACCGGTTCACGGCCCGGCATTGGAAAGACTATCTTCGCATTGTCGTCTCGGCACTGCGCGGAACATGGAAGCATTCCGACCATGTCGAAACCGGACAGGCGGGCCACGTGCGTCTGGCCGCGCGCCAGCACAAGGGCAAGCTGCTGGCGACCGTCGATGGCGAGCTTGTCTATCTCACGTCGCCAATCGATATCCGGATCGTGCCCCGATCTCTCCGGATGCTTGTTCCGCTTGCCGATGAACCGCATGCGGCGCCGGCAGATTTGCCCCAGCTCCAGCGGGCACTTGCGACGGCTACAGGATGAAATCGGCCTGCTGCAGGGCGTAGAGGCCGTCGAGCGCGATTTCAAAGTCAACGGTGCCGTCGCCATTCACATCGCCGCTGGCGACAGTCTTCGACGTCCCGGCAAATTGCTCGTAACGGATCTCGGCTGAACCGGTGCCGGAGAAGCCTGCCGTGCCGATAAAGGCGAAGGCGGTGATGTCTGACACGTCGATATGGTCCGTCCCCTGTTCAAAATCGCGGATGCGGTCCCGCTGGTTGCCTACGGCACTTTCAGCCGCATCGTCGAAATTGAAATTGTCGGCTCCTCCGTCACCACGCAGGATGTCGCGGCCCACACCTCCGGTCAGGTTGTCGGCATTGCTGCCACCCCGCAGCACGTCCCGCCCGGTACCGCCGACCAAGACATCCTGGCCACTGTCGCCCTCGAGCACGTCGCGGCCATTGAGGCCGTAGAGCATGTCGTTGCCGCTTCCACCCGTCAGGGTATTGAGGGCATTGGAGCCGGTGATGATGTTGTCGAGCGTTCCACCGTTGACATTGACGCTATCGGTGCGGTTCGACCAATTGACGTAGGAGAGGGTGGTCAGATCAAGATTGCCAGAGTTGGCAATGTTGATGGTGATGGTGTGGGCTCCAGTGCCACCATAGAAGCGGGTGAGACCGCTGTTCACCTGGGCCAGGGTGAGTGCGATCTCGCCATCCTGGATGCTATTGAACGCAAAGCGTTCGACGCCCGTTACGGACGCTGATGCCAGGTCAAGCAGATTGTAGGTGCCATCCAGCACGATCGTGTCGGCCCCGCCGCCACCGCCGTCAACGACATCGCCAGCGGCGCTGTCGGTGCGGTAGTAGATCGTGTCGTTGCCGCCGCCGCCCGACAGGTTGCTGATGCCGGGTGACATTTTGCGGATCGTGTCGGCCTTGCCGGAACCAATGACGTCGTTCCCGCCTTGCACGGTCAGAAAGATGTCACCGGACCAATTGGTGAAACTGACACCGGAGAGGTCGATATCCGCGTTGTAGACGTACAGCCGGTCCTGCCCGCCAGAGCCCATGACCTGTTGAATGCTGCCATTGGCCCCGATGTGCTGGCTGCGGATGCTCACATCCGATGCCGACAGGAACTCCAGACGTTCCACCGAGGTGATGGTGCTGTTCTGCAGAAACTGGATCAGCCCGCCGGTCACCTGAATGGTGTCGAGGCCGCCGCCGCCGTTATACGTTTCCGAAGACGCATCCTCACCTGATGCAATTACAAAGATATCGGCACCGCCATTGCCGTAAAGCTGGTCGACGCCCAGACCGCCGATCAGCCTGTCGATCATCGCAGTGCCGTTGATGGTATTGGCGCCGTCATTGCCGGTGACGGTGATGAGATCGTCCCCCGCGGTCCAGCTGTCGAAGGTAAAACCAGAGAGATCCACATCGCCGCCTGTGCCGGCGATGTCCACCAGCAGGCCGTCCTTGTTGACCGTTCCCCTGAACGTGGTGAAGCCCGGAAGCTGGCTGGCGAGGAGGCGGGCTTCCGATGCGCCGGCCTCGTCGAATTGCAGAATCTCGACGTTGCCGATGCTGGCGCCAGTCAGATCCAGAAGCGCCAGGCTGCTCATCAGGATGGTGTCGGTGTCGTCGCCGCCGAAGATGGTGTCGCCTGCGGCATCATCGAGCTGGTAGAGGAACTCATCGTCGCCGCCGGACCCAATCATGTTGGCGATGCCGGCGCTGATCTGATTGAACCGCTCACCAAAGAAAGAACCGAGAAAGGACCCGCTGGCGGTGATCTCGATCTCGACCAGATCGATGCCGTTGGTGAAGGAAACGGCGGTGAGATCGACGGCCGTGCCGAAGACATTGACGCGATTGGTGCCTGCGGAGCCAGAGATCTGGGTGATCGCACCGGCGCCGAGCTGACTGTCATTGATCGCCACGGTAATGGCGCCCGACGCGTTGCTCATCTGTATGCGTTCAATCGAGGTGAGTGAAACGGTGTTGACCTGGTAGAAACCGGACGCGGTGAGAAGCAATGTGTCGGTGCTGGAACCGCCATCAACCGTCTCGCCGCTCACCATTTCGGCTGCCGAGTTGTAAATGAAACCGTCGGTGCCGCTTCCGCCACGGAGATCATCGGCCCCGAGGCCGCCGGTGATGAAGTCGGAATTGTCGCCGCCGTCGATGATGTCGCGCTGGCTGCTGCCGGCCAGCACATCGGAATCACTTCCTCCAAGCAGCGTGATGGTGTCGACGCCGGCGGTCCAGCCGCTGAACGTCCAGCCGGATGCATCGACGCTGCCGTCCATCACCACAATGTGGTTGGCATCCGCCGAACCGATCACCTGCAGCGACGACAGGATCTGTATGCCGTCGAACTGCTTGTAATTGAACCAGACCGTGGCACTGCCGCCGGCATTGATGAATTCAAGGACGTCGATTCCGGACAGGGTGTCGCCCGAATAGTCCTTGTCGCTTGGAATTTGCAGTGTCGCCATGCCGGCCTCCCATGTTGTTGACATGCGGCATTGCGCGAAGCGCTGCCAAATGAGGCCGAACGAGGAATTCCCAGATCTGCCATCGGCAGGTCCGGCGCCCATTTCCCCTCTCGATTGCAAGCTAGCGGGCTATTTGCAGGCGGATCAAGTGTTTTCGCCCCTGGAGCGGGGGCATACCCCTCGGTGGTTGCACTTCACGGCCGTTTGGATTATAGGGCGCCCATGTCCAACGCGCGGATCATATCGAGCCTGTCAGCAGCCTCCCGGCTGCCGCTCGCGCTTGGGCGCCTCCTTCTTAGCTGCCCCTGAGGGCCGGCCGGGCACTTGCCTTGGCCCTGCAGGGGATGCCGACACCCACACCAGCTAAGCCAGGCCAAGAGAGTTTCTGACCCATGATGATTTCCCCACGCGAGAAGTATCGCCCGTATCCGCCCGTCAACCTGCCCGACCGCCAATGGCCCAGCCGGACCATCACGGCACCGCCCGTGTGGTGTTCGGTCGATCTGCGCGACGGCAACCAGTCGCTCATCGAGCCGATGGGCCTCGACCGCAAGATGCGAATGTTTGATGCGCTGCTGAAGATGGGCTTCAAGGAGATCGAGGTGGGTTTCCCGTCCGCCTCGCAGACCGACTTCGACTTCGTCCGCCATCTGATCGACAACAAGCTGATTCCCGAGGGTGTCACCATTCAGGTCCTCACCCAGGCGCGCGAGGAACTGATCCGCCGCACCTTCGAAAGCCTCAAGGGCGTGAAGAGTGCCATCATCCATCTCTACAACTCGACCTCCGAGTTGCAGCGCCGGGTCGTGTTCAAGCTCGACAAGGCAGGGATTACCGACATCGCCGTCAAAGGTGCCACGCTCATCCGCAAGCTGGAGCGCGAGATGGGCATGGAGGACGTGATCCGCCATCAGTACAGCCCCGAAAGCTTCACCGGCACCGAACTCGACTACGCGGTGGAGATCTGCGAGGCGGTGATGGATGCCTATGAGCCGACGCCGCAGAAGAAGCTGATTCTCAACCTGCCGGCGACCGTCGAGATGTCGACGCCCAATGTCCATGCCGATCAGATCGAGTGGTTCTGCCGCACCATCAAGAACCGCGGCAGCGTGATCATCTCGCTCCATCCCCATAACGACCGGGGCTGCGCCGTGGCGGCCACCGAACTCGGCCTGCTGGCCGGGGCCGACCGGGTGGAGGGCACGCTGTTCGGCAACGGCGAGCGGACCGGCAACGTCGACATCATCACGCTCGCCATGAACCTGTTCAGCCAGGGCGTCGACCCGGGGCTCGACTGCTCGAACATCAACGAGCTGGTGCGCATGGCCGAATATTGCAACCAGATCCCGGTTCATCCGCGCCACCCCTATGCCGGCGAGCTGGTATTCACCGCCTTCTCGGGCTCGCATCAGGATGCGATCAACAAGGGCTTCAAGGCCATGGCGGCCTCCAATTCACCGCTGTGGGAGGTGCCCTACCTGCCGATCGACCCCAAGGATCTGGGACGCTCCTACGAGGCCGTGATCCGGATCAATTCGCAATCGGGAAAGGGCGGCATCGCGTATATCCTCGAAACCGAGCACGGGATCGAATTGCCGCGGCGGCTGCAGATCGAGTTCTCCAAGGTGGTGCAGGCCATTGCCGACGGCGAGGGCGTGGAGTTGCCGGCCGACCGGCTGTGGACGGCCTTCGAGGGCGAGTACCTGGACGGCAACGGCCGCTATGGGCTGATCGAACACGAGGCCCAGTCCGGCCATGGCGCGCAGGACGTTTCGGCCAAGATTACGGCCGATGGCAGGCTCAAGACCATCAAGGGCCACGGCAACGGGCCGGTCGACGGTTTCGTTGATGCGATTCGCAAGGAGAGCGGGCTCACCTTCGATGTGGCCGACTACCGCGAACACGCCATGGGCATGGGGGCCAATGCCACGGCGGTGGCCTATGTGGAACTGCGGCTGGCGGACGGCACGACGCTGTTCGGTGTCGGCATTGACAAGAACATCGTGGCGGCATCGCTCAAGGCGGTGCTGTCGGGCGTCAACCGGGCGCTGAAAAGAGGGTAGACAAGGCGTGGCGGGTTCTCTATAGACCCCGCCATCGGCCCCGGTTTCGGGGCCGTAGCGTCCTTCACGGACGGGCGATTAGCTCAGGTGGTAGAGCAGCTGACTCTTAATCAGCGGGTCGAAGGTTCGAGTCCTTCATCGCCCACCAA
>CAZECZ010000137.1:0-11474 GCA_964510815.1 uncultured Aestuariivirga sp.
GACGCCGAGACGATGCAGCAGATCGTCGACGTCCATTTCCCCGGCATCAAGCAGCGCCTCGTCGCCGAAGCCCTCAATATCTTCTTCGAACTGCGCGACATTCCCGTCCTCAAGAAGAAGCCGTCGACCTCGGAACTCCTCGACTGGCTGAAACTGCTGCTCAACGAGGATGTCAGCCCCGAGACGTTGCGCGAGAGCGATCCGCGAAAGATGATCCCGCCGCTCCACGGCGCCCTCCTCAAGAACGAGCAGGACGTCATGCTGTTCGAGCGCCTCGCCTTCATGTCCAGGCGCGAGACCCGCTAGGCATGACCACACGCCGCGCCATTCTCGTCAGTATACTGATGATTCCGGGCGCAGCCACCGCAATGGGAGACACGGGAATGGAACTGCACGAGGCCGCCGCGGCCAACAATGCCAACAGGCTGAGCGGGCTCATCGCCAGCGGCCACGACATCGAGGCCCGCGACAAACAGGAGCGCACGCCGCTTCTCATGGCCACCCGCGCCAATGCCCTCGATGCCGCCCGCGTGCTGATCCAAGCCGGCGCCGACGTCAATGCCAAGGACAGGATCGCTGACACGCCCTTCCTCTATGCCGGCGCCGAGGGCCGCCTTGAGATTCTGAAGCTCATCCTCGCCACGGGCAAGGCCAACCTCAAGGACACCAACCGCTATGGCGGCAACGCGCTCATCCCCGCCTGCCACCACGGCCACCCCGAAACCGTACGCGAATTGCTGAAGACGGAGATCGACGTCAACCACGTCAACCGCCTCGGCTGGACCGCGCTGCTCGAAACCATCATCCTCTCCGACGGCGGTCCGACGCACCAGGACATCATGGCACAATTGATCGCCGCCGGCGCCGACATCAACCTCGCCGACCTCGACGGCGTCACCCCCCTCGCCCACGCCCGGCAGCGCAACTACGCGGAGATGGTGGAGATGTTGGAGAAGGCGGGGGCAGAATGAATCTTGCTAACCAAGATCTGCCCAATTGTCATTGCACGAGACGCGCTACAGCTTTTCATTGTGTTCACCGAGTAGCGAGAGGGACTTTCTGAGTATTATCACATAGATGCCGACGTCTTCTGGAACCGTTGGGTATATTGGCATGGGTTTTGCGTTCGGCTCATAATCAAATAAAGGTGAATACTTTCCGGTGTTCTGGAGAACAGCAAACAATCGGTCAGCATCTTGTTTTGTCCGTTCGGCAAGCTCATGTTGTCCATTGGCCGCGGCCGTAGAAAACTCAGTCAACTTCGAGGACCATTCACTTTGAAGTCGCGCATACTCTTCCAATGACTCACTATCTTGCAGAGAGGGAATTGCTGTCAGGGGGATTCTATGTGCTGCCGGGTCGCGAAGTCGCTTGAATTCCTTATTCCACTCGACGAATGGTTCAAGTAGAGTTGTAATATGCTTGAATTCCTGCTCCCTCTGAAACTGAGGCGAGAACAGGCCGATTTGCGTTTCCTTCATGCCGAACTTTTTGATCCCCCCCAATGAATTAACAAACGCCCAAGCAACGTTATCTAAAGCACCCCGAATGTTGATGTAGAGGGAATTGAGTAATTCGGACGATCTTTCTGCATCATCAAAGGAAAGTGGAATATCTCTTTCTGGTGGTATGGTTTGATAAAGCTCCCTAAATGAAAACCAAATTGCTTTGCTTCTGCGTCCCAAGCCATACTTGACGTAGTATTTCGCCTCGGGCGACTTGACGCGATCCGCAGCTATATGAACAGCGGCGATGAGGCGCTGTGTTCCGTCCCAAACCTTCAGTGCGTGCATGTTCTGTGCTTGATGAGTAAAGTACAGATTATTGGCAGCATTCTTGTTCAGTGCCCACGAGTAGTCTGCCAGATGCTTGCGAAATGAAAGTTCTTCATCATTCATCGTATCCGGCACTCCAGTTGAAAGCTATCCAAGACTACTCTGCAAAATTCTGCTTGGAGACAATCACCGGTCCCCCCGGCTCATCCACCGGATCGCATAGGGCACGAACCAGTCGTTGCCGCGATACCAGAACTTCGACGGCGGCGGTGTGTCGAAGACGCTCTCGCCGCCCGCCTGGCCGAGGATTCGCTTCGCCATCTTCTGCCCGAACAGCGTCCCCATCGGCACGCCGGCGAAGCAATAGCCGCCGGCATAGTGGACGCCATCATGGCAGCCGATCTTCGGGTTGATGTCGAAGGTGCCGCCACACTTGCCGGTCCACACGTGATCGAACTGCAGGTCGGCGAGATCGGGGAAGATCCGCACCAGCCGCTGGTGCAGGCGCTCGGCCATGATGCGGAGATCGGCGTCGATCTCGCCGGTGAGACCGCCGAAGATGATGCGGGTGGGATCGCCCGGCGCCTCGCGCATCCAGTCGACGTTGAAGTTCCAGTCGATGAAAGTGCGCCCGCCCGGCAGCAGCGACCTGACACGGTTCTCGCCAAGGGGGGCCGAGACCGTCTGGTAGGCATGGAACGGCATGATGCGGCGCTTGAGCCACGGCCATTCACGCCCGCCATAGCCATTGGTGGCGACGATCAGATCGCGCGCCTTCACCAGCCCGGTCCGCAGGATGACGTTGAAGCCCTTGCCCTCCTTGCCGAAGCCTAGCACCGGTGTGAAGGCGCAGATGGTGACACCGGCGTCCCGCGCCGCCTCCAGCAGACCCTGGTGATAGAGCCCCGGATGCAGCCCGGCGTGATCGGCAATCCGCACCCCGCCGAAATAATGGTCAGTCGAGATTTCCTCGCGCTGGGCCGCCCGGTCGAGCGTTGCGAAGCCTTCGCCGAGGTGGCGCTCGCGCAGCGAGAACTCCTTCGCCATGGCGTCATACATGGCGGGCGACGTGGCCAGTAGCAGGCGGCCCTGCTGCTTGTAATGGCAGTCAATCTTTTCCTGTTCCACCGTGTCCTTCACGGCCAGGAAGGCGTCCATCAGTTCGCCGTAGACGGCCTTGGCCCTGTCCAGCCCCTCCGTTTCCATGATCTCGCCGAAGGAATGCTTCAGCGTGCGCCCGACATAGCCCGCATTGCGGGTGGAGGCGCCATGCCCCGGCTCTTTCGCCTCGAACACCGTCACCTGTCGCCCGCCCCGGGCCAGATGGATCGCCGCCACCAGCCCGGTGATGCCGGAGCCGACGATGGCGACATCGGTGGATTTGGGCGCCACGGCCCGCGTCGCGTCATCATGCGGTGCCGCCCGCCACCAGAAGGGATCGAAGCTCGCCGCAGGTGAAAGTGCCGAACTGCCATACGCCATCTCAGGCCGCCTTTCCGGATCGCCGCTCGTCCATCATATCCTTCACCTGCATCCCCCAATAGCCAAGCTGCACCGCCACCCGGCCGAAGGGTCCGCCGGCCCACTCCGGCGCATAAGGCGCAAACCGCCGGTACTCGTCATCCCCGCCCGCAATCGCCCGCGCCATGAGGATGCCGCCCATCGCCGTGGTGTTCATGCCATGGCCGCCGAATGCCGTGGCCCACCATTGCCCCTGCCCGTCTGTGCCGATCAGCGGCATGAAGTGGCGGGCATAACCCATGAGTCCGGCCCAGGCGTAGTCGATCTTCGGATTGCCCAGCGAGGGAAACACCGAGAGCATGTCGGCCTTCATCCGCTCTGCCAGCCGCGCCGGCGCCGAGACCCGCGTGGTGATCGCACCGCCCCACAGCAGCCGTCCCTCATCCACCAGCCGGTAATAGTTACCGGCGCGCCGCGAATCCGAAATGGCACTCCGTGTGCGGATCGCGTCCTGCGTCAGCGGTTCCGTCACCGCCACGTAAGTGGCCACCGGCAATATGGCGCGGCCCGTGGCCCCATGCAGGGTGCGGTCCAGAGACGACACGCAATAGACCACGTGGCGGCAATGGACCTCGCCCGCCGCCGTCGCCACCCGCCAGCCATCCCCGGCCTTCCTCACCGAGACGGCCGGCGACATCTCGAACAACCTCGCGCCCGCCGCCTCGGCCGTCTTGGCGATCATCAGCGCATAGCGCAAGGGATGCATGTGGAAGGCGGTGGGATCATAGCTCGACTGGAAATAGCGCGGTGTGTTGACCCGTGCCCGCGTCTCGGCCACGTCGAGGAAGTCCATCTCCTGCCCGAAATCGCGGGCCATGGCGGCGATGCCCGCCTTCTTCTCGCCTGCGTTGTCATAGCGGATGCAGCCCTGCCAGCCCTCACCCATCTTGATCGAGGGGTCACCCCTGGCGATCTCGCGCCGCACATATTCCGTCCCCTCGCGCGACAGCCGGTAGAGCGCCCTCGCCTCCTCCAGCCCCACGCGGGAGGCGATCTGGTCCATCCCCTCGGCAAAGCCGTTTGAAACGAACCCGCCGTTCCGCCCCGATGCCCCCCAGGCGATCCGCCGCGCCTCCAGCAGCACCACGGAAGCCCCGGCCCGCGCCAGTTCCAGCGCCGTGGTCAGCCCGGCAAGCCCGCCGCCGATGACGCAAGCCTCGGCCTCCGCCGCTCCCGCCAGGGCATCGCGCTGCGCCCCCCGGTCCGCCGTCGCCTCATACCAGGTGTCGTCCGAATAATTTGCCTCGATCATGTCCAAACCCGAAAACCGCCAGTTGCCGCCGCCCCCAGCCTTCCGCTATGGAGCGCCCATGCGATTTTCTTCAGGCAAAGAGTTCCGGAACTGGCCCCAGAAGGCCGTAACCATATTCGGCATGTCGGGTGTGGGCAAGACGACGCTTGCCAACCTGCTGCAGGAGTCGACCTGGTATCACTACTCCGTCGACTACCGCATCGGCACCCGCTACATGGGCGAGCACATTGTCGACAACTTCAAGCGCGAGGCCATGCGGGTTCCCTTCCTGCGTGATCTGCTGCTGTCGGATTCGATCCACATCAATTCCAACATCACCTTCGACCATCTCAAGCCGCTGTCGACCTATCTCGGCAAGCCCGGCGATTCGTCCAAGGGCGGCATTTCCTTTGCCGAATACCGCAAGCGCCAGCAGCAACACTGCGACGCCGAGATCGCCTCGCTGCTCGACGTCCCGACCTTCATCGCCAAGGCCCGCGACATCTACCAGTACAACCATTTCGTCTGTGATTCCGGCGGCAGCCTGTGCGAGGTGGTCGACCCGTCGAGCCCTTACGATCCGGTCCTCACCTGCCTGTCCGAAACCACCCTGCTGCTTTATATCGAAGGCACGCCCGAGCACACCCGCATGCTGGTGGAACGCTTCCGCAAGCACCCCAAGCCGATGTACTACCAGCCGGAGTTCCTCGAAACCAAATGGGCGGAATACAAGGCCCTCAACGGCATATGTGATGACGACGCCGTCGATCCCGACGGCTTCGCCGTGTGGGGCTTCGAACAGCTCCTCCACCACCGCATCCCGCTCTACAAGGCGATCGCCGGCAACTTCGGCTACACGGTTCGAATGCGTGACATTCCGTCCGTCGAGACGGAACAGGACTTCATCGACCTCGTGTCAGACGCAATCGACCAGAAACTGTAGACCGCCATGCCCATCCGAATCCCCAATGATCTCCCCGCCCGCCGCACCCTCGAACAGGAGGGCGTGATGGTGATGACCGAGGCCTCCGCCGCGAGGCAGGACATCCGTCCACTGCAGATCGGCCTCCTCAACCTGATGCCGAACAAGATCAAGACCGAGACGCAGTTTGCGAGACTCATCGGCGCCACGCCGCTGCAGGTGGAGCTCACCCTCATCAAGATCACCAGCCACACGCCCAAGAACACCTCGGCCGAGCACATGCTCGCCTTCTACGAGGACTGGGAGGACGTCAGCCGCCTCAAGTTCGATGGCCTGATCGTCACTGGCGCCCCCGTGGAGCTGCTGGATTTCGAGGACGTCACCTACTGGGACGAGCTCACCCGCATCTACGACTGGACCCAGACCCATGTTCATTCCACCATGAACATCTGCTGGGGCGCGCAAGCCGCGCTGCATCACTTCCATGGCGTTCCCAAGCATGCCCTGCCGCAGAAGGCTTTCGGCGTCTACCGCCACCGCAATCTCAATCCGTCATCGCCGTTCCTGCGCGGTTTTTCCGACGATTTCTCGATTCCCGTCTCGCGCTGGACCGAGAATCACCGTGCCGACCTGCCGACGGATAAGGGCCTCGAGGTCCTGATGGAGTCGGACGAGGCGGGGCTCTGCCTCATCAACGATGCGCCCCACCGCTCGCTCTACATGTTCAACCATATCGAATACGACACCAATTCGCTGGGCGACGAATATTGGCGCGACACTACGGCAGGCAAGCCGATCGAGCTTCCGGCCAATTATTTCCCGCACGATGATCCGCATCAGCCGCCGGAAAACAGGTGGCGCAGCCATGCCCACCTGCTGTTCGGCAACTGGATCAACGAGGTCTATCAGACCACGCCGTTCAATCTCGCGGATATCGGCGGCTGATCACTTCGCCACGCGGGCGATGCGATTCTTGATCTGGTTCTTGATCTGGCTGAACACCGCCGAGATTTCGCTCCCGCTGGCGCTGGGCTCATAATAGCGGC
The DNA here is from genome assembly GCA_964510815.1 of uncultured Aestuariivirga sp. Lineage (GTDB taxonomy): Bacteria > Pseudomonadota > Alphaproteobacteria > Rhizobiales > Aestuariivirgaceae > Aestuariivirga. Next base: position 6,496 of record CAZECZ010000137.1, read on the forward strand.
CCGGCGCACAGGCCTTCAGCAAGTCGGTCACGTCCGGGTCCGTCACGTCATAGGCGATGGTGAAGATGGTGATCTTCTTGGCCCGGATGTTGTCGCAGATCTCCACCAGGTTGTTCGTGGCAGCGGGTACGGACCGGCTGTTGTCGCTGCCGAATTCGCTGGACGTCTGCACGCCGTCGGTCAGCAGCACCAGAAACTTGCGCGTGAGCTTGTCGGAATAGGGTGCGGCATTGTCGTAGGGCAGCTGCGGGTCGAGCAGGTTCCAGCCGAACTCGGTTCCCAGCGAGATATTGGTGTTGCCGAGCGGCTTCATGTCTGCAAGGGCGGATGTCACCGACGAGACGTTGTCTGTCAGCGGCTGGATGGTCAGCTTCTTGTTCTGATAGGCGGCGCAACCATAGCCCGGGCCGTTTTCGCCATTCCCGTCGATGTAGCCCCACTTGGTATCGACATTGGAGGTCGGTGTGTCGACGTTGGTGTTGTAGGGATATTTTCGGTCCTGGGTACAGCCCGTCCAGGTCTGCGTCGCGGACACCTGGTTGACATAGGACTTGTCCATGCTGGTGCGCACCATCGCTGAAAACGGCACGATACCGACCTTGAAGTGACCAGCATCAAGCGCGCCATCCAGGTCGTTGATCATCTGCGTCGCGGCGTCCCGCATGTCCTGATACTTGTTTTTTGTGTTCATCGATCCCGAATAGTCGAGAACCAGCACCACCTCGGCGGAGCCGGCGAACGGCCGCATCACTTTGCTCGTTTCGTCGAGGATCATCTGGTCGATGCCGCCCAGATGCATGAACGACGTTGGATAGTCGTAGCGGGCGCTGACGGTGATGGTGTCCTCATCGATGAGGATCTGCGGCTCGATCTCTGCCAGTGCTGTGCCGGCGAGATTCTGCTTGAAATACTTCTCACCGATTGCCTTGCGGTCTTCATCGGGCTGTTCGGACGCCGTCGCCATGGCCATGGCCGCTGCGTCGAGCGAGGCCTGGAGTTCGACCCGCAGGCGAACGGCGGAATTGTAGTCGAGGGCTGCACCCGCCGCCAGCAGCAGCGGAACGATGGCAAGTGCCATCAGCACGGACATTTGTCCCCCCGTCGCCGACCGGTACAACTTCACCACGCGCCACATGACACACTCCACAGCACTTCGCTCCCCTTGCGTATTCGGTTCAAACACCCATGATAAGCGCGTGCTTTCAGCATTCCGTTTCGACATCGATTAAAATTTTAGCAAATGACCAGCGTGCGAGGAAAACACCGATGACGAAACCGGCTGAGGCGGTGCTTGGCCTCCATCTCATGCTATTGCGACATGCCAAGTCGAGCTGGGATGACACAACCTTCGACGATGCCGCCCGGCCCTTGGCGCCGCGCGGCGAGAAGGCCGCCACCGCCATGGGCCGCATGGTCGCGGACCACGGCATGTTGCCGGATCTCGTGCTGTGTTCGCCCGCGGTGAGGGCGCGCCAGACCTGGGATCTGGTCTCCGCCGCCCTGCCCCGCCCGGTACCTATGAAGATCGTCGATGATCTCTATGACTTCGGCGACGGCGCGGCGCTGGCAGACGTCATCCGGGAACACGGCGGCAGCGCACCCCGCCTGTTGCTGGTGGCCCACAATCCAGCCATGGAAAACCTCGCCAACCGGCTGGCGGCGAGGGGTGACAAGGAATTTCGAGCCCGCATGGCAGCCAAATACCCGACCGCTGCCCTGGCCGTCATCGCCTTCGATATCGGCAGCTGGTCAAAACTCGGGACAGGCGGCGGCACCCTGACCCATTTCATTCGGCCCCGCGATCTCCCTGAGTGCGCCTCCACGTGAGCCTTTTGCTTGAGTTTGCCACAGTTTGTGCCCAACTACCGGGTGAACCTGGAACATCTGGACCAAACCGCACGTGAAATTCTCAGACTTGATGGACGGCGGCCGCATGGCGGCAGGGGGCTTGGCCGACTTCGCCTCCGGCCTCGTCACTCCCACCGTGCGGATTGGCGTCACCGGCCTGTCGCGCTCCGGCAAGACGGTATTCATCACCGCCCTCGTCAATGCGCTGCTGAAAGGCGGCCGGCTCCCGGCATTTGAGGCCTATGCACAAGGCCGCATCACCCGCTGCTATCTCGAGCCCCAGCCGGACGATGACCTGCCCCGCTTCGCCTATGAGGAACACTTGGAGTCGCTCACCGCGAAGGACCGGCAGTGGCCGCGCAGCACGCGCCGCATCAGCCAGCTCCGCCTCACGGTGGAATACACCCCCGTTGGCCTTCTCGCCCGCAGCTTCGGCACCGGCACGCAGCATATCGACATCGTCGACTACCCCGGTGAATGGCTGCTCGACCTGCCGCTGATGCGGATGACCTTTGCCGAGTGGTCCGCCACCACCATGGCCGCCAGCCGGGTGGAGCCGCGCCTGTCGCGCGCCGGCGAATGGCATGCGTTGTTGAAGACGCTCGATCCCATGGCCCCTGCCGACGAGCCGCTGGCCATCAAGGCCGCCGAAGTCTTCACCCGCTATCTCGCCAGCTGCCGCACCGATGACATCTCGTTGTCCGCTCTGCCGCCCGGCCGCTTCCTGATGCCGGGTGATTTTGCCGGTTCGCCGTTGCTCGCCTTCACGCCGCTGGACGTGCAGCCCGACGCCAGCTTCCCGCGCGGCTCGCTGGGCGCGCTGATGGAGCGCCGCTACGACTCCTATGTCGCCAAGATCGTGAAGCCCTTCTTCTTCGGCCACTTCGCCAGGCTCGACCGCCAGATCGTGCTGGTCGACACGCTTTCCGCCCTCAATGCCGGCGCCAGTGCGGTGAAGGACTTGCAGGCCGCACTGACCGAAATCCTCACCTGTTTCCGGCAGGGGTCCAATTCCATCATCTCCGGTCTGTTCGGCCGCCGCATCGGCCGCATCCTGTTCGCCGCCACCAAAGCCGACCTGCTGCATCACACCAGCCACGACCGGCTGGAAGAAATTCTCAAGCTCATCGTCGAGGATGCCATGATGCGTGCCGAATATTCCGGTGCCAAGGTCGACGTGGCCGCCCTTGCCGCCATTCGCGCCACCCGCGAGGCAACCGTGCGCCAGAAGGGCGAGACGCTCGACTGCATCGTCGGCACGCCGCTGCCTGGCGAAACCATCGGCACGACCAGCTTCGACGGCGAGACCGAGGCCGCCATCTTCCCCGGCGACCTGCCGCGCGACCCCCGTGATGCGCTGGACGGCACGCTGGAAGGCGCATTGCGCTTCGTGCGCTTCCGCCCGCCGCCGATGAAGGACGGCGTCTTCCCGCACATCCGCCTCGACCGCACGCTGGAGTTCCTGCTGGGAGACCGTTTCCAATGAGCGACAACGCCCGCGAACCCAAGGCCTTCGTCATCGACGAGCCACATGCCGCCGACAAGGAGCCGCCGCAGCGCAAGCCGCGTGCCATCACCGGCATCACCATCGAGCCGGACGACATCGATCCACCCGTCGTGGTGCCGCCAGCACCCTTGCCCGCCTCGCGCCGCTGGCGCTGGGGCAGCCTGCTGGCCGGCGCACTGTTCACCCTCGTCTCGCTGTGGGCCAGTCTCGCCGTCACCCGCCTGATCGAGGAGTTCTTCACCCGCTCGCCCATCCTCGGCTGGATCGCGCTGGGTGCTGCCGGCCTTGCAGGCCTCGCCGCCCTCGCCATCATTCTCCGCGAAATCTGGGCCATGGCGCGGCTGCGGCGCATTGAGCACATCCAGATCGACGCGGCCCATGCCATCAACACCGACGACACGGCCTCCGCCAAGCGCGCCGTCAAGGATCTCATGCGCCTCTACGGCGGCCGCCGCGATTCGCAGCTGGGGCTCCGCACCATGAAGGAGCACGAGGCCGACATCATGGATGGCCGCGACCGCGTGAAGCTGGCCGAGCGCCATCTCGTGACGCCACGCGACGACGAGGCCCATCGCATCATTGCCAGGGCCTCGCGCCGCATCACGCTGCTCACCACGGTGACACCCAACGCCGCCCTCGACATGCTGTTCGTGGCCGCCGTCAACCTGCGCATGATGCGCGAGGTGGCAAGCCTCTACGGCGGCCGCCCCACCACGCTCTCCACCTTCCGTCTGGTGCGCATGGTGCTGGGCCATCTCGCCGTGGCCGGCGGCATCGCGCTCTCCGACACGCTGATGCAGCATGTCGTCGGCAAGGGGCTTCTGGGAAAATTGTCCGCTCGCTTCGGTGAAGGTGCCGTCAATGGCATTCTCACCGCCAGGATCGGGCTTGCCACCCGTGATGTCTGCCGTCCGGTGCCGCAGGAACCCTCCGCCAAGGAGACCGTTGGAAGCCTGCTGCGCGAACTGATATCCTCGGGCGAGGAGGCAAAGACCGAATGAACGCCTACGCCAACCTCAATGAGGATGTCCGCCGCAGCCACAACATCCGCAACTGGCTGCACACGGTGATCCTCATTGGCGGCACGGCACTGCTGGCCGCCGCCATCGCCTGGGTGGTCTATGGGCCCGAGGGCCTGGTCTGGGCCGCCATCTTCGGCGGTGCGGGTCTCTATGTGCTGGGCCGCGTCTCGCCGGACGTGGTGCTGAAACTCTACAAGGCCCGCGCGCTGGCACCGCAGGAACTGCCCGAACTCCACCAGCTGATCCGCGAACTCACCACCCGTGCCGGCCTCCCCGCGGTGCCCCGCCTCTATTATGTGCCGAGCAAGATGCTGAATGCCTTTGCGGTGGGCAAGGCAGCCAATTCCGCCATCGCCATCACCGACGGTCTCATCCGCGCCATGACCATCCGCCAGCTCGCCGGCATCCTGGCCCACGAGATCTCCCATGTGCGCAGCGGCGATCTTCGCGTCATGGGCCTGGCCGACGTGCTGAACCGCATCACCGGATTCATGTCCACCATGGGCCTCATCGGCCTGCCGCTGATGCTCGGCACCGGCTGGAACATCCCGATCCTTGGCCTGGTGCTGCTCATCTTCGCACCCACCATCGGCGGCCTGCTG
>CAZECZ010000138.1:0-11378 GCA_964510815.1 uncultured Aestuariivirga sp.
GACTGCTCCGCACCGGCCCACATGGCTCGGCGTCTATAGTTCAACAGGCCTGGTGCGTAATGGGCCAAGACGGAATCGTCTTGGCGAAGCAATGACGCACCAACCTGCGGCCGTTCGTTCTGGGCGCTTCACCTGTTTCGATGGACGTGACAGTAAGCCTCATGTTCATGTTGAGCGCGCCGATTGCCGGCGGCTTTCGAGGCTGACGATACCGCGCACCTCGGCCTCTTCGTACTCCGCGGCGGCGATGGCCCGGCCGAGTGCGGCGAGAAGCTCTTTCGCAGATTGCAGCGTCAGTTCGACTCCGGCGCGAGCACCCGGATCAAGCGTGGTGTTGACGAAGTCGAGAGTAATGACGTCGGCATGCGCCGCATGGCGTGCGTGGTCGTAGGCGATGACGGCACGGTTGAGGTCGAACCACGTCTCACCGCGTTTCGCCATGCCCTCGGCGCGAACGATCTCGATGATCGATGTGCACATGTTCGAGCCTCCTATGCGGAAAGGTGTTTGCCGAAAAAGGCATGGATCTTGCCCCAGGCATCCATGCATTGCTCCGGCCGGTAGAGCGGACGGTGCCAGTAGAAAAAGCCGTGGCCGGCGCCGTCATAGCGGTGGAACTCGTATGTCTTGCCATGGCGCTTCAGCATGTCCTCGTGCTGGTTCACCTGTTCGGGGCTGGGGGCGCGGTCGTCGTTGCCGAAGATCCCGATCAGCGGACAGGAGAGGGTCGCGGTGAGGTCGATTGGCGCCATCGGGGTCTTGTCGTTGAGGTCAGCCTCGGCCATGACGACGCGCCCGCCCCACAGTTCGGCACAGGCGTCAACATCGCTGCGCTGGCAGGCGTAGATGAAGGCGTGGCGGCCGCCCGAGCAGGAGCCGAAGAGGCCAACCTTGCCATTGTGATCGGGCTGTGCGCGGACCCAGGCCACCGCAGCGGCTGTGTCGCCGACCATCTGGGCATCGGCGATGCCGCCCTCGGCGCGGACCTTGGCGGCCACGTCGTCGGGATCACCTTCACCCGCCCGTTCGTAGAGGTTGGCGCAGATCGCGATGTAGCCATGATGGGCGAAGCGGCGGGTGGTTTCGATATAGAATTCGCTCCAGCCTGGCAGGTGGTGGATCAGCACGACTCCGGGGAAGGGACCAGATCCTTCAGGCGCAGCTGTGTAGGCCGTGATCTTCGTGCCGCCGTCGCCGGTCAGGGTGACGTTCTTGCAACTCATACCTCTATAGAATGACATGATGATGCCTCCTCAGGCCGCTTCGCGGTTGATTGTTCGAATGTCTACCGCATCCTATCCAGAGTATCGTTCGGGCGGAAGGGCAGGGTGGCTGGCGTCGTAGGACCGCGGTTCACACTAGCCCCGCGATCCAGGCCTATCATCGAAAGATGATGTCCAAGATGCCAAAATTGAATTACCGCCATGACCCATGACGGCGCATAGCGATCCGGTCGACCGCCTCAGATTTCGAAGAATTGCTGCATCTGTGGACGTTCGATCCGCGAAGTCGAAAGCTGCTGCGAGAGGGCCTCGATGGGCGAACTTTCGCCGTGCACGAGTAACGTCACGTCCGGTGTTCCCGTCGACCGATGCCAGTCGAGCAGTTCCGATTGTATTGAGCGCCATGGATCCTGATGTCTCGCGTACGAAATGCAGACCATTGAGGTTCAATGGATCGCGGCCCTCCTCGAAGAGATGCCGCACATCGTCCCGAATTGCTTCCGGATGACGGCGGAAGATCTCGGTAGCAGAGATCGCCATGGGAGCGTCGAGAAAGACTTGGATGTTCCGGTCGATCGCTCCCGTCGTTACCCCTTCATGGAGATGTGCCGCATCGAGAAGGACGAGCCGTGCCAGTTCACGCGTTGCGGCCGTACAGATGATTTCGCCTCGGAACCCCTTGCTGACCAGGAGCGGTATGCGTCCGCAGTGGTCGAGATGGGCGTCAGTCAGGAGCAGGACATCGATTTCGGCGGGATCGAAGCCGAAGGGTTCGCTGTTCTCTTCCTCGATCTCGCGGCCGCCTTGGAACATCCCGCAGTCGATCAGGATTCGCGTGTTGCCCACCTTCACAAGGTGGCAAGAGCCTGTGACTTGGCCCGCCGCGCCATGACATGAAAGCCGCATCATGGCCCCCCTCGGTTCAGTCAAGAAGCGGCTTGCCCTTGTCGGCATGCCAGCTTGCAATGTGCGTGTGGATCTCGTCGGCAGTCTCGACCACCTCAAACAGATCGACATCTCTCGCGCCGATCACTCCTTCTTCGACAAGGAAGTCGAAGTTGACCGCCCGCGACCAGAACGCGCGGCCAACAAGGACGACCGGCAGGGCCGCGATCTTGTTGGTCTGGATCAGGGTGAGAGTCTCGAACAGCTCGTCAAAGGTGCCGAAACCACCTGGAAAGGCCACGAGGGCCCTGGCGCGATGCAGGAAATGAAGCTTGCGCATGGCAAAGTAGTGAAACTGGAAGCACAGCCCGGGAGTGAGATAGGGGTTCGGATATTGCTCGTGCGGAAGCGAGATGTTGAGCCCGATCGAGCGCGCGCCCACTTCGAAAGCACCCCGGTTTGCTGCCTCCATCACGCCTGGACCACCGCCCGTCATCACCGCAACCCGGTCGCCATGACTGCGCTCGGTACTGCGGCCGACTTGCCGGGCAAAGTCGCGCGCGACGTCATAATACCGGCTGTTTGCCACGCCGCGCTCAGCCACCTTGAGAGCACGCATCAACTCGACATTGTCCGGCTCCTTGGCAAGCCGTTCGGTGGCCGCCGCCAGCCGCCGTTTCGCGGCATTCGGCTCCAGGAGCCGCGAGCTGCCGAACACGACGATGGTGTGGCCAATCCCGTGGTCGCGAAGCCCCAGTTCGGGCTTGAGATAGTCGAGCTGAAGCCGTGGACCGCGGGTATGATCCGACTCCAGGAATTCGACATCGTGTTCGGCCAGCCGGTAACTGGTACCCTTCATGATCGTTTGGACGCGCGCCAACGCCTCTCTGTCGTCGCAGGCGTCCTTTGGACTCTGCCAGGGAAGCGGCTCGGCCGCCCTGTCGGACGTCGCTGTTCGCGGTCTCTTGTCTGGGGTCTTCTTGTTCATGACCACGTTCCTTTTCCAGTTCGGTTGCCTAAATCCAGGCTGGGACTCCACAATGACATACAGCTGAGCGTCGCCCGCTTGTCATCGATACCAGATCCGCCACGGCAGTCAGCGCCGCAACAGACGGTAGACGTTGATCTTCACGGAGCTGTTGATGAAAAACCAGATCAGCGCGTAGGCCCACACTGCGAGGGCATAGGTCCAGCCAATCGGCGTTACCGACCAGCCGTAGACGGCGGCCAGGGTTCCGATCAGCTGGGTCGTCTCCGTCGTTAGCACCAGTTTCCATGCGGGCCACGGACGTTGCCAGATGACGCCGGTGTTGCGGGTCAGGAAGATGGTGAGGTGGCCGGACACCAGCAGCTTGAGGTATTCTTCGGCAATCCAGAACAACGAGAAGGTGGAGATGACGCCCATCACACCCAGCACGATGCTGAGCGTCAGAACGCGATGCATGACCCAGCGCACCGGGCGTTCGGTCACCGGAGCGTTGTCATAGGCGATCATCATGATCGGGACGTCATTGAGGATCGCCAGCAGCACGATCATGACGGCGGTGACCGGGTAGAAGTTGAACACCAGAATGGACAGCGTCATGAAGACAAGGACACGGATCGTCTCGGCAGCGCGGAATATTGCATAGCTGTTCATCCGCTCGAAAATCTTCCGCGCCTCCTCGATTGCCTTGGTGATGACCGAAAGTCCGATGTCAGTGAGCACCAAGTTGGCCGCGGCCCGCGCCGCATCGGTCGCCCCGCTGACGGCGATACCGACGTCGGCCTTCTTGAGCGCCGGGGCGTCGTTGACCCCGTCGCCCGTCATGCCTCATCAATGGCCCGAATATCGCGTTTCTTGCCCAGATTGTCGGTGCTGCTGGATCGCCAAGTCACGGGAATCTCGCGGCCATTCCAGAAACGAACTGAGATCAAATTGAGCCCGCAGGAAGAATTTGGGCGGCGAGTCACCACGCAAACTCAATGGATTGCCCGCCAATTCCCTGCACCCCAGATCGGGGAACGGAATTTGTCCGAACATGAAATCAGTTGATCGCTATCGGGGAAACATCTGGCGCGAAGCGAAATGCAGGGACCCCAACTTATGCGGCGCCGACGCCATGAACGGTCAGTTCCGTAATATCGTGCACCAGATCTCGATGCTGCGACTGTTCTCTGAGAGCAATACTCGAACATGGAATCGCCAGCTGCCCAGGGTCAGAGTAGTATGATCATACTGGCAGGAGGTTGAGACCGAAACAGGTCCGGCAGTTTGCCGACAGCATCAAAGAGTTCGGCTTCGTAATTCATGACCAGGAGAGATCCTTCAAGAATGACCGGCGATCTGATCCAACTCGTTCGTGGGCCGGAATCTTCGTCGCAAAGTTACTGCACGGGGGCCAGCCGGAACCGGTTACCCGGACCATCCGTCGTAATCACGCGGCACCTCCCAAGGCGGTGATCCAGGACGAACACTCGATGTTGTGACGCGGCCCTCAGACCGGGGTTCCACCTCTCCGCGAAGAACCGGGCATCGGTTTCGTTTGCTGTCTCCAGGGACCTTGGGACTTCTCCAGGTCACGATGAAAGTTGAAACCCGGCTTCGCGAAGAACTCTTGCAGATCACCTCGCTGGTCAATGCCGTCCAGATCAAGGCCGCACGTCACAACTTCTCGTAGTCGTCACCTTGAGATCGGCACGTGCCGGAGCCGAGGTAAGTTGCCGCCTATTTATTCAGTTCCTGTGTCCACTGGTGAACTCGACAGGGTGCTGCGTCTGTGCAAGTATGAATGTTGATTACAGCGCATGAAGCCATGGCAGCGTCATACGTTGGTTCGTTCTCTTCTCGCTCATTCACGTGCATTGGCAAGGCTGCTGGCGGATCAGGCAGCCAATGAATTCAGTCTAGAACAGCATCAGGTGGACGGGCCGGACCTGTTCGCCGTTCTTTTACGGAGATTGGCGAATGGCTGGCAGCATTTCCAGCGTCAAGCTTAGTCAGTTGTCCTCGGGAATTGGCCAGTCCCTTGCCCAGATCGACGCCAATATCGTGGCACAGGTTTGGGCTGAAACGCTCCCGGTGCTGGGCAACAATCTGAAGGACGCGGCTGACGGCGGCGCCGGCCAGCTTCACCAGTCCAAGACCTTCGGAGATGTTATCAAGAATGGACTGGACGGCCTCGTGTCGGCGGGCGGCACTGGACCCACAGGTGATTTCTCGGAGGAGCAGGTCGAAGCGGCCATCAATGCCGCGCTCGCCGGAAACGGTTTCAGTGGTCTCGCTATTGACGCGGACTTTACCAACGCCGGTGACCTAAAGCTCAATCTCATAGCGCACCACAACGCAGAGTCCCTCTCTGTTGCGGCAGAAGCAGATTTCGGTCTTCCCAACCTTGGGTTCGAAGCGGACGCGATGACGCAGACGTCTGTCAGCGCGGCCTTCAAGATGTCAGCCGGTGTCGACACGGGTGGATTCTATCTCACCGCAGGACCGGAAACCGAAATTTCAATCGACGCGCAGGCGAAGCTGCCCGGATTCAACGATACGGTGCAACTGGGTGGGCTGGGGCTGCTCGCCACTGACAGCAGCCTCGATGCTTCCGATTTCAGCGCACGGTTCGACGTGGATTTGAAGGATGGCAGCGGCAAGATCCGGCTCGGCGAACTGGGCGGCGACCTGATCGACGTGACGCTGAGCGGCGCGGCAGACGTCAACCTCGATCTTCTGATGGCGTTACCGGCGGGGGCGGTGATGCCGCGCTTCGACACCGACTTCAAGCTGTCGTGGTTCTTCGACCACGCCATTGTTGATCCCTTCGACGACAATAGCGACTTTGGCGTCGCGCCCCAGGTCTCGTTCCTCAACTCGAACCTCAACCTCGGATCGTTCTTCAGCGGCTTTGCCGGGAGGGTCCTGCTTGAGATCGGCGAGGTGACGGCGCCTTTGCGACCGATCATCAACATCCTCACCGAACCAATTCCAGTCCTCTCCGATCTTGGCTCGGCGAAAGTGACACTACTGGATTTCGCCGGCCTCGATCCCCAGGAAACAGCTGCCATCAAAGGGCTTGCCGACATCATAGATGTCGCGGACATGCTGGGCAGTTTCGCGGACGCCAGCCAGATTAACATCGACCTGGGATCAGCCGTGGTGACCGGCGACCTGCGCTCGGAACTGGCGCTCGATCAGGCGTTGACGATCGTCCGCGATCCGAATGCCTTCTCCCTGCAGAATGCCGATCTCGGAAAATTCCTTGCGGCTGTCGATGCGGTCGCGGGCGGCGGTCTTGCCTTCCCCATCTTGAACGATATTCGGACGATCGGCGAGATGCTGCTGGGGCAAGACGTCAGCATTTTCGAGTATAATACAAGCTTCGGATTCAGCGAGGAGTTCTCGCAGTTCTATCCCGTTCTTGGTCCAGTCGGAGTCACACTTGGCGGCGGGTTTGGTCTCAATGCCGCCTTTGACTTCGGCTTCGATCTGGAGGGCGCCCGCAACTATTTCGCGGGTGGCATGTCAGATCCCTCGGCCTTTTTCGATGGCTTCTTTGCGCGTGCTTTTGACGAGCTTGGAAATGTCACCACCGGTTTCGAGATCGAAGCAAGCGTAACTGCTGGAGTTGAGGCCAATGTCGGGATTGCTTCGGCAGGTGTCGACGGTGACATCACCGCTAATGTGAAGTTTGGCCTGAGCGATGCCCTTGCGGACGCCTACGGCAAGGTTCGCGGCAATAAGCTCCTTGGCACCGCGATCTCCGATCTCTTTGATCCCTCCGGAATGTTGAGCGGTGGACTTCACGCCTATCTCGAAGTCGGCATCGATCCGTTCTCGGTGGAATTTGGCTTCGACAGTCCCCGATTTGTGCTGTTGAACTTTGACGGTGACCAGGACAATCAGCCCATACTCGCCGGCGAGCTCGGCAGTGGCGATCTTGCGCTCAATGTTGGCAATCGCAGCAATTTGCGGCAAGTCGGCATTCTCGAGGATATCGCCGAGAAGATGACCGTCAGCCGCGCCCGGGATATTCTGACGGGTGAAGTCGTCAATGGTCTCGATGTGGCAGGCTTCAAGTTCTTGGAGCGTCACGTCGATATCGGCCGCGTTGTGGCCAATGGCGGCGAGCGCGCCGACGAACTCATCCTCGATGCGGATGTCGATGTGAGAGCCAGTCTGCGGGGGGGCAAGAGCCGTGACACGCTCGGCGGCGGTGCCGCCAACGACAAGCTGCAAGGAGATGAAGGCCCAGACGTTCTTTTTGGTCATGGCGGCAGGGACGAGCTCCTTGGCGGGGACGGTTCGGACCGCCTGATTGGCGGAAGCGGCAAGGATACGCTCGATGGCGGCGAGGGACTCGATACGGCCTCTTATGTTACCGCCACACGTGGGATGACGATCGATCTCCGGACCATGTTGTTCACGGGCGATGGCGCAGGCGATATCTTCATATCGATCGAGCGGTACGAGGGCACGAATTTCAACGATGTCATTCATGGTGACAATGGCTTCAACCTCATGCTCGGCGGCCTTGGCGGCGACGATATTATTTATGGGCACGGCAATAGCGACTTTCTGGCCGGCGGCGAGGGCAAAGATGAATTGTACGGCGGCACCGGCGACGACCTGCTGATCGGCGGCGGAGGGGCTGACCTTCTGGATGGTGGAGCTGGCCTGGACACCGCGGCCTATGCGCAATCGAAGTCACCGGTGTCCGTCAGTCTCAAGTCCGGCACCGGTACCGGAGGGGACGCTGACGGCGACGTGCTGACAAGCATCGAGATCCTCATCGGTTCGCCCCTGCCGTTCGATGACCTGAAGAGCCGCCACGATCCATTCACCGGGGCGGCGATCACGGCGGGGACGGGCGACACGCTCGAAGGTTCGGATGGAAACGACATCATCAGCGGACTTGGGGGTGCCGATCTGATCCTGGGCGGCGGCGGCGATGACACATTATACGGTGACTCTGCAGAAGCGACCAGCAATTCGCCGATCGCAAATGAATTCGATGCCGACACCATCCGTGGAGGTGCGGGAAACGACAAGCTTTTCGGACAGCACGGAAACGACGACCTCGACGGCGGCGAGGGATTCGACATGCTGGAGGGCGGCGATGGCGACGATCACTTGAGAACCCTCGACCTCGTCAGCATCGATATTCTTGACGGCGGCGCCGGATTCAATCGACTCTCCGCCGACTACTCCGATCAAAAGGTGGCCATCAGGTGGATCGGAGGTCTGACCAACGACTTGACCTTTGCGAATGGTGAAACCGAGCGAAATTTCCAGACTCTGGGCGAGCTCAGGACTGGAAACAAGAATGACCGGATCATCCTCGATAATGCAGCCGATGACGGCTACGACAACATCCTGATAACCAATGCAGGCAATGACATCGTGCGGTCCGGCCGTGGCCGCGACCGGATCGAAGGTGGCGCTGGCAGCGACATGCTTCTCGCCGGAGCGGGCAGCGACATCGTCAACGGCGGCGCGGGCGATGACTTCGTGAACGGCGGCTCGAACGAAGTGAAACTGGTCTTCACGGGTTTCAACGTCGTGACGGGCTATGATGGTATCGGTGAGAAACTCTCTGGCGGCGCTGGCGTCGATACGATCTCATTCGACCAACTTGCCCAGACTGTCACCGTGCTTGGCGGTGGGATCGATGTGTCGGGGAAGGACTTCGGGCTCGGCGTGACGGTCGATCTGTCCACTAACACGACAGGCCGCGCAGCGATTGGCATCGAGATCAGCGGCTTTGAGAACATCATCGGCACAAATTATGCAGATGAACTCATCGGCAGTGACGTCGACAATGTCTTCCAGCCTCTCCGCGGCGGTGGCTGGTATTCAGGCGGCATTGGCGGTCCGGATACGATAGACGGGAGAGGTGGAACGGACACCCTGATCATCGACTTCTCACTATCCGACTTGCCAGAGCTGGCAGGCGTCTTCACCAATGCAAACACACTGTCACGCGCCAAACTCGCCGGTGGCGCGCTGGCCGATAATTATTCCTACCAGAATATCGAACGCCTGTACATCACGGGCGCCAGCCAGTCCGATCTCCTGTTTCCCTGGGTATCGGCACCAAATGACGACTACTTCAGCGGGCTTGGCGGTGACGACCGGCTAGGTGGCGGTGGTGGATCGGACACGCTGCTGGGAGGAGACGGCAATGACCGCATCACCGCGCAAGGAACGTTCGACCTTGCCTATAATGGCATCGCCGATGGCCACGATATCATTCGTGGCAATGCCGGCGACGATCTGATCGAGGATATCGCCTTTGATGCGCTCGGTCCGGTGGTGGGGCCGGACGCGTTGTTCGAGCTGGACGGTGGGACGGGCTTCGATACCCTGTCCGTGGCGTTCTCAACCAGTCGGAAAACATCGTCTGGACGAGCGCGGCCCCCGGCGATTTCGATTTCAGCGACGGAACCTATGCCCGCAATTTCGAGCAGCTCCGCTATTTTGCGGGCGGGTCTGGTGACGATGTGATTTCCCAACTCGGCCGGGTGGACAACAAGCTCTATGGCGGCGCCGGGGATGATATCCTCAATCCGGGACTCGGGTTGGACTTCGTCGTCGATGGTGGCGCGGGCAATGATCTCGTCATCATCGACTTCTCGGTGCTCGACACGTCTGACCTGACGGGCGTGGAAGGCGGCGGAGGAGGAGCCTATCTTCGCCGCAATGTCATCGACAACTCCTGGGTCGATTACATCGCCGCATTCAACATCGAATCCGTTCATGTGACCGGCACCACCAAGGACGACCGGATCGCCGGCACCTTTGGTGATGACATACTCATCGGTGGAAAGGGTGATGATACGCTCGACGGCTTCTGGGGCGGGAACAACATCATCGACGGTGGCGGAGGAGATGACACGCTCATCGGCAGCGAAGGCCGCTTGGGCAGCGGTTCCTCGGACAAGCTGTCAGGGGGCAATGGAAATGACAAACTGTTCGGACTAACCGGCAGCGACGAGTTGCTGGGCGGCAATGGCAATGACGAACTGGTTTGCGATACGCCTTTCGGCGTCGCGATCGGGAATGATGTGCTCTCCGGTGGGGACGGCGACGATATCGTTCGGAACGGCTTGTTCAACAACGGCTTTAGTCTCATTCAGGCCGGTGACATCGTTAAGTACGACGGCGGCGCTGGCATTGATACACTTTCGGCGGATTTCGGAAACCAGTCCAAGGCCATCGTCTTCAAGTCGGGAGTGGCCAATACGGTGAACTTCGCGGATGGCAGCTACTTCCGCGACTTCGAGCAAATCGGACACATGATCGCGGGCAACGGAAATGACCGCCTGACCCAGTTGGGCCGTTCCGACAATGGGTTGGCGGGACGCGGTGGTGACGACATCATCAATCCCGGCCTTGGCGACGACTTGGTGATCGGCGGTGATGGCACCGACCTGCTGATCCTTGATTACACTGTCGGCGAAACCGGCCTGTCCGGAGTTCTGAATGAGTCGGGCGCATTTGTGCGCCGGAGTCTGGATACGAATGCCATCGTCGACCGTTTGATCTTCTTTGAATTCGAGCAGATGCGGGTGACGGGCAGCAACCGGGCGGATACGATCATCGGTCTCGCGGGCAATGACGTGCTCCGAGGCGGTGGCGGAAGGGACTTTTTGAGAGGAAGGGCCGGGCAGGACATCTTGGATGGCGGAGGCGGTATCGACACCGCCGACTACAGTGATCGCGGGCAGGCCATCGAGGTGACACTGAACGGTGCGACCGCGGTGACAGTAAAAGTGGGCGGCGTTGACGAGGACCGCATCCGGAACATCGAGAACATCGTAGGCGGCTTCTTGAGCGACACCTTGACGGGTGACGCAAATGACAACTCTCTTGCCGGGGAAGATGGCAACGACACCCTGACAGGCGGAGCCGGTGCGGATGATTTCGTGTTCTCACGGCTCTTTGGCGGCAATGACACGATCACGGACTTTGTCACGCAGGCCGACTCCATTCATGTTTCTGCAGCAGGCTTCGGCGGAGGCCTCGTGGCCGGACAGACTGCCGCTCTGGTCCAGACAGCGGATATCGCGACTGCGCCGGGTACAGGTCCGCGCTTCATCTACGACACCAGCGGTGCTGATTCCGGACTTTACTTCGATCCAACTGGTGGAAGTACATCTGACGCTGTTCGCTTCGCCACGCTGACGGGAATTCCTCTTCTTGCGGCGAGCGATATCGTAATTTTCTAGTGCGTAATGCACCAAGACGGAATCGTCTTGGCGAAGCAATGACGCACCAACCTATTGATGAGCGAG
>CAZECZ010000139.1:0-11243 GCA_964510815.1 uncultured Aestuariivirga sp.
TACGGACATGGGCCTGGCCTCCGGCATGGAAATCCGTCTCGTCGCCTTCGGCGCCACAGACGGGGCATTTCACAACGAGCATCAGCCTTTTCCCTCAAATTTGAAACCGTAATCCTCGAGCCGCTTTCTTGCTCTTATTAGGTCGTCTTCAACAAACAAGGCCTTCCACTTTGGCTGGACGGCGAGTGCTTCGACAGTCAAGTCGAGACGACCCTTTTCCCAAAGTTTGGTGTAGCCTTCTGAAGGCATATCGGCGCGAATGAGTCTAATTGCAGTAATCAGCCCACCGAGTTCGTGTAGCATCTGGAGGAATATTGTTGGGTTGTAACGAGCTTCTTTCTTAGCGCGCACGTAGATGTTGTGCATGGCTTTGTCGAATTCGATCTCGAGTGGAGACTTAGCTTCCACCATTCTGAACCTCTAATGAGCGACGGCTGCCGCGACGCTTTCGTCGATCAGCCGACCTTCCACGAAGCGGTTGAGTCCGAATGGCTCGGCGATGGGGTGGGGCCGGTCATTGGCAATGGTGTCGGCAAAGACATAGCCGGAACCCGGAATAGCCTTGAAGCCACCCGTGCCCCAACCGCAATTGACATAGAGGCCCTCGACTGGCGTCTTTCCGATGATCGGCGAGCGGTCACCGGTCATGTCGACGATGCCACCCCACATGCGGAGCATGCGCAGCCTGGAGATGATGGGGAAGGTTTCGACAAGCGCTGTGATCGTGTGTTCGAGCGCCGGAAAGGAACCGCGCTGCGAATAGTTGTTGTAGGGGTCCGTGCCGCCGCCGATCACCAGTTCGCCCTTGTCCGACTGGCTCATGTAGCCGTGCACCGTGTTGGCCATGACGACACAGTCGATGACAGGTTTGATCGGCTCGGAGACGAGCGCCTGCAAACACTGGCTCTCGATCGGCATCCGAACCCCCGCCATGTCCATGATAGTGGAGACATGGCCCGCAGTGACGACCCCGATCTTCTTCGTCCTGATGACACCCTTGGTCGTTTCGAGGCCGACCACCTTGTCGCCTTCGCGCTGGATGCCGGTGACTTCGCAGTTCTGGATGACGTCAACGCCCATCGAATCTGCGCCGCGGGCATAGCCCCAGGCGACGGCATCGTGGCGCCCGGTGCCGCCGCGCGGCTGATAATAGGCGCCGAGAATCGGATAGCGGCAGTTGGGATCGTCGTTGATGATGGGGACGATCTCCTTGACCTCCGCCGGCGTCACCATGCGGCAGTCGAGACCGGCAAGGCGGTTGGCGTGCGCCGTGCGCTTGAAGGCGCGGAATTCATGCTCCGTCTGGCACAGCATCAGGACACCGCGCGGGCTGAACATGACGTTGTAATTCAGGTCTTGCGCCAGGTCCTCATAGAGTGACCGCGCCAGCTCATAGATGGCGATCGAGGGGTCCTGCAGGTAATTGGAGCGGATGATGGTGGTGTTGCGGCCCGTATTGCCGCCGCCCAGCCATCCCTTCTCGACCACCGCGATGTTGGTCATCTTGTGGTTCTTGGCGAGGTAATAGGCGGTTGCGAGCCCATGGCCGCCAGCGCCGACGATGACGGCGTCATATTCGCGCTTGGGCGCGGGCGAGCGCCAGGCCCTTTCCCAATCCTTGTGGTAGTTCATCGCGTTGCGCGCGAGCGAAAAGACGGAATATCGCGGCTTCATCAAATGCCTTCCCTGAGATTACCGGCTATGTAACAAATCGAAGATGGCGCGACCAAGGGATTTCCGACGCCCCAATGCTGCCATGCGACAATGCGACCAGAAACGAAATCAACGGCGAGAATTGCATTTATGGCGGCCAAGGGAATATCTCATAGCGCATCATGATCTGGGTCATTTTTGCGGTTCTGACCGCGGCCGTCATTGCAGTCTTGCTGTGGCCGGTGGCGAGAAGCACCGCGCCGTCCAACACAGAAGACCGGGAGTCCTACGACCGGGCTATTTTCCGTGACCAGCTGGCCGAGCTCGACCGCGATGTCGAACGCGGAATGATCGGTGCTGCCGAAGCGGACGCCGCACGCAACGAGATTGCCCGCCGCATCATCGCGGCTGATGCGCAGCAACCGGCCAAACAACGGATCGGCGGTGCCTGGCTGGCGCTTGTGGCGGCCCTCCTGCTGCCAGCCGCTGCCTTGCCGCTCTATTTGTCTTCCGGAAGCCCGAACATGCCGGACGTGCCGCGCGCCGAGCGGATGGCCAAAGCCGCCGAAACCGGCGATTTCGAAGCCATGATCGCGCAGGTGGAGGTGCATCTGGCGAAGAACCCCGATGATCTGGCGGGATGGAAGGTCATCGGTCCGGCCTACCGCCGCGCCGAACGCTGGTCCGACTTGGCGGAGGCCCAGCGCAACATTCTGAGGCTCTCACAACCCAGTGCCGAGACACTTTCGGACTATGGAGAAGCACTGGTATTGGCCAACCGTGGGTTGGTGTCTGCCGAGGCGCGAAAACTGTTTGGTGAAGCGCTGGTGATGGACCCGAGGATGCCCAAGGCACGATATTTCCAGGCGCTGGCCCTCAAGCAGGAGGGCAAGACCGAGGAGGCCAAGGCAGCATTCAATGCGTTCTTGCAGGAGTCGCCGGCCGATGCCCCGTGGCGGCCAATGTTGATGGCCGAGATCAAGGACCTGAGCGGCGGCGGATCCCGGCCACCGGCACTGGACCAAAGCACGATGGAGCAGGCTGCAAACATGTCCAGCCAGGACCGTCAGGCCATGATACGGTCGATGGTCGACGGACTTGAAGAGAAACTGAAGACCGATGGCAAGGACCTCGACGGCTGGCTGCGGCTGATCCGCGCCCGCACCGTTCTGGGCGAGACTGAGAAGGCCAAGACGGCCTATACGACGGCGCGGGATCATTTCAAGGACGATCCGCAAGCATTGGCCCAACTTGAAGGCCTCGCACAGGAGATGAACATTCCATGACCCGCAAGCAGAAGCGCCTGACCATGATCCTCGGCGGCCTCGCCATCTTGGGCGTTGCGGTTGGCATCATCTTGTATGCGCTTTCCGGCACGATCACCTTTTTTCATACGCCAAGTGATCTCGCCGATACCCATGTCAAGGTTGGCGACCGCATCCGGCTTGGCGGCATGGTTGAAAAGGGCAGCATCACCAAGGGACCCGGAGCCGTGACATCTTTTCTGGTCACCGATCAGATCGCCACCGTCAAGGTGAGTTATGAGGGCATTCTTCCGGACCTCTTCCGCGAGGGACAGGGCGTGGTGGCGGAAGGCAAGATGCAGCCAGACGGCAGCTTTGTCGCCGACACGGTTCTGGCCAAGCACGACGAGAATTATATGCCGCGCGAACTCGCTGACAGCCTCAAGGCAAAGGGCGTGAAGCTGGGCCAGGGGGCGAACCCTTGATCGCCGAACTCGGACATTTCGCGCTGGTTCTGGCCACTGGCGTGGCCCTGTTTCAATTCCTCGTGCCGCTATGGGGCGCTCACACCGGCAACCGGCAACTCATGCAATCGGGCGTTTCAGCGGCGGTGGTGCAACTCCTCCTGATCGTCGCTTCCTTTGCTGCGTTGACCCACGCCTATCTCGTATCGGATTTCTCGGTGCAAAATGTCTTCGAGAACTCCCATTCGGCCAAGCCTCTTCTCTACAAGATCAGTGGCGTTTGGGGAAACCATGAAGGCTCCATGCTCCTGTGGGTGCTGATCCTGGCTCTGTACGGTGCGGCGGTGGCCCTGTTTGGCCGCAATTTGCCTCTGCAACTGCGCGCGCGTGTGTTGGCCGTTCAGGGCTCAGTCGGCCTCGCCTTTCTGCTTTTCATCGTGCTCACGTCCAATCCTTTCCTCCGTCTGGAGCCGCCACCCATCGAAGGGCGGGGCCTCAATCCAATTCTGCAGGACCCGGCCTTGGCGTTCCATCCACCGTTCCTTTACGCAGGCTATGTCGGACTCTCGATCGCCTTCTCTTTCGCACTGGCAGCGCTTGTCGAGGGCCGGGTCGATGCGGCTTGGGCCCGTTGGGTGCGTCCGTGGACGCTGCTGGCGTGGATGTTTCTCACCATCGGCATCGCCATGGGGTCATGGTGGGCCTACTATGAGCTTGGCTGGGGTGGCTGGTGGTTCTGGGATCCCGTCGAGAATGCCAGTTTCATGCCATGGCTCGTGGCGACGGCGCTGCTCCATTCGGCTATTGTCGTGGAGAAGCGCAACGCGCTGAAGATCTGGACCATCCTCTTGTCGATCCTGGCGTTTTCCCTGTCCCTTGTCGGCACCTTCCTGGTAAGGTCAGGTGTCCTGACGTCGGTTCACGCCTTCGCCGTCGACCCGGCCCGCGGTGTCTTCATCCTCGGCATTCTTTGCGTGTTCATCGGGGGAGCGCTCACACTCTTCGCGTGGCGGGCTCCGGCGTTGAAGGCAGGCGGACTGTTTTCGCCGGTGAGCCGCGAGGGCGGCCTCGTTCTCAACAATCTGTTGCTTTGCGTTGCGGCGTTGGCGGTGTTCATTGGAACCCTCTATCCGCTGGCGCTGGAGACCCTGTCGGGTGACAAGATCTCGGTTGGCCCGCCCTATTTCAACCTGACCTTCGGGCCGATCATCCTGCCGCTCTTGCTGCTGGTACCGGTTGGACCCTTCCTCGCCTGGAAGCGCGGCGACATTGCTGCCGCGCTCCGCCGCCTCCGGATCGCACTGGCGGTCGCCGTTGCTGTTGGTATCATGGTGTTTGCAATCAATGTGCGTGGGCCGTGGCTGGCACCCGTTGGCATGGCACTGGCGGCATGGCTGTTCCTGGGCGCCATCACCGACCTTGCGTCGCGCATCTCACTGTTCAAGGTGCCGTTGTCTTCAAGCTGGCATCGCTTCAAGGGCTTGCCACGATCGGCCCTGGGCACGATTCTGGCCCACGGCGGACTGGGCATCATGATTGCTGGCATCATCGCAATCTCGTTGTGGAAGGTCGAAGTGATCGTTGCGTTGAAGCAGGGCGAGTCTGCCGACGTTGGCGCCTATACCGTGACTTTCACCGGGGAAACACCGCTTTCGGGTCCGAACTACACCGGTCTGGCCGGGCACTTCCGGGTGACGCGCGATGGCGCTGATGTCACGACGCTCGTGTCGGAGAAGCGGAATTTCAAACCCTCCGGCATGCCGACGACGGAGGTCGGCCTGCACCAGACGCTTCCCGGCGATCTCTATGTCGTTATGGGCGACACGACTGGCGATGGCGGACGGGCGATGCGGATGTATTTCAATCCACTTGTCAATCTCATCTGGCTTGGCGCACTTGTGATGTTCCTGGGCGGTTTCCTGTCGCTGTCCGATCGCCGTTACAGGGTCGGCGCTCCAAAGCGGAATATCGCATCGAGTGCGGTTCCAGCTGAATGAGACGGGCGCTTGCCATCGTTTTCGTGCTGCTCTGGGCCATTCCTGCCTTCGCACTGACGCCGGACGAACTGCTGAGTGACCCGGCGCTTGAAGCCCGCGCCCGGTCCCTGTCGAGTCATCTCCGCTGTCTTGTCTGCCAGAACCAGTCGATCGATGATTCCGATGCGCCCCTGGCCAAGGACCTCCGGACCCTCATCAGGGAAAGGCTGAGCCAGGGCGACAGCGATGAGCAAGTGATGGACTTTGTCGTGTCCCGATATGGGGATTTTGTGCTTCTGAAGCCTCGATTCACGGCAAAGACCGTGTTGCTGTGGGCGACCCCCTTCGCCGTGTTGCTGATTGCGGTCTTTGCCATGCTCCTGAGACGGCGTCCGAACGCTGCCACGACACCGGAACGGCCATTGTCCGATGAAGAGCGGCAAGCCCTTGAAAAGGCCTTGGAATAGCCGCAAGCCTTACGGAAATTTCATCCGCCTGCCATCTTGCTGTAAGTCGGGGTGGCCTACATCTCCATCATTGAAAAGTTCGATGGAGATCACCGACATGACCAATCTCACCACTCCCCGTGCCTCGGGCGTCATCAAGACGCTTGTCGCCGGCCTCATGCTTGCCACCGCCGTGACCACCGCCGTGACGGTGATGCCCGCCCTGCCGGTGCGCGCCGAATCCCAGACGGCCATTGATCCGAGCCGTGGCTTTGCCGATCTTGTCGACCGCGTGATGCCTGCAGTGGTCAGCGTTGAGGTCAAGTTCTCGACTGTGGCGGCCGATGGAAGCAACCAGATGGCTATGCCTGACCTTCCGGAGAACAGCCCGTTCCGCGACTTTTTCAAGCAGTTCCAGCCGCCGGGCCAGGGCCGCCAGTTCCAGGCGCCACCGCGTGAAGGCATGGCCCAGGGGTCAGGCTTTATCATCACCGCGGATGGTTATGCCGTCACCAACAACCACGTCGTCAAGGATGCCGACCAGGTGTCCGTCAAGATGCGCGATGGCACGGAATATCAGGCCGAAGTGATCGGCACTGATCCCAAGACCGACCTTGCCCTCATCAAGATCAAGGCAGACAAGACATTTGCCCATGTGAACTTCGCCCAGACCGAACCGCGTGTCGGCGATTGGGTCATGGCGGTGGGCAATCCCTTCGGTCTTGGCGGCACCGTGACGACTGGCATCATTTCGGCCCGTGGCCGTGACATCGGTGCAGGTCCGTACGATGACTTCCTGCAGATCGATGCGGCCATCAACCGCGGCAACTCGGGTGGTCCGGCATTCAACCTCGATGGTGAAGTGATCGGCATCAATACGGCAATCTTCTCTCCGTCAGGCGGTTCCGTCGGCATTGGCTTTGCCATCCCGGCATCGACCGCCCAGACCGTGATCCAGAGTCTCAGGGAGCACGGTGTCGTCACCCGCGGCTGGCTTGGCGTCCAGATCCAGCCAGTGACCAGTGATATCGCTGAGAGTCTCGGTCTCAGCGAGGCCAAGGGTGCGATCGTGGCCGATGTCACAGCCGGCTCTCCCGCTTTGGCAGCTGGCCTGCAAACCGGCGACACGATCCTCAAGGTCGATGGCAAGGACGTGATCGACAGCCGTGACCTGGCCCGCAAGGTGGCTCAGATTCCGCCCGGAAAGTCCGTACCGGTCACCATTGTCCGCAAGGGCAAGACCATGGATGTGACGGTGGACATTGGCGTCATGCCAACTGACAAGCAGATGGCCTCCGCCAAGAGCACAGAGGGTCCCGCTTCGCTGTCGTCCCTCGGCATCCAGGTGGCACCGGCCGAGGATGGCAACGGCGTCACGATCACCTCGGTCGAGCCAGGCAGTGCCGCTGACGATCGTGGCCTGAAGGCCGGTGATACGATCCTCGAGGTGGCGGGTACCGAAGTGCATGAACCTTCCGATATCCGGGACGCAATCAAGTCCGCTGGCAAGAAGCGGGTGCTGATGCTGGTGAAGTCTGGCGAAGGCCAGCGCTTCATCGCCCTGCCGGCCAATTTGGGATGATCTAAACCAAGGGCACGCGGACAACGCCCCCAACCCCCCGCTCCGCGTCTGTGTGCCCCCGCGCGGAGGCCAGCATTCCTCCGGTTCCTGGAATGCTGCCTCCGCGTACCCCTTTTCAGGAGAGACGGAACATGCAAGTTATCGAAGCTGAGTCGATGTCGCAGAACAAGGAAACGTCTCGTCAGAACTCCATGCGCATTCTTGTCATTGAAGATGATCGTGAATCGGCCATGTGGCTCATCAAGGGTCTAGGCGAGAGCGGCCACGTGGTCGATCATGCCTGCGACGGCGAAGAAGGGCTGAACATGGCGTCCGAGTGCGTACATGACGTCCTGATTGTCGATAGGATGTTGCCGAAGCTCGACGGCCTGTCGATCATCCGCAAGCTGCGCGAGGATGGTATCAAGACGCCGGCACTGATCCTGAGTGCGCTCGGCGATGTCGATGAACGCGTGAAGGGACTCCGGGCCGGTGGCGACGACTATCTCGGCAAGCCGTACGCGTTTTCAGAGCTGCTGGCACGCATTGAGAACCTCGCCCGCCGGGCAGGCGACGCCCCGCTGGAAACCCGCCTGAAGGCCGCAGACCTTGAAATCGACCTCCTATCGCGTTCTGTGACGCGTGGCGGGAAACCGATTATCCTGCAACCGCGAGAATTCAAGTTGCTGGAGTATCTCGTCCGCAATGCTGGTCATATCGTCACGCGAACCATGTTGCTGGAAAACGTCTGGGACTATCATTTCGATCCGCAGACGAACGTTATTGATGTCCACATCTCGCGGCTAAGATCCAAGATCGACAAGGGCTATGACGAGCCGATCCTGCAGACGGTGCGTGGCGCCGGTTACATGATCCGTGACAGCTAGTCTCAAGCTCCTCCGCACGTCGACTTTCCGCCTTGCGACGCTCTATCTGATTCTGTTTGCGGTCTCGGTCGCAGCGCTGCTGGGCTATGTCTACTGGAACACCGCCGTGCTGCTGGAGCGGCAGACCGACGAAACCATCCACGCCGAGATCCAGGCGCTTGCCGATCAATATCGGCAGCGTGGATTGCGCGGCATCATTGAAACTGTGCAGCGCCGCAGCGCGGATGATACCGGCTCTGTGTACCTCCTTGCCGATTCTTCAGGCCGGCGCGTCGCGGGCAATCTCACAACCATGCCTCACGTTCCGGTCGAGGAAACCAGCTGGATTGAATTCCCGCTGGATGTCCAGCGCGGTGGAACGACTGAACGCCACATCGCGCGCGCGTTCCATACCGATCTTGCGGGTGACTTCGACTTGGTCGTCGGGCGTGATGTGGCTGCCTTGCGCCAGTTTGCCGCCATCATCCGTACGACCATATTTTACGCGCTCGCCATTGCAATGGTATTGGGCCTGGGTGGCGGACTGCTGATGAGCCGCAACTTCCTGCGGCGCGTGGATGCTATCACCGAAGCCAGTCACTCGATCATGGCAGGCAACATGGGTGGCCGCATGCCAGTGACCGGGTCGGGCGATGAACTGGACCGCCTGGCCCTCGCGCTCAACGACATGCTTGAACAGATCGAACGGCTGATGGCGGGCATGAAGGAAGTCTCCAGCAATGTGGCCCACGATCTGAAGACGCCACTGACCCGAGTAAAGGCCATGGTCGAGGCTGCATTGCGGTCTGGCTCCGAACAGGAGTATCGCGCGGCGCTAGAACGGACTGTCGAGGAGTCCGACCGGCTGCTGGCGACATTCAACGCGCTTCTCTCGATTGCCCGGGCAGAGGCAGGCCAGTCACGCAGCGGCCTCGCACCGATGGACGCCAGTTCGGTGATCGCAGATGTCGTGGAACTCTATGAGCCCATGGCGGAAGAGCAGGGGGGCTCCCTGACCAGCGATGTGACAGGCCAACTGGACGTTACCGCCGACCGCCAGCTCCTGGCGCAAGCCATTGCGAACCTTATCGACAACGCGCTGAAATATGGCGGAACGGACCAGCAGCCACCAGAGATCAATGTGACAGGCGCGGTGACTGGCGACAAGGTCGTCATCTCCGTTGGCGACCATGGCGCAGGAGTTCCTGCTGAGGACCGCGACAGGGTGACGGAGCGCTTCGTCCGGCTCGACGATAGCCGGTCGCAACCCGGCAACGGTCTTGGTCTCAGCCTGGTGTCAGGCGTGATGAAGCTTCACAATGGCGAACTGCACCTTGAAGACAACCGCCCAGGCCTGCTCGCCAAGCTTGTGCTTCCGCTTCACCGGCAGGCCAGCTAAAAGCGGTCCATGCCGCATGACAGCCTTCCGCCGCCGGTCGATCAAACCGCCGCCGGCCAATTCCGCGATGATCTTCCCGTTGCCCTGCGCGGCGTGTTCGCGGGTTGTGATGTTGATTCCATCGTTGGTGGCTCACCCTACCTGCGGAGGTTGATGGAGCGGGACCTGGCCTACGCCGCGCGCGTCTTTCAAGAGCCGGCCGAGGCTCTGTTTGAAGAAGTCGTCGGACACCTCCGGATGATCGAGGCAGATAGGTCGCAGCCCGAGGTGATGCAGCTTCTGCGAAAGGTCAAGGCTGATGCTGCTCTATTGATTGCTGTAGCCGATTTGACGGGCGTATGGACCGTCGAGCGCGTGACCCAAGCAATGACGCATCTTGCCGACGCATGTCTCGCCGCGGCGATTGACTGGCTGTTGCGGGATGGCGCCCGTACCGGAAAGCTGAACCTCGCCGATGCCGGCGCGCCTTCCAAGGGCTGCGGCTTTGTCGCTTTGGCGATGGGCAAGCAGGGAGCATTTGAACTCAACTATTCAAGCGACATCGATCTGATCATCCTCTACGACCATGAGAGTCCGGTGCTGGCATCTGACACCGATCCCTCGACCTATTGGGTCCGGTTCACCCGCAAGCTTGTCGGTCTGATGCAGGATGTGACGGAAGACGGTTATGTCTTTCGTACGGACCTGCGTTTGCGCCCTGATCCGCGCGCCACGCAGGTCGCCATCTCGGTGGAAGCGGCCGCCATCTACTACGAGAATATGGGGCAGAACTGGGAACGTGCAGCCATGATCAAAGCACGGCCGGCTGCCGGTGATCTCGCGCTTGGCGCCGAATTCCTGGATCGGCTCAAGCCGTATATCTGGCGCAAGTATCTCGACTTCGCAGCCATCGCCGACGTGCAGTCGATGAAGCGGCAAATTCATGCCGTGAAGGGGCATGCGGACATCAAGGTCAAGGGACACAACCTCAAGCTCGGGCGGGGCGGCATCCGGGAGATTGAATTCTTCGTTCAGACCCAGCAATTGATCGCAGGTGGCCGCAACCCGGATCTTCGTGGACGTGGCACTTTGGCCATGCTCGATGCATTGGCGGAGGCGAAATGGATTTCGCCCGGCTCAGCCGATGAGCTCAAGACAGCCTACCGGTTTCTGCGGCGGATCGAACACCGCGTCCAAATGGTCAACGACGAGCAGACCCACACTTTGCCAGAACGAGAGCCCGCTTTTGAATCTCTTGCGAGACTTGCCGGATTTCCACATGGGCCGGCTTTCGAAGCTGCGGTGCGCTCGACTCTCGAATGCGTCCAAGGCCACTATGCCAGACTATTTGAAGATGCCTCGGAGCTCGCAACAGACACTGGAAGCCTGGTCTTTACGGGCGGCGAAGATGACCCCGAAACCATCGAGACCCTGTCCCGCATGGGGTTCAAGGCCCCGAGCGAGGTGTCCGCGACCATCAGGGGCTGGCATTTTGGCCGATATCCCGCGACCCGCAGTGCCCGGACGCGTGAGCTACTCACGGAGATCATGCCGAAGTTGCTGACGGTGCTTGCCCAGATGCGCGATGCCGATCGAGCATTCTTGGCGTTTGACCGCTTTCTGGCCGGTTTGCCCGCGGGCGTTCAGCTGTTTTC
>CAZECZ010000140.1:0-11156 GCA_964510815.1 uncultured Aestuariivirga sp.
GAGCGAGCAACTGATCTGACTTTTGATGGTTCCATCAAAAGTCAGGTTGCTCTTGGGTCAGTACCGGTAAACGGAGGAAATACTCGGACGTCTGCTTGGAACCCTTTGCCGCGCCTCATCGCTCCACGCAGCAAAGGCCAATCGGCACGCCTCTCAAGTGGGACCAGAGTGAGCGCATCAGCCGGCTCAGAAATGCCAGCGCCAGATGGCGAGGTAGAGCCACGTGCTTGCCACAGCGACCTGATGCGGCATGGCAACAGATGACTGCGTGTTTCCCAACATTGATATACAGCCATGCGCTGTACCATTGGTCAGCGCCCTGGTGGAGCCTGCTCGACACGCCTGGTTGCCTCTCTTCGACATCCCTCTCACCAAAGATAAGAGTGCCGATGAATCGGTCGAATCCAACAGCAAGCTATCGAAGTGTGCGGCACAGTCCTGCGCAGTTGTGTTTGTGACCGCGGCTCACATATCGACTGTCCGCACGCCGCAATAGAAAAACATCGCGAAGCGCTGATCTTGCCCCCGCATCCCAATCCAGATTGAAGTTAGCTCCGGCCTTGAGTGAAAGACCAGAAAGATGAAGCGGAAGCGGTTTGGCGAAGAGCAGATCACCGGCATCCTTAAGGAACACGAGACGGAGATTGCGGTTTCCGATCTTTGCCGCAAGCACGGCGGCAGCGATGCACGCATTTACAGGTGGAAGGCCCGGTATGGCGGACTGGGCGTGCCGGAGGCCAAGCAGCTCGAGGACGAGAACAGCAAGCTGGCCGACACATCGCTCTCAGGGCTGCGCCTTTCACGCGAACTCAACCGCCCAACAGGGCATAGTGAACCGTCAGAGCGAACTCAAAGCTGGATAAGAAACCGGGGCAAGGCCAACGGTGCCGACGTCACATTGTCGTTTACCGCGATAACCTTGCAGTTCTGTTCTGTATCTGACGTGTAATCAGCGAGAACACCTTGCTGATCTCAGACCCGTCGGCACTCGGTTCATAGTATTTTCCGGGCGAACATTGCTGAAGCAGCGAAGTCACAGCTGGATCGGTGACGTCATAGGCGATCGTGAAGATTGTGATCTTCAGGTCACGCATGCTCTGGCAGATGGACAGGAGGTTCGGCCCAGCGTTGGCGACCGTGCGACTGTCGAGCGGGCCCCACTGATTTGTGGTCTGCACGCCGTCGGTGAGCAAGATGAGGTATTTTCGGTTCTTGCGGTTTGAATATGGCAGACCCTCATCGTACGGGAGGTCGGGATCCAGGAGATTGAAGCCAAATTCCGCGCCGAGCGTAATGTTGGTGTAGCCGAGAGGCTTCATGGCTGACAGTTTTGTCTGGAGCGCTCCAATATCTGTGGTGAGCGGAATGACTTTCAATCCCTTGCTCTGATATGCGGAGCAGTCATAGCTCCCGGAGTTCTGCTTGTTCTTGTCATAGTAACCCCATTTGCTTTCAGGGTCCGAGGTCGGCGTGCTCACCGTCGTGTTGAAAGGATATGTGCGGTCCTGGGTGCAGCCGGTCCACGTCGATCCAGCAGAAACTTGCGTCACATACGATGCGTTCATGCTGGTGAATACCATGCCGGAAAAAGGGACGAGCCCCATTTTCAACTTCCCGGCTGGAATAGCGTCATAGAGTTCCTTGATCATTTCCGACGCAGCGGCGCCCATGCGCAAATACTTGTCGTCGTCCTTCATCGATAGCGAATAGTCGAGCACAAGAACCACTTCAGCCTGGCCAGCGAACGGCCGCATGACTTCGGAGAACTCGTTGATCCTCATATCATTGATGCCGGCGAGCAGCATGAATGATGTCGGCATGGCAGTGTCGACGGATGCCGTGACTGTGTCATCGTCGATGGTGACATTGAGTTTCGGCAATGAGATGGAAAGCTCCGTCAGGTTTTTGTCGAAATACGACCTGGCGATGTCAATGCGTTCCTTGTTGGTCGCATCAGCCGGCAAGGCCGCCGCCATGGCGGCACCGTCCAATGCAGCCCTGATTGCTGTCCGCGTGTTGTTATAGCGCAAGTAATCTATTGCGGACCCGGCTGCCAGCAACAGAGGCACCAGACAAATGCTGAAGATGATCCCCATGTTTCCGCTGACTTCGAGCTTGAACTGTTTCAACTGTTGCAGCACGACGTGGGTTCCTCTTCGGTGCGAAGCTTGGACTCCAGAGTGATCGGCCTGCAATCTTCCGCGAAATATGCCAATAATTTGCGTAAGAATCCCGTACATTTGTATGCAACCGGGAAAGTGTTCGGCGTCAAGAGATGCGCAAGAATGAGCTAACTTGCACCAGCTGACGACGTCTTCGGGCATGACCGCAATGCGATATCGAAGCCGGGACGGCGACGGCTGCCAAGTTGCGCAAAGCCGCAGCGGACATGACGGCAGCGGATATCATTTCAGTCGAACTGCTGATGTCGATGCCGGCTTTGAGGGCATTCAAAAAATGATGGTGGAGCAAGTCTGTGGCGAACGCGTCTCTAAGCGGAATACCCTGATAACACCGAAACTGCAGGGTGCTTTCTCATTTTGCAGTCTCTTTCCCGCGACGCCGGCATAAAATATGCCTATCTAGCAACGTGTCCCACCTAGAATTTCCTAAAGAATCTTGCAGGGAAACCTGGCACGGTGAGCAGGGAACGCCCGGCAATTTGCAACGAAGTGGCATAGCGTGCAGGGAGTGCACACTTGTTCTGTCACCTCTGAACATGATTTGTCCTGGCTCTCGATTTGCAGGTGAAGACAACGAGATGTCTTGCAGTTTGGAGGATTAGTGCGAAATGCGCCAAGACGGAATCGTCTTGGCGAAGCAATTCCCCACCAACCTGTTGAGAGTCCACAACTGGAGGCGCCAGGGTGAGGCATTCTGCCGGACGCATCATGAGGCGGGGAAGCGTAGGAACTCGGACACCTAACGGTCACCGCCGGTGAAGCGCCGGGGCGGTGGCAGGCGGAGGGGCCTGCCAAACAGTCCGTGGGGTGCAATGATAACCACCGCCACAAAGAGAAGTCCCATGGCCAGAAGCCAGTATTCGCCGAGTGCATCGGACAGGGCATGCTCCGTGGACCGAACCAGAATGGCGCCCAACAATGCAGCCATGAGGACACCGCGGCCACCGACGGCAGTCCAGATGAGCACTTCCGTGGACAGCGCAAAACCAAGCAACGGCGGCGACACAAAGCCGAACTGGGCCGTGAACAGGGCTCCCGCCAAACCCGCCAGCATGCCGGATATGACAAAGGCGAACAGCTTGACCATCATGGTATTGTAGCCGAAGAAGCGCGTACGGTGCTCGTTGCTGCGGATTGCGGCCATCAAAGTGCCGAATGGCGAACGGCTCAGCCACAAGAGCAACAGATAGGCGATGGCGACGACAGCGAACACCAGAAAGTAGGTTTCGATCGACGACAGGAACATGTCGCTGCGGTCGACCGGCGACATCAGTGGAGGCACGCCAAGGAGCCCGTTGAACCCACCGATGAAACTCCATCGCCGGGCGGCGACCTCGGCAATCACAGATGCGCAGAGCGTGACGATGGCGAAATGTGCACCGGACAGCCCGCGACCGCCGAACAGGAACAGGCCCAACAGCCCGGCGATCAGGCCGGCACCCAGCATCGCGGCCGCCATTCCGGTCCATTGACTGTCTCCGAGAAACGGCAGGTCGCCCAATGTGATCAGCGCCATGAGATAGGCGCCGGCGCCGAAAAAGATGGCCTGTCCGAAACACAGGATGCCGGCCTGTCCCCAGATGAAGGCGAGGCTGAGGGCGAAGAGGCCGTAGGTGAGAAGCTGCGCCAGTTGACTGATCCGCCAGTCGTCCAGGACCAGTGGCGCCAGCAACAGGGCTACGGCGATGGCGAGCGTGAGGATGGGCGCAAGCCGCATCTGCATCAGCGTTGCCTCTTCGACAGGCCTGCAGGGAACAGCCTGATGATGATGATGGCGAGAGCGAAGACCGCGATCTGTGCCATGGCCTGTGACATGACGCTGGATAGCGTCGTGGTGGCGCCGCCGATGATTCCGGCGCCGAAGGTCGCGCCGACGAGGGAGTTCAACCCACCGACGAGAACGGCAAGGAAGGCGGGGATCAGAAAACCGACACCCATTTGCGGGTCAACGCTCATGATTGGTGCCATGACCGCCCCCGCAATGCCGGCCAGCGCCGCGCCTGCCGCAAAGGTGCCTCGGTCCATCAAGCGCGTATTGATGCCGAGTGCGCTGGCCATGGCACGATTGGCGATGACGCCACGGATCTGCAGACCAAGGGAAGTCGCATAGAGCAGGAGATAGGTGGCGGCTGCGAGCAAAGCGGAAATTGCCATGATGAACAGACGGTAAGCTGGATAATCGAAGACGAAAATGTGGGCTGCGCCCGGAAACGGATTGCTGACGCTGATGGCCGCAGGACCGAACAGGATGATGATCCCCTGCTTCAATGCGATCGAAATGCCCCATGTGGCCAGAATGGTATCGATGGCCCGCCCATAGACATGGCGAATGACAAACTGCTCAATGAGTAGGCCGGCCACGCCCACCATGAGGGGAGCGAGCAGCAAGCCCGCCCAGAACGAACCGCCAGCCTCCTGCACCGCCACCAACGTGTAGGCGCCAAGCAGGAACAACTCGCCATGGGCCATGTTGATGACATTCATCATGCCGTAGATCACGACCAGCCCCAGGGTGACGAGCAACAGGGTGAGAACAAAGCTAAGGGTGTCGAAGCCAATTGCGAAAACTGTTTCCATTGCGCCTAGACCGAGAGGTAGCGGTGGATCAGGGTATCGTCGGATGCGAGGCGGCCCATGTCGGAAAGCGTTTCGGCGATCTGGCCATTCTCCATGAAAAGGGCACGCGAGGCGAGAATATTCACCAGATCCAGGTTCTGCTCGACCAGCAGGATGGTGAGATGGCGCTCTTCCGCGTATCGCTTGAGCACAGTGCCGATGTCATGGACGATGGAAGGCTGTATGCCTTCGGAGGGCTCGTCGAGAAGCAGCAGATCGGGCATGCCGACAAGGGCGCGCATGATGGCGAGTTGCTGCTGCTGGCCACCGGACATGGTGCCTGCCAGTTGTTGGCGGCGCTCGCCCAGAATGGGAAACAGGTCATAGGCCCAGCCCGGCACGTCGCGGCCGAGTCCCCTCTTGCCAAGCACACCCATGCGCAGATTTTCGTCGACGGTGAAGTCTGCGAAAATCTCGCGACCTTGCGGAACATAGCCGATACCGGCACGGGCGATCCGGTAGGGTGGCAGGGCCCCGATCTCACCGTTGCCCAGCCGGATGGAGCCGCTGACCGGCCTCAGATGACCGACAATGGTACGAAGCAGTGTCGACTTGCCCATGCCGTTGCGGCCGAGCAGGGCCACCGCCTCGCCATGTTCTACGCAGAGCGAAACACCATCGAGCACGCGGCTGCCCTTGATGTATCCCGCAGCGAGATTTTCGACATCCAGCCTCATGCGGCCCGGCCCAAATAGGACTCGATTACTTTCGGATCGGCGCGCACCTCTTCGAAGCTGCCTTGGGCAATGACTGCGCCGCGTGCCATTACAATAACGGGACAGGCCAGATCACGAACGAAGTTCATGTCGTGCTCGATGGCCAGCACTGTCTTGCCCAAATCCTTGCACAGCCTTCGGACGAGATCTGCGATGGTAGCCGTCTCGCCCTTGGACATGCCAGCGGTGGGTTCATCAAGCAGCAGCAGATCGGCTTCCACCGCCAGCAGCATGGCAATCTCGAGGCGCTGCTTCTCGCCGTGCGCGAGTTCGCCTGCGAGCGTGGCGGCCTTTGACTCCAGTCCAGCGAAGGCTAGCAAGTTTCTCAGCTTTCGCCTTTCCGGGCCGGACCGCAGCAAGGACAGGACACCCGGCTTGCGGCTGGCGGCGGCAAGCGGCACCTCGAGGTTCTCCGACACGCTGAGATCTGCGTAGATGCCCGGCACCTGGAATTTGCGCCCGATGCCCAGCCGCGCAATCGTTTGGGGCGATAGACCGCCGATGGCCGCTCCGCCATAACGGATGTGCCCGGAGGTGGGTTTCAGTTCGCCTGTCAGCACGTTGAACAAAGTAGTCTTGCCGCAACCATTGGGACCGAGGATGCAGCGCAACTCGCCGCGCTGCAGCGCCAGGCTCAGGCCATCGAGGGCCACGATGCCGCCGAAGCGCATTGTGACCGTCTCGACTGACAGCAGAGGCGCCGCCGCCGCTTCAGGCACGATCAGGTCTCAAGCGGGACACTGGCTTGGGGCCTTGACAAGGCCAAGATCCTTCAAGACTCGCATCTGGCCGCCTTGGGCTTCCACGATCAGCACATTGAGATCGACGTGGCGATCGCTGGCGCGCAGGTACACCTCGCCGTTGGCGCTCATAAGCGACTGGTCGACCATCGCGTCGGTGATCTTTTCCTTATCATCAGAGCCAGCCTTCTTCACACCTTCGATAAAGAAGCGCGTGAGTGTGTGGTGGGCATCGACGGTATTGGAAACCACTGCATTGTCGCCGAAGCGCTTGTGCACGGCGGCCACGAACGCCTTTGCCTCCGGCTTGTCCAGTGTGGCGACGAAGTTTGACGAGCCGACGATGCCATTCGATTCATCTTCCGAGAGACCGGAGAGATAGTTTTCGCTGAAACCGAAAAAGATCAGCCTCACCTTGCCCTTGAGCGACGAGGCCGCGAACTGCTTGACGAATGTGACGGCATCGGCGCCGACGAGCGTGATCACCACCGTATCGGCACCTGAGCTTTCGATCTTGCGCAGGGTGGGCGTGTAGTCCTTGGCTCCCCATGCGCCATATTCCTCGCCGACGATGGTGCCACCAGCCTTCTCGGTCTCCGCCTTGTAAGCAGCGTTCATCTTCTGCGGCCAAACGTAGTCGCTGCCCAGCAGATAGAAGCTCTTTCCGACATTCTCGATCGCATAAGGAACCAGCGGTGCCACCCAGTGGGCGGGCAGTGCGCTGTAACAGGTGATATAGCGGCTGCACACACCACCTTCATAGTCCGTCGCATAGAGCAGGGGGGTCTTGAACCGTTCTACGGTAGACTGAATCGCATCTCGCTCGGCGCTCGTGACGGGACCGACGATGGCCGTCACCTTTTGGCTGCGGATCAGTTCGTTGACTTTTTCCACCGCGGTCTTGGGATCGGTCTTCGT
Organism: uncultured Aestuariivirga sp.; assembly: GCA_964510815.1. Lineage (GTDB taxonomy): Bacteria > Pseudomonadota > Alphaproteobacteria > Rhizobiales > Aestuariivirgaceae > Aestuariivirga. Next base: position 7,174 of record CAZECZ010000140.1, read on the forward strand.
GTCGGCTCGAATGAATTCGAACATCCGACCGTCCAGGACGCCGCCGGCTTCATTGGCTTCCATCAACGCCATTTCGGTCCCCTGGGCGCCCTGTTCTCCCAGAACCTCGAGGCCGCCAGAAAAAGGTTGCAATACGCCGACACGGATCGGTTCCGCGGCCCTGACAATGGCAGGCATAGCGAGCGTGGCGGCAAGGCCACCTGCGCCTGTCTTCAGCAGGCGGCGGCGTGACAACACAGCCAGCCCCGATGAGCGTTTCATCATGGTCCTGTTCTCCCTCGTAAGACCGGTCATGCCGGAATCTCGATATTGTCAATCTTGGCGCCGGTCTTCAGCGCATGCAGGATTGCCGTCGAATCGGTCACCGTGCCAAAATGGGTGGAGATGTCGTAGAGCGTGGAAATCTGCTCGCGTGGGCCGGTGGCCGCACAGCAGTCTTGCGGCACGATCACCTTGTAGCCCTGGAAGAACGCGTCATGAACCGTGGACCTGACGCAGATGTTGGTGACGACGCCGATCACAATGACGCAATCGACCAGCATGTCCTTGAGCGTGAGATCGAGATCGGTGTTGAAGAAACCGGAGTAGCGGCGTTTGACAACGTGGATGTCGTCTGCGGCTTGATCGAGTTCGGGAATGATGCTTGGCCCCGCCGTACCCTCGATACAATGCGGCGTGCGCTTCAAGAACTCGCGCTCACGGCGTGACTGCGGGCGATGGGTGTCGGCAATGAAGACGACGACACCGCCTGCCTCGCGAACTGCGCGAATTACTTCATTCTGCGGGCCCACCAATGCTTCATATCCCGGGAGTACCATCGCGCCGCCTGGCAGGCAGAAATCATGCAGCATGTCGACGACAAGGACTGCAGTTGTCTTGGCATTGATGGAGATGCCGTCGTCCAAACGATGAGACGAAAACTGATCCATGCGCGCCTCCTGCCGGTATTGCTTGGGCATCTATGTGGGACAAACGCTATTACTTCGTGTACAAAGTGTCAATGTGAGTCAGAATGGCAAGTTCGCCATCTAACGCGCTTGGAATTGCATATGAGCAGACAGAAGCGGCTTCCGGCTGCGGGCACAGAAATTTCAAACGCAGCGTCACGCTATGACCTGCATGACCAGATTGGATATCAACTCCGGGTAGCCAACCAGATTGCTGTGGAGCTGTTCTCTAAGATCTATGATCCTGCCCTGGGACGAAATCAGATTACGACCGCCCAATTCGCGGTGCTTTCCACAGTGTGGGAGCAGGGCGGGATATCGCACACGGAACTTGCCAAATATGTCTCGATGGACATGCCGACCCTCAACGGTGTGCTCAAACGGCTTGAACAGAAAGGCCTGATCCTCACAAAGGTTTCGGGTGTAGACAAGCGTAGGCGCGACGTCTTCTTGTCTGCCGAAGGCCGTCGCATCGCTGCATATCTTAGGGCTTCCGGCGAAAGCGTGTCCGAGCGCATTCTTGCGCCTTTGTGTCAGGCAGACCGAATCCGCCTGTCGCAAGTTCTCACTGCGTTCATCGCCGCTCATCGTCCCGAGTGAGGCGGCCTGCAGCCGCATGAATGAAGTGCGAAACTCGATCCAGGGGCCCGGTGGCGGTACCGACATGTTTCTCTGCGACGCGACGTACATCAACCGCGACGATGCGTAACGGAGCGGCGAGGCCGTTACGCACGTGAAACGGGAAGACAGGAGGCGTACCTCATCCAGAGCCAGGTCAAAGAGGAGATGGCCAACACCCAGGACACGGGACGCAGCGTTGGTCCCACGCAGATTGCGGTCAAAAACCGATCCTTCATACGTGGCTCGGAGCGCGTAGCTACGAGTCTTCCATTGTCTGGCGTTTTAACCTCCAAACCAGCCTCGCGTCTGAAAATCCCGTGTCCTTGGCGCCCTGGCCTGCTGCCGGTTCCGTGGACACTGAGATAAGGTGTTTAATGGAACTGGAGGTTTCACATGCAGAGAAGGACATTCAGCCGCGAGTTCAAGCTTGAGGCCGTAAATCTGGTGCGGGTCCGGGGCGTGAAGATCACCCAGGCGGCCCGCGACCTTGATATCCACGAGAACGTTTTGCGCAAGTGGGTACGTGAACCGGGTGAGGATCCAGCTCATGCCTTTCCCGGCCATGGGCAGATGAAGCCCGAGCAGGCCGAGATCGACCGGTTGAGGAAGGAGGTGGCGCGGCTGAAGGCCGAGCGGGACATCCTAAAAAAGGCCGCGGCCTTCTTCGCGAAGGAAGCGACATGAGATTCGCTTTCATCGCGAAGCACCGTTCGGTCTGGCCCCTCTCGTCGTTGCGCTGCAACGACTGCCGGGCAAGGGGTGGAATGGCTTTGCAAAGCGCTGGATGTGTCACGGTCCGGGTTCCATGCCTGGCTCAATCGCCCGCCATCAAAGAGGACTCTGGAGGATGAGAGCCTGCTGGCCGCCATCCGCCGGAGCTTCCTTGGCAGTGACCGCACCTATGGCGCACGGCGCGTCTGGCATGATGTTCTGGCGGAAGGCATTGCCTGTGGCCTGCACCGGATCGAACGGCTGATGAAGGCCAATGCCATGAAGGCGCGGCCTCGCAGGCGTTGCCTGCCGCCCGACACAGGTGAGCGGCTCGCTTCCGCCGTTGCGCCCAATGTGCTGAACCGGCAGTTCCACGCCGCATTGCCCGATGCCAAGTGGATCGCCGACTTCACCTACATCTGGACGGCCGAGGGCTGGCTCTATGTGGCCATTGTCATCGACCTGTTCCCGCGGCGCGCCGTGGGCTGGTCGATGAGTGCAACGATGACGGCGCAGCTGGTCACGGACGCATTGCTCATGGCCATCTGGCGCAGAGGCAAGCCGAAGGCTGTGCTGCACCACTCGGACCGGGGCAGCCAGTACACGTCGGAGCAGTTCCAGCGTCTGCTCGCCGACAATGGCGTCAGCTGTTCGATGAGCCGCTCCGGCAATGTCTGGGACAATGCGGCGATGGAGAGCTTCTTCTCGTCGCTCAAAACCGAACGGGCAGATCGCAGGGTCTACCGTTCACGAGCAGAAGCCAAAGCCGACGTGTTCGATTACATCGAGCGCTTCTACAACCCCAGGCGCCGACACTCGACGCTTGGCTGCATCAGCCCCATTGAATTTGAAAGGAGAGCCGGGCTAGCTTAACCAACCGTCCACGGAACCGGCAGCAGGCCAGACGTATCAGAGCTTGGGATAGCGCAGTTGCAATCCGGGCACTGGCATCGGCGCCGTGTGGACCGACCAGCCACATAGACTGGCAATGATCAGCGTCGTCCTGGATGGTCCGCCGAAGGCGATGTTGGTCGGTGCGACCAGCATGAGTTGCTGCCAGTCGTCATAGAGCGTGATGAGTTCTCCGTCTCTGGTGAAGCGATAGATGATGTTCGGATTGAAAAGGCTGATGTAGAGATCGCCGGCCTCGTCGAGAGCAACGCCGTCCGGTACGGTCCGCGGCAGCTCGACCAGAACCGTTCGCTTTCCGGCGCTTCCATCGGCATTGATGTCCACCCGCGATATCAGCGGCGGGCTTGACTCCACCACATAGAGTGCCCGCCCGTCAGCCGAAAGACACATGCCGTTGGTGAAGCCGTTGGCCTGGCGGTCCCAGATCTGCGCCTCGCCTCCCGGCTCCACCTTCCAGATGAAGCCGTCGCGGCTGCCCCAGTTGCCCGAGTCGGACACATAGAGATTGCCAGCGTCGTCGAACACCGGATAGTTCGGCACCCGCATCTTCTGTTCGGCGTTGCCATTGGCATAGGTTGTGACAGTGCCATCCAGCGCGATTCGATGAACGCAGGCATTGCGGTCATCGCATGCGTAGGTGTTGGCATCGGCATCATGCGCAAGCCCGAGGAGAAACCCGCCCTTCACGTGGGCCAGTTCTTCGATCTTGCCGTCATCGAGGCCGAAGCGATAGAGCTGTCCTGCTTCGCCGCCGGCATAGGCCCGGCCATCCGGGCCCCACGCAACAGCTTC
>CAZECZ010000141.1:0-11099 GCA_964510815.1 uncultured Aestuariivirga sp.
ATCGTGCCGATGTTGCAGTGCGGCTTGTCGCGGTTGAATTTCTCTTTGGCCATCGTCTTTTACCTTGTTTGCCTGATGCGGCGCATCCACGTTTCAAAGCTATGGAGCGGGTGAAGGGAATCGAACCCTCGTATTCAGCTTGGAAGGCTGCTGCTCTACCATTGAGCTACACCCGCCCGGAAACCGTCCGAACTCCTATGTACCCAAGCGTCGGACCCATTGGCGGTGGTGGGGGAGGAAGGACTCGAACCTTCGAAGCATTACGCAGCGGATTTACAGTCCGCCCCCTTTGCCACTCGGGACACTCCCCCCGAATTACCCTGTCTAAGAGGGCAAATCGTTTGCCTAGGGCCAAACGCCATTGAGCCCGGAGAAACCCGGGCCCGTTGAGTGGCGGCCTTATGCAGGGGTTGATGCTGCAAGTCAAGGAAATGCTCCGCTCCATTCCAACAATCCGGCACAGCCTCAAACATCCCCTTATCCATAGCCTGCCCTGAACTCGACGTTGAGTTCCCAAAGCGGTTCAACGTGTCTCTCTATCCTATTGTTATAGCGAAGTTCCTGCACCGAAAATGCCAAATGGACGACAGCCATTGACCTTGGCGTTCGATCGCGCTTGTTTGTGGCCATGGAACTTATCACCACCACCGAATCATTGGCGAGCCTGTGCCGACAGCTGGCGAACGAGCGTTTCGTGACCGTCGACACCGAATTCATGCGCGAGACCACCTATTGGCCGGACCTGTGTCTCATCCAGGTTGCGGGCGAATCGGTGCACGGATTGATCGATCCATTGAGTCCCGAGATTGACCTCAGTCCTTTTTTTGAACTGATGAACGATGCCGGTGTCCTTAAAGTCTTCCATGCAGCCCGTCAGGACATCGAAATCATGGTGCACCGGGCCGGCGTCGTCCCTCACCCGGTATTTGACACACAAATTGCAGCCATGGTGTGCGGATTTGGCGATCAGGTCGGCTATGAAGCCATTGTGCGGCGGCTGGCCAAGGCCCAGATCGACAAGTCATCGCGTTTCACGGACTGGTCGAGGCGGCCGCTAAGCGACAAACAACTGGTCTATGCGCTTGCAGATGTGACCCATCTGCGGGTGGTCTACAAGGGCCTCAAGGCTGAGTTGGACCGGACCGGGCGGGAGCACTGGCTGCGGGAGGAAATGGACATTCTCACCAACCCTGCAACCTACAAGACCGACCCGGTCGACGCCTGGAAACGGATCAAGGTCCGGCTTAAGAACAAGAAGCAGCTTGCGGTTCTCATGGCGGTGGCCGCCTGGCGGGAACGTGAGGCGCAGGAGAAGAATGTACCGCGGTCTCGTGTGCTGAAGGACGATGCCATTGCCGAAGTCGCCGTGCAGTCACCGCAAACGCGCGACGCCTTGAACCAGTTGAGGGCGTTGCCCAAGGGCATGGCGGCATCGCGGATCGGTGACGCTCTGCTGCGATCCGTGACGGAGGGTTTGAGCGTCGATCCGAAGTCCCTCCCCCAGCCCGCCCATGGCCGTGATGAAATGAGCGATCAGGCACAAGCTGCAGCGGAAATCCTCAAACTCGCGCTCAAGGTCGTCTGCGAGAATGAAGGGATTGCTCCAAAGCTCGTTGCTTCCAGTTCAGACATCGAGGCGGTTGCAGAGGATGACAATGCCGACGTCCATCTCCTGCACGGATGGCGCCGTGAATTGTTCGGCGACTTGGCCCTCGCGATCAAACGAGGGGAGGCGGTGATCGGGTTTGAGCGTGGCCGCGCTCGTGTTCTACCGGTCCGCAGTGCCGACCTTCGCGCCGCCGAATAAGTCTTAACCGATCACGACCTTGCCTGTCCGACCGATTTCGGCGGCAACGGCGCTAAGCCGCTTGTCGACGCGCTCTCCTGCCAGGTCGGCGAGTTTTTTCGGGAGCCCCAGAACCAATGACTTGCCTTCCACCTTCAACTTGATTTTTGGGAGCATGCCGGGCATGGCTGCCGACAGGATGTAGGCGAGCCGGAAAATGCTGCTCAAGAGATGGGCGCGCTGGTGGGCTTCATCGTCGAGCATCCGTGCGAGATCGTCGTCGTCTCTTTCACCGTCGTAACGGTAGAACACCGTCAGTGCCAGAAAGACACGGCCGGGATGATTGATACCGACGAAGGCGGCCTGTGAAATCATGCCCAGCGAGCGTTCAGCCCGGTAGTCGGGATGCGCCTTCCATCCGATGTCGGCCAGCAGGCAAGCCGCATAGCGTAACCGCTTCTGTTCAGCGGTCTCCTTCAGCTTGCCGGAGGCGAACAACTGATCGGTCCAGTCGCAGAGCTCGAGTTCATGTTCTGGCGATCGAGCGTATCTCCGCGCAAAATCCCAGCAGGATGCTAGAAGGGCATCGGTCTGACGGCTACGCCGGCGCAACTTCGAATAGAGCAAACCCTCACGCACACCATAAACCGACACTTCGACGTGATCTGGCTTGCTGTGGGAGAGGAGTCTTTCAAGCACCAGGGCGCCGAACGGCATGGTGTCGGACCGGCTCTTCGAGACCTCGCGAATTTCCTTCAGCGAGTTCGATGACAACCCCGCCACGAGGCCCGCCAATGCGCCAGCCTGCTGCCTCTCGAGGCGATAACAGTGCAGCACGTGCAGCGGGTAGCGCGTCTGCGCCATATGCAGTTTCGCCAGGTTTCTCCAGGTGCCGCCGACTGCATAAAACGTTCGCCGGTTCAGATCTTTCAGAATTGGTGTCCTGGAGAAGTATTCATCGACGATGATGCGCGCCTTGTCGATATCCCCCTCGGACATATCCATCAGGCGGATCGGTCCCAATGGCAGCGTCACACCGGAGCGGACCTTGCCGTCCTTGATGTCGATGAGTTCGAGCGAACCGCCGCCAAGGTCGCCTGCGATGCCATCTGCATCGGGGATGCCGGCGAGTACACCCAGTGCCGCGAAACGGGCTTCCTCTTTTCCCGTCAGCACCTCGATGTGCGCACCCAATGCCTTTTCCGCACTTTCAATGAACTCTTCACCGTTGGAGGCTTCACGCGCCGCGGCTGTCGCGAGGGCGAAAACCTGCTTTGCCCCAATCTGGCGGGCAAGCGCCCGGAACCGCCGCAGGGCCGCGACCGCCCGGGTCATGTTGATCTCGTCAAGCTTTCCCTTCGTGGCCACTCCCCGGCCCAGTCCGCAGAGAATCTTCTCGTTGAAGATGGGAGATGGCGACCGCCGCAAGCCATCATAAACGACCAGGCGTACGGAATTGGAACCGATATCGACAACGCCGACCGGCCGGTACTTTGGTGGCTCAGTACGGAAACCCTTGTGCCAATTCACTTCTTCGCCCTGGACTTCTTCTTGGGTGGCTCCACGATCTCAGGCGGGACATTACCCGCGAGAGAGCGCCCGCGTCCAGACAGCGATGGATTGTTCATGAAATATTCGTGCGCGTTGAAGGCCTCATCGTCGGGGCCCGGCACGATGCGCCGGGAGGACCCATCAGGAAGCAGTTCCCAGCTTTGCAGATTGTCCTTGAGGTTCGCCACCATGATCTGATCGAGGATCTGGTCATGCACGGTGGGGTTTTCGATAGGGACGAGTGTTTCCACCCGGCGGTGCAGGTTCCGTTGCATCCAGTCCGCCGAACTGATATAGACCTTGGCCTTGTTGTGGGGCAGGACTGCACCGGCACCAAAGCAGATGATGCGCGAGTGTTCGAGGAACCGGCCGATGATACTTTTTACGCGAATGTTCTCGGATAGTCCTGGTACGCCTGGCCTCAGGCAACAAATGCCACGCACGATCAGATCGATTTGCACGCCCGCCATGCTTGCCCGGTAAAGCGCATCGATGATGCCGGGATCCACCACAGAATTGAGCTTGGCCCAGATCTGTGCCGGCCTTCCGGCTTGGGCATGTTCGATTTCTTCTTCAATGTGTTCAAGCAACCGCGCCTTGAGATTAATCGGGGACAAAGCGATCTTCTCGAGTTCTTCGGGCCTTGCATAGCCTGAAACGAAGTTGAAGAGCCTTGCCGCGTCGCGCGCCAGTGCGGGATCGCAGGTGAAGAAGGAGATGTCGGTGTAGATCTTCGCCGTGATCGGATGATAGTTGCCGGTGCCGAAATGCACGTAGGTCCGCATCATGCCGCTCTCGCGGCGAACCACCATCGAGACCTTGGCGTGGGTCTTGAGTTCGATGAAGCCAAAGACGACCTGCACACCAGCCCGTTCCAGGTCCCTCGCCCATTGGATGTTGGCCTCTTCGTCAAAGCGGGCCTTGAGTTCGACGAGCGCCATGACGGACTTTCCCGCCTCGGCAGCCTTGGCTAATGCGGCCACAATCGGGGAGTCCTTCGACGTCCGGTAGAGAGTCTGCTTGATTGCCACGACATCCGGATCGTTGGCTGCCTGCAGAACGAATTGCACCACGACGTCGAACGACTCATAGGGGTGATGGACGACGATGTCTTTTTGCCGGATTGCGGCAAAGCAATCACCACCATGTTCACGAATGCGCTCCGGAAAGCGCGTCATGAAGGGCTTGAACTTAAGGTCCGGGCGCTCGTCGAGGATCAGTTGCTTGGTGTCGGAATAGCCGACCAGCCCCGCGCATTCGACAATGGCATCGAGGGGCACATTGATCTCGTCGGCGATGAAATCGCGCAGCGAGCCGGGACAAGAGGCATCAACCTCCATACGGATGACCGATCCACGCCTGCGGCGCTTGAGCGCGGTTTCGAACACCCGGACCAGATCCTCGGCCTCTTCTTCGATTTCAAGGTCGCTGTCGCGGATGAGGCGCATGAACCCCTGTCCCTTCACGTCGTAGCCCGGGAATAGCCGCGGAATGAAGAGACTGAGCATGGCCTCCAGGGATATGAAGCGGACCGGGCCTTGCAACTCCGTCGCCGGCAGGCGGATGAACCGTTCAAGCTGGTGGGGAATCGGGAGCAGTGCGTTCATCTGATCGCCGTCTTCCCGCCGCTTGAGTTCGAGGCAGATGATGAAGCCGCGGTTGGAAATGAAGGGAAAAGGATGGGCGGGGTCAATGGCGATCGGTGTCACAACCGGCAAGATCTGTTCGAGAAAGCGCTGGTCGAGCCAAGCCTTCTCCGGCGCCGTCAGGTCGCTGCCATCGGTAATGACGATCCCGCTTTCTGCCAGTTCGTCCTTCAGCTGATGCCAGCGCTGATCCTGTTCCGCCATCAGATGCTGGGCGAGCGTGCGCACCTGTTCGAGCTGTTCTGACGGGGTGAGGCCGTCATCGCTGACCTGCGACAGCCGTTCGCGTACCTGCCCCACGAGACCGGCAACACGCACCATGAAGAATTCATCAAGATTATTGCCGGAGATCGACAGGAACCGCAGCCTCTCGAGCAGCGGATGGGCCATGTTGCGGGCTTCCTCAAGGACACGCATGTTGAAGCCGAGCCACGACAGCTCACGGTTGATGAAGCGCGATGGCTGCTCGATCGCAATTTCGGGCAACACGGCACCGGTAGCGTCGTTCATGCAGGGTTCCTCAAGTTTCCCAATTCTCACATATTACACCTTGATGACGGAACGGTGAAATTTGCCGGAGCTACGGCTCCTTGTCGAAGAGGTCTGGAGCGGTCAGCCGTTGCAGGACGCGTCCCACCAGCGGCCGGGTCACCGGATTCTGGGTTTCCAAAGCTTCCCGGTCGATCTCGGCCACGATATGGCGCGCGGCACCCAGCGCGCGGGGCATGCGAACCAGCAGATAGGACAGGATGGATTCGTCGATTGCCAGTTGCCGGTCGGCGAACAGCTTGACGAGTACGCCGCGCAGTAGCGCATCGTCCGGAGGGCTGAGCCGCGCCACCGGGACTGCCTTGAGACGGGACGCGAGGTCCGGTAGCTTTGTCCCCCATGCCCCTGGGTCAGAAGTGCTCGCAATGAGGATATGTCCGCCTGACTGACGCGCCAGGTTGAGGAGATGGAACATTGCCCGCTCGTCCATAACGTCTCCTGGCGCATTGTCGATCGCGAGCGCGCGGCCTTCAAGGAGTGCGTCTGGTGGGTGTTGTCCAATCTGGTGCGCTTCGATCAATTTTGCTCCCGAAGCAGCGCGCCAGACTTCCAGGAGATGCGACTTGCCACTGCCGGTCTCCCCAACCAGCACCAGCGCATGGGCCGGCCAATCTGGATAGCGGTCGATCACTTCCACGGCCGCCGCATTGGCTGGCGTCACGAGAAAATCATCCCTGCCTGACGCCGTCCGGTGCGGCAGGTCAAACACCAGTTGCCGCGATCTGCCAGTCATGACTTGCGGCGTTTGCCTTTGATTTGAGGAGCGTTCGCCGGCTGGGATGGAGATTGTGCCTGCGGTGCGTCTTCGGTCTCACCGAGATAGAGTTTACTCGTCAGATACTGACGCAGACCAAAGCGGACCAGGACGCCAGCCGCAGCGGCCAGCGGGACGGCCAACAACAGGCCCGCGAAACCGAACAAGTATCCAAACGCCAGGAGAGCAAACATCAACCACACCGGATGCAGGCCGACGCTCTTGCCGACCAGCTTTGGCGACAGGAAATTGCCCTCAAGAAACTGGCCGACCGCGAACACACCGACAACCAAAAGGATTGAGACGATGTCCGGCCAAAACTGCACAAGTCCCACACCGATGGCCAGGATGCCACCAATCATGGCGCCGGCATAGGGTATGAAGGTCAGAAAACCGGCAAAGAGGCCAATGGCAAGCCCGAATTTCAGTCCGGCAAGCGACAGGCCAATGGCGTAGAAGGCACCGAGCAGGATGCAGACTGTGCCCTGTCCGCGAATGAAGCCGGCCATCGCCTGATCAATTTCAGAAGCAAGTGCACGAATTGTCGGCGCATGGTCACGCGGCAGCCAGCTATCGACTTTCGCAACCATGCGGTCCCAGTCTTCCAACATGTAGAAGGCTACGATCGGCGTGACGACCAGGAGTGAAACCAGGTTGACCAGCGCCATGCCGCCCGACCAAATCGAGGAGAGCAATGCGAGGATCCACCCGGCGGCCTTGCCGGCAAAGCCAGCCATCGAGCCTTGAACATCCATTCCGGTATTGGCCAACTGTGCCTTCAGCCAATTGGGTGCCAGTTCATCGAAACGCGCCACCAGTTCGCGAATGATGTTCGGTAGATCGCTGGCAAACCGCCCAATCTGATCGGCCAGGACCGGCGCAATGATGATGAGAGCGGTTACCAGGATGAGAATGGCGCAGATCAGGATGACCAGCGTCGCGGCCAGGCGCGGAAGGCCAAGCCGCTCCAGTGCATCTGCCACCGGATCGAGGAAATAGGCCAGGACCAGGCCAGCGATGAAAGGCAACATGACGCCGCCCAGCAGCCACAGAAGCATGATCAACACAGCGAATGCGGCTGTCCATATGATCACCTGCTTCTGAAACGTCACGATGTGTGGTCCTCCGGCACGGTCTGACTCATGTGGCGTATCCACGTGACGAGATAGGCAGCGCCGGATGTGGCCGTCAAGCCGCCGACTATGATACTACCGTATTCCACAAAGAGGACCAGCGGCCACCCCATCGCCTGCAGACCGAGAACACCGACCACAAAGATGATATGGGCGGCCGTACTGAGCTTGCCAACCAGCAGTGGCGCCATGCGCATTGGTCGATTAATGAGCCACGATAAAATGATTGCGATGACGATCAGCGCATCCCGTGAGACCACAAGAATGACCAGCCACGCTGGGATCTCCTTCAGGAAGCCCAAGGTCACGTAGACCGATACCAAGAGTGCCTTGTCTGCGATCGGATCAAGATACGCGCCGATCTCGGTTTGCATGTCATGGTTGCGGGCCAGATAGCCGTCGACCCAGTCACTGATGCCGGCAACAACGAAGCACAGGAAAGCCAGCGGGTGCGCATCCGAAATGATCAGCCAAACCGTTAGTGGTACCAGAAGGAGCCGCCCCAGTGTAATGAAGTTGGCGATGTTCATGGCCTAGCGGCTCACCGTTTTCACATCGGCTGGATGACCCAGGTCGATCCGTATTGTGACAGATTGAGGCCCACCTGCTTCATGCTGCCACGCAAATTTGAAACGCCTCGAGTGAAGTTCAGCTTGATCACCGCACCGTCGGCAGACAGCGTCGAAAGGTCGACGCCCACAACATTCGGAGCGCTGAGAATGCGCGATCTGATCGCGTTCCACTCCCGTGGGCTAGAGAAGGGAACGGCTACCGCAAGGGATTGAGGGTGGTTGGAATTCCGCGCCTCATCTTCTGCGGCTTTCGCGGCCGCTATCTGTGCAGCGCGCTCCTTGTACGTCTCGACAAGCAGATTCTGGAACTTCTGGATGGCGGCCGGAGCAGCCGATGTGGTCTGACCGTCTTCGGGTTTGTAGATCTTGTTGAACAGAACCTTGCCGAGTTTGGTTTCACCTTCGATGTAAACGTGAATTCCGTCTTCAGTCGGCTGAGCTTGCGCCACCAGGATACTCGGCGCCCCGTAGCGCCTGCGGATGGCTTCGAGCTTCACGGGGTCGTTGTACAGAGCGTCCTCAACCGTGAGGGTCTCGGTATCTTCGAGGTCGCCGAGCGGCACGATAATTGGCACCAGGCCCTGCTCGCCCTTGAGATCAAGCCAAGCCTTGCGCCACGGATTTTCTTCCCAAAGTTGATTAGCCTCCGGCCCGCGCCAGACGGGCAGCACCAGGATCGGATCTGCCTGGATCGTAGGTACGTTGATACCGTAGGATTCGTAGAGTTTGCGGGTCTTCTCCGGCAGGAAGCGGACCGTAAAGGTACCAATGTAGCGGCCAGGCGCAGAACTTTCCTGCTCGATCGACAGGGACTTGAGATAGGGCGCGATATCCTCGGGCTTGAACTTCTCTTCGAAGGCCTGGGCGAGTTCGGGCGAACCAAGGCGCTCGGCGAGCTGAAAGAATGCCTTGACCTGCACGTCCATCAAGGCCTGGTTCTTGGCGGTCGCAGCATCGGTGCTTGAGACATCGACCTCCACGCCTTGAACTGCGAAGACACTGGTCTCGACCGGCCCGGCGAGAACCGCCACCTGGCTGAACAGCAGGAGGAACGCCACGGCTGCCGCCGCATTCCGCCATATGCGGCCCAAATTCACTCCCATTCCATTCAATTGACCGGCCCCGGTATCCACATGTTATGTCCGGCATAACGGCTACGCTTTATTCTGCAAGCGCTTCGGGCTATGCACGCCTCAATCCGGTACTCCCACCAGACAATTAGGGCAAACTAGCGGCATGAGCGGCGCGAAACAAGCAGCAGGCAAGGCAATCAGCTACGCCGACGCAGGCGTGAATATAACGGCAGGCAATGCCCTGGTGGAGGCGATCAAGCCGCTCGCCAGATCCACCAGACGCAAAGGTGCCGATTCGGCCCTGGGGGGCTTTGGTGGCCTGTTCGACCTGAAAGCCTGCGGTTACAAGGACCCGGTTCTCGTGGCCGCCAACGATGGGGTAGGCACCAAGCTGCGGATTGCCATCGAAACGGGCCGCCATTTCGGCGTAGGGATCGATCTGGTGGCCATGTCAGTCAACGATCTCGTGGTGCAGGGCGCTGAGTCCTTGTTTTTCCTGGATTATTTTGCGACTGGAAAGCTGGACGTGAAAGCTGCCCGGGAGGTGATTTCCGGCATCGCCGAAGGCTGCAAGCAGGCGCGCTGCGCGCTGATCGGCGGCGAAACGGCGGAAATGCCGGGGATGTATCACGGCGACGACTATGATCTGGCGGGCTTTGCGGTGGGCGCCGTCGAGCGCAAGGACATTCTGCCCCGCAAGGATGTGAAGGCGGGGGACGTCATCCTCGGACTTGCGTCTTCCGGGCCACATTCGAATGGCTATTCGCTGGTGCGAAAGCTGGTGGAGATGAGCGGCTGCAGCTATCGGCGGAAGGCCCCGTTCGACAAGTCGAAGAGCCTCGCGGACGCCCTCCTCACACCGACGCGAATCTACGTCGTGCCACTGTTGAAGGCGATCCGGGCCACGAAGGCTGTCAAGGCACTGGCACATATCACTGGCGGCGGCTTCCTCGAGAACATTCCGCGTGTGCTGCCAAAGAGTGCGGTGGCCGACATCGACCTTGACCAGGTTCCATATCAGCCGGTCTTCGAATGGCTGCAGGGGGTAGGCAACGTGCCGGAACAGGAAATGCTCCGCACTTTCAACTGCGGCATCGGCATGATCGTCGTCGTGGCTGCGAGTGATGCCAAGAAAGTTGCCACGTCTCTCAAGCGGTCCGGCGAGACCGTGGTGACACTCGGTACCATTCGTAAAAGGCGCGGTGGTGAACCGCAGGTCGCTGTAACCGGCGCTCTCACCGTCAAATGAGGCGAATACCTACGGTGGTCCTGATTTCGGGGCGAGGCTCCAACATGATGGCGCTGGTCGAGGCGGCCCGCGACCCAGCATATCCGGCCAAGATCACCTGCGTGCTTTCCAACAGGCCGGACGCCAAGGGGCTGGCATTCGCGGCCGACAACGGTATCGCGGCGGTCGTTGCCGACCACACGGCTTTCGAACACCGCGACGAGTTCGAAGCCGCCATCGATGCCGAGCTCCGCTCCCGGGGCATCGAACTTATTGCCCTCGCCGGCTTCATGCGCATCCTGTCCGGACGCTTCATATCCGGCTGGGAAGGTCGCATCCTCAACATCCATCCCTCACTACTTCCGGCTTACAAGGGCCTACATACCCATGAAAGGGTGCTGGCTGACGGGAAGGCGATCCACGGATGCACTGTTCACCATGTCACAGCAGATCTGGATGCAGGACCCACCATTTTGCAGGCAGAGGTGCCAGTGCTTGAGGGCGATGACGCCGAAACGCTGGCCGCGCGCGTTCTGAAAGAAGAACATCGAATATATCCGCTAGCGCTGGCGCAGGTGGCCAGACAGCTTCAGGCCAACACGTCCATCTGAGCGAGAGCGCTCTCGCGTCCGATTTCCTCCTGCATCTGCTTCAACAGGGCCTTGCGCCGCCCTGGATAATTCTCGGACAAGACTGCCGCCACGAGCATGCGGTCGGTCCTGAAAGAACGGAAGGCCTGCCGAAGCTCGCACCAGGCCATGATCAGGCGCTGGGCATCGTAGTAGGCCACGGCAATGGGCCAGATGA
>CAZECZ010000142.1:0-11071 GCA_964510815.1 uncultured Aestuariivirga sp.
GCCCCCGGGAATGTGAGGTACGTCCCCCCACACCCGCGGGCCTGCCATCCACCCCGTCCGAGCTCACCGTCATGAGCAGGACCCCGTGCGGGGTGGACGGGAACACCATACATAATATAGGAATATTGTCAAGGATTTTATTCCGCAACCCCAACAGCCGTCATCCCGGCGCAAGCCGGGACCCCCTGAGCCCTATCCGCCTGCAACGCGTCGGAGGTGACCCAGCAATGGGTCCCGGCTTGTGCCGGGATGACAGAGGATTGGGAATTCCCTCCATTGCCCTTTAAGGCGGCCGCACTGGTTCCCCGGGGCAAGCCCGGTGGTGGAGTGAAAGGAGGGCCGGCGATGGAGCAAAAGGGAGAACAGAGACGTGGCGGTTGCACCATGTCATCTTGTCCGGAATTGATCCTTGTCAATTCAACCACCAAGTGACATGATAAACAAGGAAAATTAGGATAAGGCCCGGTTTGTCCGGTGGGAGGGGGTATCTGATGTTGTGTCGTCTGGCGTTTGCTTTGCTGCTCTCAGGCGGATTGTTTCTCACGCCCGTCGTGGAACCGGTGAAGCCGGCCATGGCTGCCTCGAAGAAGAAGCCGCCGCTCAAGAGATCCGATCTCACGCCGGAGCAGCGCGAGAAGGTCATGGAATACGCAAGGGCTCTCTGCAAAAAGAAGTACGGTGCTTCGGCACGCGTGTATCGCATCGACTACGCGAAGCGAATGGTATGGTGCCGCCCGCCCGGCAGCTGACAACACGGATGGGGCCCAATGCAGTCTCTCCGGTCTTTATCATGTGTTGCCAGGCCATATGAGACAGGTGCTCAACCGTTCGGCGCGTGATGCCAGTTGGCCGATCGGCATGGAAGCATGCGGGGTCCGGCACCCGCAGCTGAACGGACAGCCGGACCTCAACTTCGTGTCAGATCTTCTTGCACTCGTCGATGGCCTTCTTGCCGGCAACAACAAGAAGCGGTCCCGCCGCACCACCGGTGTTCGCGGTAGCTTCGGCGACAAGCGCGCCGACGGCGGTCTCGCAGATGTGGTCCCGCACCCTGACGAACATTGCGCCGGAGAGCCCATCGCGGGCAAGAAGGCCATTGGGTCCGGTGATAAAGTTCGACACCTTGCCAAACTTGCTACCGCACCTGCTCTTGCCCTGCCAGCCCAGGTCGATGCCCCAGCCCCGCTGGCAATAGGTCATCTCGGTTCGCTCTGTGCCGTTGTAGAGGGCAAATGGCATCCCTGAGACGAGCTTGGTGCCGCGCTTGCCACCCGTGACAATCCACATGTAGTGAGGCGTATGGTTGTCACTGGTGAGGTTGATGCCGGAGCGCCGCTTCTTGTACCGCAGCCAGCCGTAAGACTGCACTTCGAGTGCCACGACATCGCCATAGCGCACCTGACCATCCCCCGCCTGGCGTCTGATCATGACGTTGAAGGCGTGCGATGTTTTCGGCAACCAGCCGAGATCGGCGGCATCGGAGATTCGCTTCTGACGTTTGATGCCGGCCTCCATGACATCGTTCACGAGGCGGTACCGGTTGCCGCTGAGGATCGGACGGCCGACTTTGCCGGCTGCCAGCGTCCACTGCATAGAGTTGAGCTTGCTCTTCATGCGGCTGTCAATCTTGAAAGCAACCTGCGGCGCGGCGAGCGGCGCGGTCTGGACGGTTTTCAGCTTGGTGAGCTTGGTCGAGGCCGCTGATCCGGCCGAGGCGCCGACGGCGACCAGGGCCAGTGAAGCCATTGCGGTTGAGGCGATGATTCCGAGTTGATGGCGTGTCATGGTATTTTCTCCTGGGAAGATGGGTTAATTTCATCTGCCCGAACCATTTCGGGCCTGGAGAAGATTTAGCCGGGTGTGCGCGACCCGGCAGTTCCGTGAGGAACAGGCGCTGAAAAAATTCCGGAGGACTGGATCGCGGCGATCAGGCGGACAATGTCTCCACCAGCCGTCCCATCATCTGGTCGCACTGGGCCATTTGGGCTTCGCTCACGTATTCGTCCGGCTTGTGCGCCACCGCGATGTTGCCGGGGCCACAGACGACGGCAGGAGTACCCAACGCCTTCTGGAACAGCCCGCCTTCCGTGCCGAAGGTGATCTTGCCGGTGGAGTTGCCGCCGGTCAGTGCGTGAACGAATTTCACCGCCTCGCTGTCCACCGGCGTGTTCATGGCGGGATAGCTCTGCAGGTCCATAAAGGTGAAGCGCGCCTCCGCAAAGACGCTGCGATAGCCAGCAGCGATCTCTTCGGCTGCCGCCTTGATCCGCGCGACGATGGCCTGTTCGTCCTCTTCCGGGAGATAGCGGATCTCGAAATCAAAGCTGCAGTGATTGGGCACGATGTTCATGACCTCGCCACCATGGATCTTGCCCACATGCAGCGTGGTGTAGGCAACCTCGTAGTCGCCGTCGCGCGCACCGTGATCGGCGATCTCCTTCTGGATGGCGCGGATGGCGCCAATGAGATCGGATACCATGTAGATGGCATTGACGCCGATCGGGGCGAGGCTCGAATGCGCCTCCAGCCCATGGGCGGTGACGCGGAAGCCGAGCTTGCCCTTGTGGGCCGTGACCGCCTGCATCATGGTCGGTTCGCCGACAATGCAGAGCCGGGGCTTCACCGGCGCATCTTTGAGGAGATCGAGCAGGCGGCGCACGCCGACACAGCCGATTTCCTCGTCATAGGAAAAGGCGAAGTGGATGGGCGTCTTCAGAGGCGCCTTCGATGCCCGCTCGGCGATAGCCAGGGCGCAGGCGATGAAGCCCTTCATGTCGGCCGAACCCCGGCCGTAGAGGTTGCCATCGCGCCGGGTGAGCGCGAAGGGGTCGCAGCTCCACGCCTGTCCCTCGACTGGTACGACGTCCGTGTGGCCCGACAGCACCACGCCCGGCACGCCCTCCGGTCCTATGGTCGCCCAGAGATTGGCCTTGCGGCCGTCCTCGCTGTGCACCAGCGTCGAGGCGATCCCCAGCGTTTCCAGCTCGGCGCGGACATAGCCGATCAGGTCAAGATTGCTGTCCCGGCTGACGGTCGGGAATGCAACCAGGCGTTCAAGATAGTCAATGGAGGAGGGCATCGGCTCGGAATCTCTGACTGCGATTTATTTGACTCAAGTCAAGGACGGCATATTGCAAGTTCCCTATGAGTAGCAAGCACGGTGGTTGCAAAATCATCGCGCGGGTGGGGTAGGTCCTTGCGAAAGCCAGCTGTCGCTTCGTTCCCCCCTTTCCTTGGACCTCCCCGCCTACGATTTCTCACCCCATGGCACCAACGTCCTGCTCCGGCTACTTGATGAGCGCCGGGAGCCGCGTGGCGGGCGGGGTATTGCGGCTCCGGTGGCAGCGCACCTGGCCGTCGATCACCACCATGCCGATGCCCGGCAAGTCGCCCAGCCAGATGCTGTCCAGCAGATCGTCGCCGGCCGAATGCTGGGCCTTGTCCATGAACACGAAATCGGCGGCGCGGCCAACTTCGATGAGGCCGGTGTCGAGCTGGCGCATGCGGGCGGTATTGCCGGTGGCGAGGCAGATCGCCTGTTCGGCCGGCAATTGGCCCAACGATGACAACATCGAGATCATGCGGAGGATGCCAAGCGGTTGCACGCCGGAACCCGCTGGCGCATCGGTGCCGAGGATGACGCGATGAAGCTCGTGCATTTCTCGGGCGATCCTGAGCGTATAGAGCCCGGCGCGTTCATTGCCATTGTGGACGATCTCGAGGCCGCGCTTGCAACCCTCGCAGATGCACTGGATCTGCTTGTCCGGCAGCGCTGTGTGGCCGCCATTGATGTGGCCCACGACATCGGTATCGGCATCGAGCACGACGTCGGCATCGATGAGGCCGGAGCCGGGAATGGACGGCCCGCCGGTGTGGATGGTGCTCTGGATGCCGTATTTGCGCGCCCATTCCACCATGCGCCGGGCGGTGGGGCCGTCCTTGACGCCGCCGAGCCCCACTTCGCCCAAAAGCTTCACGCCGGCATCCGCGAGATCCTTGAAATCCTGCTCGGTCATCTCGGGCTCGATGCAGGGCGCACCGGCGTGGAGCTTGACGCCGGACGGGCGGAAATTGGCGTATTGCCGCTGCGCCGAGATCGCCAGCGCCTTGAGGCCGACGATGTCGCGCGGGCGGCCCGGCGTGTGCACCTCGCCGGCCGAGATCATGGTGGTGACGCCGCCATTCATGTTGGAATCGATCCAGCCGATCTGGTTCTGGCGCGGCGTCCAGTCGCCCGCCACCGGATGCACGTGGCTGTCGATGAGGCCGGGAGCGACCGCCACGCCATTGGCGTCAATGATAGTGGTGGCATCGTCCGTGTCGACATCCTTGGCGCGGCCGATGGCGGCAATCTTGCCATCTACGGCGACGATGGTATCGGCCTCGAGGATGGGCTGGTTCAGGTCTCCCGACAATACCAGTCCGATGTTGCGGATGACGAGTTTCTGCGGTCCCGTAGCCGGCGCTGCCGCATCATGGGCCATGGCGTCCTCCCTGATCTTGCTGTTGCCCGGCATACTGCGACAGGCACTCGCCGCTGTCGAGTGGGGCAGGGAAGTTATGCTATGCCACCCCAATGAAACTGATCCGCAAGCACGACATGAAGGAAGGCCGCTGGCGCAACGGCATGGGTGTGTCCTGGGACATCGCGTCATGGCCAGACGATGCCGGGGGAGGGGATTTTGGCTGGCGATTCGCGACCGCGCTGATCGAGGCGGACGTACCGTTCTCGGCCTATCCCGGCGTCGACCGCCTTTTTACACTGATCGATGGCGATGGGCTGGACCTCGAGTTCGACGGGGCGAAGAACCTCGCGGTCGGCCGGCTGTTTGTGCCGCATTTCTATCCCTGTGATGTCGGCACCTTCTGCCGCTTGCATGGGCGGCCATGCCGGGCACTGAACCTGTTTCTGACCCGCGGCATGTGGACGGCAGAGGTCGAGATCGTGAGAGGTGAACGGCGGCTCCATCACGATGGCCCGATCCTCCTCTTCGCCCTCGACGGCGCGGCCTCGGCCGATGGACAGGTTTTGCAGATGGGCGATGCGGCGGTCACCCACAGCGCGGCGCACATCGACGCTGGCACCACTCATCTTTATGTGGCTGAACTTTCCGGCTAAGAGCCGGACGACAAATAATTGGAGCGAAAATGATGAAGGCACGGGTGCAGTGGCTGGATGGCCGCGCGTTTGTCGGTGAGTCGGGCAGTGGCCACGCGGTGGTGATGGACGGATCGCCGGAGGCCGGCGGCCGCAACATCGGGGTACGGCCAATGGAAATGCTCCTCCTTGGCCTCGGCGGCTGCACCGCATTCGACGTGGTGATGATTCTCGAGCGCATGCGCGAGAAGGTGACGGCCCTCGACATCGGAGTGGAGGCGGAGCGCGCCACGGAAGACCCCAAGGTCTTCACCCAGGTGAAGATGATCTACAAGATCAGGGGCTATGGCCTGAAGCACGCCAATGTCGAGCGCGCCATCAACCTGTCGGCAGAAAAATACTGCTCGGCCTCCGCCATCATCGGCGTCCATGCCAAGATCGAGCATGTGTTCGAGATCGCCGAGGAGGGGCCGGAAGCGGCATGATCCGCAGCGATCCAGCCAGCAGGGCGCGGGATGCCTGAGTTGTGGACGTGGTGGGGCCTGTTTGCCGTGGCGGCCGCCGTCATCGGCTTTTCGGGTCCGCACCTGTCGCGCAATGGCGAAATCATCGCCGAGAAGACCGGGCTGTCGGGAAGCTGGATCGGCATCATTCTCATCGCCACGGTGACGTCGCTGCCGGAATTGATCACCGGCGGCAGCGCGGTGGCGATGTGGGACCTGCCGGACATCGCGGCGGGCGATGTGTTCGGCAGTTGCGTGTTCAATCTGGCCATCCTCATCGTCGTCGACTTCATGCTGCGCGAAC
This sequence comes from uncultured Aestuariivirga sp., assembly GCA_964510815.1. GTDB lineage: Bacteria > Pseudomonadota > Alphaproteobacteria > Rhizobiales > Aestuariivirgaceae > Aestuariivirga. The sequence continues at coordinate 5,906 of CAZECZ010000142.1, forward strand.
GCCCGCTCTATTCACGCGCCAATGTGGGGCACATCGTCTCCGCCGGGTTTGGCGTCGTGCTGCTGGGCTTTGCCGCGCTCAGCCTGATGATTGCCAGCAACGGCACGTCGCCCAGCATCGGTCACGTCGGCGTCCCGACGCTGATCCTCGTTGTGCTGTATGCCGCCGGGATGCGGACTGTCTTTATCTATGAGAAGACCCACCGCGAAGCCTTCAGCGAAGAGGTGGCGGAGCGCCACCCCGATGTGACACTGCGCATGGCAACCACCCGCTATGCCGTCGCGGCCTTCCTGATCGTTGCCGCGGGCGTCGTGCTGCCGATCGCAGGTGCCGGTATCTCGGAGGCCATGGGCTGGAACCGCACCTTCGTCGGCACCATGCTGGTCGCCGCCGTGACCTCGTTGCCCGAACTTGTGGTCACCGCTTTTGCAGTGCGGTACGGCGCGCTGAACATGGCCGTCGCCGGGCTGCTCGGCAGCAACCTGTTCAACATGATGGTGCTGGCGATCGAGGACATGCTCTATGTCAAGGGACCGCTGCTCGAGGCCGTGTCGCCGGCCCACACCGTTTCGGCCATGTCGGCTGTGGTCATGACCGGATTGTTTATCATCGGCCTGCAGGCGAGGCCTGCCTCCTTCATCGTCGGGCGTGTCGGCTGGATCACCATCGCGCTGTTCGTCGTCTACGTGCTGAATTCCTACTTCATGTTCCTGCACGGCCATTGAGACCGTCGCCGGGAGCAAACTAGCCCAAAGTTGAATTGTGCGAAAATTGCGATCGGACCATGTTCGATGCTCATCCAGGCGGAGGACAATGGGAGTCGTCCTCACGCGGAAATCGGATGCCAGGACAATCAATTGCAACCATCTGGGAGGATGTAATGAGCAAGCTGATCTATCGCCCCACATCGCGCCGCACGCTTCTGAAAGCCGGCGCCGGCACCGCCGGACTGTTGATGGCAGGCGCTGCCCCCATGCACTTCATCCGCAACGCCTATGCCGAGGACATGTCGTGCAACATGCCGACGGGTTCCGACGTGGTGTTCGGCTTCAACGTGCCGCAGACCGGCTCCTATGCCGATGAAGGGAATGACGAACTTCGCGCCTACCAGCTTGCCGTCAAGCACCTGAACGGTGAAGGCGACGGCGGCGCCCTTTCGACCTTCTCGTCCAAGGCCCTCAAGGGCAACGGCGTGCTCGGCAAGAAGGTGACCTACGTCACCGGCGACACCCAGACCAAGTCCGACGCCGCCCGCGACAGCGCCAAGCGCATGATCGAAAAGGACAAGGCGATCATGATCACCGGCGGTTCGTCGTCCGGCGTCGCGGTGGCCGTGCAGGGCCTGTGCCAGGACATGGGCGTGATCTTCATGGCCTGCCTGACGCACTCCAACGACACCACCGGCAAGGACAAGAAGCGCTACGGCTTCCGCCAGTTCTTCAACGCCTACATGTCGGGTGTTGCGCTGGGCCCGGTGTTGGCCGAAGCCTATGGCAAGGATCGCGTAGCCTACCATCTCACTGCCGACTACACTTGGGGCTGGACCCAGGAAGAGTCGATGAAGAACGCCACTGAGGCCCAGGGCTGGAAGACGGTTGCCGCCGTCCGCACGCCGCTCGGTGCCGGTGACTTCTCGCAGTACATCACCCCGGTTCTCAATTCCGGCGCCGACGTGCTGATCCTCAACCACTACGGCAAGGACATGGTGAACTCGCTGACTCAGGCCGTTCAGTTCGGCCTGCGCGACAAGATGGTCAACGGCAAGAAGTTCGAGATCGTCGTGCCGCTGTTCTCCGAGCTGATGGCCGAAGGTGCAGGCGATGCCATCAAGGGCATCTACGGCACCGAGAACTGGAACTGGACGCTGGACAACGCAGGCACCAAGGCCTTCGTGCAGTCCTTCGGCAAGGAATACGGCGCACCGCCGTCGCAGGCCGCCCAGGTCGCCTATTCGCAGGCGATCCTCTACGCTGATGCTTGCGAGCGCGCCGGCACCTTCTTCGCGCCGGCCGTCATCAAGGCGCTGGAAGGCTTCGAGTTCGACGGCCTCGGCAACGGCCCGACGCTCTATCGCGACAGCGACCATCAGTGCTTCCACGACGTGCTCGTGGTGCAGGGCAAGGAAAACCCGAAGGACAAGTACGACCTGATGGAGATCAAGAAGATCGTGCCGGCCAAGGACGTGACCTACGATCCGGCGATCTTCGGCGGTGAGCTCGGCCCCTACGACGCCAAGCAGTGCTGATCGATAACACCTGAAACGGCCGGCCGTCCCCATGCGGGGCGGCCGGAGCCTTGCGGGCGGGCCGCCCACATGACAGCTTTCGCACGGGGCGCGGGGCGGGACAGCGATGGATGCAATCTTACTTCAGATTTTGAACGGCCTGGACAAGGGCGGCGCCTATGCGCTGATCGCGCTTGGCCTGACGCTGGTGTTCGGCACACTGGGCGTGGTGAACTTCGCCCATGGTGCGTTGTTCATGCTCGGCGCCTTCTGCGCGGTGCTGTTCAACCAAGTGCTCCACATCGAGAAGGTGGTGGAAGATCCGACCCAGACCACCGCCTGGGGCACGCCGCTGGAAATCAGGACGCCCTACATCGAAAACTGGTTCGGTGAGTTCGGTAAGGTCCTGATCGACTATTCCGTGCCGCTGTCGATCCTGATTGCCATTCCCGTGATGCTGGTGTTGGGCATCCTCTTCGAGCGCGGCCTCATCCGCCACTTCTACAAGCGCCCGCACGCCGACCAGATCCTCGTGACCTTCGGCCTCGCCATCATCCTGCAGGAAGTCATCAAGCGGTTCTTCGGCGCCAACCCCATTCCGCAGCCGGCGCCGTCGGCCTATTCTGGCACGGCCCAGATCGGCCAGCTGATCGGCCTTGGCGACGCCATTCCCTATCCCACCTGGCGCCTTGTCTATCTCGGCTTCTCGCTTCTGGTCATCGCCGGAGTCTTCGCCTTCCTGCAATTCACCACCTTCGGCATGGTGGTGCGCGCCGGCATGCGCGACCGCGAGACCGTCGGGCTCCTGGGCATCGACATCGAGCGCCGGTTCACCATCGTCTTCGGTCTGGCCGCTGTCGTGGCGGGCCTTGCCGGCGTCATGTACACGCCGATCCTGCCGCCGGACTATCACATGGGCATGGACTTCCTGGTGCTGTCCTTCGTGGTGGTCGTGGTCGGCGGTATGGGCTCGCTGCCCGGTGCGGTCGCCGCCGGCTTCCTGCTCGGCATCCTGCAATCGTTCGCCTCGATGAACGAGATCAAGAGCATCCTGCCGGGTATCGACCAGATCATCATCTATCTCGTCGCCGTGGTCATCCTGCTCACAAGGCCGCGTGGCCTGATGGGCCGCAAGGGCGTCATGGAGGAATAGGCACATCATGTCCCAAGGCTTGTCCCGCAACGATTGGCTGCTGTTCTTCATCTTCTCGGCCGTCGTCATCGCCGCACCCGTGCTGTTCATGCCCATCGGTGCCGCATATCCCGCGATCCTTCAGAAGTTCTGCATCTTCGGAATCTTCGCGCTGGGCTTCAACATCCTGTTCGGCCTGACCGGCTACCTCTCCTTCGGCCATGCGGCCTTTCTGGGGATCGGTTCCTATACCGCAGTGTGGATGTTCAAGTTGCTGACGATGAACGTCATCCCGGCGGTGATCGCCGGCATCATCCTCTCCGGCCTGTTTGCCATGGTCATCGGCTTCATCACCTTGCGCCGGTCGGGCATCTACTTTTCGATCCTGACGCTGGCCTTCGCCCAGATGAGCTACAACCTCGCCTATTCGGTGCTGACGCCGGTCACCAACGGCGAGACCGGCCTGCAGCTGACGCTCAAGGATCCGCGCGTCATCGACCGCCTGTTCTTCGAGGCCGAAGCGGGCCTGCCCTCCACCACCCTGTTCGGCATTCCGATGACGGGCATGGCGGGCTTCTATTTCTGCGCGGCCGCCCTGATCATTGCCTTCTTTATCGCGCTCCGTCTGATGCGCTCGCCTTTCGGGCTGATGCTCAAGGGCATCAAGGCCAACCAGACCCGCATGCGCTATACGGGTTTCAACACCAGGCCCTATCTGATGTCGGCCTTCGCCATATCCGGCATGTATGCCGGTCTCGCCGGCTCGCTGATGGCGGTCACCGATCCGCTGGCCGGCGCCGAGCGTATGCAGTGGACGGCGTCGGGTGAGGTCGTGCTGATGACCATCCTCGGCGGCGCCGGCACCCTCGTCGGACCCATCCTCGGCGCCGGACTGATCAAGTATTTCGAGAACATCTTCTCGGCCTTCAACGACCGCGCCCTGGAACAAGCCTACAGCGCATTGCCCGAGGGCCTGAGGGAGTTTCTGGTTACCATCACCAGCCCCTTCGTCGGCGAAGGCTGGAGCATGACGCTCGGCGTGCTGTTCATGCTGATCGTGATCTTCCTGCCGGGCGGGCTGATGGAGGGCTTCCGGCGCATCGGCCGGCTGTTCCGCAAGCCGCCGCCGGCGCCGGCCGCTCCGGCCACCGGCACGGCCGACGCGAAGTAGGGGAGCGGACATGGCGAGCATTCTTGAAATCAGCGGCGTCAACAAGGCCTTCGGCGGCCTGAAGGCCCTGAATAACGTCAATCTCAGCGTCGAGCAGGGGACGATCCAGGCCATCATCGGCCCCAACGGCGCGGGCAAGTCCACCTTGCTCAATTGCCTGGTCGGCAAGCTGATCCCCGACAGCGGCACGGTGACGTTCAACGGCAAGTCGCTGCTTGGCACCGCGCCGCACGAGATCAATCAGCTCGGCGTGGTGCGGGTGTTCCAGACGCCGGAGATCTTCGGCGATCTGTCGATCCTCCAGAACGTGATGATCCCGGCCTTCGCCAAGCACGACGGCGCCTACAGGCTCAACGCCTGGGAACTGGTGTCGGGCCGCAGCGACATCCGCGACGAGGCGGAACATATTCTCAAGGATATCGGTCTTGTGGAGCAGCGCAACGTCATCGCCAACAGCATGTCGCGCGGCGACAAGCGCCGCCTGGAACTGGCCATGTGCCTGATCCAGCATCCCAAGCTCCTGCTGCTCGACGAGCCCACGGCCGGCATGTCGCGCGCCGACACCAACAATACCATCGACCTTCTGCAGCGCATCGCCGAACGCGGCATCACCAAGATCATCATCGAGCATGACATGCA
>CAZECZ010000143.1:0-10921 GCA_964510815.1 uncultured Aestuariivirga sp.
AATGGCGGCGACCTGAGGCTGCCATTCCTCGGTACGTGCCGGCTCGGCTGACACTGTCTCCGGCGGCCGCGGCGCATTCTGAATGAAGCCAGCAATCATCTTCGGCTTGAAATCGAACGCGTAGAAGGCAATGGCGCCCGCAAGCCCACCCAGCAGGATGGTGACGAGCAACAGGTAGAGAATACGACGGATCATCTTTTCGTTCCCGGTATCTATTCGGCCGCCTGCGCCGGTGTGCGGCGCTCCAGTTCAGCCTTCTTTTCGTTCAGACATTTGACAGCGGCTGTCAGCACTGCCTCGCCATAGTCGGCGACAAAACGCGCGCCCGCATGAGGTTCCTCAGAGCACCTGCATTCAGCGATACGCGCCAGATCGGACTTCAGATCTGCCAACTGCTTGTCGATCGCCATTAACATGGCTTCCGGCGAAATGTATTGCTGCAGCAGCATCTGAAAGAGAAACTCGGACTTGTACTTGTCTTTCGCCGGGAGAACGGCGATCGACCTGGACAGGGCCTTTTGTCCCACGTCCGTAATCGCATAGACCTTTTTGTCGGGCTTGCCGGTCTGCTCCTCGGCTCGGACCGTCAACAGGCCTTCGCCAGCCAACTGGGTCAGCGCCGGATAGATCGATCCGAAACTCGCCTCAATGAAGTGGCTGAACATCCCCTCCTCGATTTCCTTCTTGATCTCATAACCTGAAGCTTCCCCGGTTGAGAGGACGCCAAGGCAGAGGGTGCGGACGTTCATGGCCATATTGAATTGACATATCTCGGTTTGATATAGAGTCGGGCGCTATATATCGATCCGACATAGCAATCAAGCTTCACTTGGATCGCATAATCGCTACGGCCCATCGGGAGCAGCCGACCGCTAACTAATGGCATACCCAAATTATGTGATATACATCACATTTTATGGATATTTTTGACCGAATGGTTTAAAAATTAATTGTCGCGCTTGTCTTCATTTCGCGAAACGTATTAAGTGGGAACACAAAGCCGCCGAAAAGCGCGGCGGTCAGGAAGAAACATAAGGGGGGCTCATGGAAAATCCGCATCGGCGGACAAGAGATGGCGTGTTCTGGCAACCCGTCGGAGGCGCGATTGCTCAAGGTTGAACACCTCAGCATGTCGTTCGGCGGCTTGCATGCCGTGCGCGATTGTTCCTTCGAAATCAAGGCCGGCACGATTACGGGACTGATTGGTCCTAATGGGGCCGGCAAAACCACCACATTCAACATGATCGCCGGCGAACTGAAGCCGACATCTGGCCGGATCGTCTTCGAGGGCGAGGACATCGCCGGGCTGCCGACCTACCGGATGTTCCACCTCGGCATCGTGCGAACGTTCCAGATACCTCATGAATTTGCCAAGATGACGGTTCTGGAAAACCTTATGGTGGTGCCCCCCGACCAGCCAGGCGAACACATCTTCAACAACTGGTTCAAGGCCGCGGCGGTGAAGCGGCGCGAAGCTGAAGTGCGCGAGCGCGCCGAGGACACGTTGAAGTTCTTGTCGATCTCGCACCTGCGCGACGAGAGCGCCGGCAACCTGTCTGGCGGCCAGAAGAAGCTTCTGGAACTGGGCCGCACCATGATGACGGATGCCAAGCTGGTGCTGCTGGATGAGCCGGGTGCCGGCGTCAACCCCACCCTGCTGCTCAAGATCCGGGACATGATCTCGAGGCTGCGCGAAGAGCGCGGCTACACCTTCTGCCTGATCGAACACGACATGGACCTGATCGCCAGTCTCTGCGATCCGATCATCGTGCTTGCCGAAGGCTCGGTGCTGATGGAAGGCACTATGGACGAGGTACGCTCCAATCCAGCCGTCCTCGATGCCTATCTCGGCGGGGGAGAAGAATAATGGCTGTCCTCGAACTGCAAAATGTCGTGGGCGGCTATGGTGACACCCAGATCCTGCACGGCGTGACGATCACCGTCGACAAGGGTGAAATCGTGGTCATCATCGGGCCCAATGGCGCCGGCAAGTCGACCGCAATGAAGGCGGTTTTCGGCCTCCTCAAGCTGACAGGCGGCAAGGTGCTGCTGGACGGCAAGGAGATCACCAACACGCCGCCGGAACAAGTGGTGCGCCAAGGCGTGTGTTACGTGCCGCAGACGTCGAATGTGTTCCCCAGCCTATCAGTCCAGGAAAATCTGGAGATGGGCGCCTTCGTGCGCGACGACGACTTCCGGCCGCGGCTGGAGGAAATCTACCAGCTGTTTCCACCATTGCGCGAAAAGAAGCACCAGCCGGCGGGAACCCTTTCCGGCGGTCAGCGCCAGATGGTGGCGATGGGCAAGGCGATGATGCTGGAGCCCAAGATCCTGCTGCTGGACGAGCCGACGGCGGGCCTGTCGCCCAAATTCCGTGGCGAAATCTTCGCTACCGTGCGCAAAATCAACGCCACCGGCATCCCGATCCTGATGGTGGAACAGAACGCCAAGCAGGCGCTCGGCATCGCCAATCGCGGCTATGTGCTGGTCGATGGCCACAACCGCTTCGAGGGCACGGGACACGACCTGCTGAACGACCCGGAGGTGGCCGAGATGTTCCTGGGCGGCGGTGCCAAGGCCAAGGCGGAGCAGTAGCCATGGGTGACTTCATCAATTTCTACCTGATCCCCGGCCTGGTGCTCGGCTCAATCTATGCGCTGGGCGCCATCGGCGTGACGCTCACCTTCGGCATCCTGCGCTTCGCCAACTTCTCGCATGGCGAGGTGATGACGCTAGGCGTCTATTTCTCCTGGTCACTGGTGCAGATCACCGGCCTTCATCCATTAATTGTCCTGCCCGTCGCCATGGTGCTGACGGTCGTCGTGGCGCTGGCGCTGGACCGGCTGTTCTACAAGCCGCTGCGCAAGGCGCCAGTGATCATGCTGGTGATGGCGTCCTTCGGCCTGATGCTCATGGTGCGCTCGGTGACCCAGTTCTTCTGGGGCGTGCAGCTGAAATCGGTGCTACCCGGCATCTCCAGGCCCTATGTCATCGCCGACATGCTCAGGATCGCGCCCAAGCACGTGCTCATCATTCTCGGCGCGCTGGTGCTGATGTATGCCGTGCACCACGTGCTGACCTACACCAAGATCGGCAAGGCCATGCGCGCCATGTCGGACTCGCCGGAATTGGCCAGGCTCACCGGCATCGATACCGAAAAGGTGGTGATGGCCACCTGGATCATCGGTGCCGGACTGGCTTGCGCGGCGGGCGTGTTCCTCGCCATCGACACCCAGGTCGAAACCCAGATGGGTGCCAAGCTGCTGCTGCCGATGTTTGCCGCCGCGATCCTCGGCGGTGTCGGCAAGCCCTACGGCGCCATGGCGGGCGGACTCATCATCGGGCTCGCCGAAGAACTCTCAAGCTACAACTGGATCGGCACCGAGCCGCTGCTCAATCCGGGCTACAAGACAGGTGTGGCCTTCGCCCTCATGGTCGCCATGCTGCTCTGGCGCCCCACGGGGCTGTTCAAAGGGAGGGTGTTCTGAGATGGACGTGACCTACGGCTATTTCCTCTACGCCATCTCGCTGCTCACCATGGGCGGCATCTATGCGGTGCTAACGCTTGGCCTCAATGTGCAGTGGGGATTTGCCGGCCTGTTCAATGCCGGTATCGCCGGCTTCTATGCGATCGGCGCCTATACCACCGCCATCCTCACGACGTCGCCGGACATCAGCCACATCGGCGGACTGGAACTGCCCTATGTGGTGAGCTTCGCCGCCGCAATGGTGATTTCAGGCGTCATCGCCTATCTCATCGGCAAGGTGTGCCTGAGACTGCGCAGCGACTATCTCGCCATCGCCACCATCGGCATCGCCGAGATCCTGCGCCTGATCCTCAAGAACGAGACTTGGGCGACCAACGGTCCGCGCGGCATCAGCCAGATCCCGAAGCCGTTCGAACACTTGCCGGAGCCGTGGAACCAGCTGGCCTTCCTCGGCGTGGTGATCGCCATCGTGGCGGTGATCTACGTGCTGCTCGAAGTCGCCCGCAAGAGCCCGTGGGGCCGGGTCATGACTGCCATCCGCGAAAACGAGACGGCCACCAAGGCGGCCGGCAAGAACGTCGAGACCTTCCGCATGGAGGGTTTCGTCATCGGCTGCATGATCATGGCGGTGGCCGGCGCGTTGACCGCCCACTACCTCAAGTTCGTCGATCCCAACACCACCGACCCGATGCTGGCGACGTTCATCGTCTGGGTCATGCTGATTGTCGGCGGCAGCGCCAACAACAAGGGCGCCATCGTCGGAGCGATCCTGATGTGGGTCGTCTGGTCGATGACCGAGATTCTGGCCAACAAGCTTCCAGGCGACCTTGCCATTCGCACGGCCTACATCCGGATCTTCCTGATCGGCCTGGCGCTCCAGGTGTTCCTGCAGCGCTATCCGCAAGGCATCCTGCCGGAACAGAGGCCCTCTGCGGGCTCCGGCAAGGCTGGTGGCGGGAGTTGACAATTCACGCAGTCGGTTCATCGTGCCGCCAGCGCAGCGGCTTTTTTCAAATGCAACATGCGCATACAGGAGAGGAGTAAGTGAACATGAAGTCCCTGACCAAACTGGCAATGGCCGTTTCGGCTGCCGCCTTATTGGCCGGTTCCGCCCAGGCGGCGGAGATCAAGGTCGGTTCCGCCGGCGGCGTTACAGGTCCCATCGCCGAACTGGTGGCCGCGATCGTCAAGGGCCGCGAAGTGGCAACGGCCGACATCAACAACAACGGCGGCCTGCTCAAGGGTGACACGTTGAGCATGGTGCTGGGCGATTCCGCCTGTGATCCGAAAGTCGCCGTCGATACCGGGAACAAGCTGGTCAACGTCGAACAGGTTGTGGGTATCGTAGGCCCGAGCTGCTCGGGCGCCACCAATGGCATGGTTCAGGCGGTGACCATCCCGGCCGGCGTCGTCGTCATCTCGGATTCGGCGACGGCACCGTCGATCACCGACCTCGACGACAAGGACACGGTTTTCCGTGTGGCTCCATCGGATGCCTACCAGGGCCTTGCCATCGCCAAGCTGGTGACCCAGGCCGGCATCAAGAAGGTCGCCGTAACCTATTCCAACGATGACTACAACGCCGGCATCGCCAAGGTGTTCGTCGAGGAATTCGCCAAGATGGGCGGCACGGTGACAGGCAACCAGGCGCATGAGCCGAACAAGGCGTCCTACCGCTCGGAACTTGCCACGTTGTCGGAGGGCGGCCCAGAGGCGCTGGCGCTGTTCGCCTACTATGGCTCGTCGGGCATCACCATCATCAAGAACAGCCTCGAGAACGGCCTGTTCGGCAAGTTCTACGCCGCTGATGGCATGTTCGACATCTCGGTGATCGACCAGATCGGCGCTGACAACCTGCGTGGCAACATCACCATCACTCAGGCCTCCTCCGACTTCGACGACGCCTCCTTCAAGGCCTTTGCCGAAGAATACAAGAAGACTGGCGGCGATCCGGCAGCCCCCTACGCCGCGCATGGTTATGATGCCACCTTCCTGCTGGCGATGGCGATTGAAAAGGCCGGTTCAGCTGACCGCACCAAGATCGCCGCTGCCCTCCGCGAGATCGCAAATGCACCAGGCGAAGTGATCCGCCCTGGCGAATGGGCCAAGGCCAAGGAGCTCATCGATGCCGGCAAGGACGTCAACTATGAGGGTGCTTCGGGCAACGTCGACTTCGACGCCAACGGTGACGTGGGCGGCGTGTTCGGCGTGAACGTCGTCGGTGATGACGACAAGTGGTCCAAGACCCTGATGAAGTAACGCCAGGCGACAGTCTGGTTCGCAATTGGACCCGCGCGAGTCACTTGCGCGGGTCTTGTTGTTGCGGAAGCCGCACAAAGCGATGATATTACGGCGGATGGACCGAATCCGATGATCCCGACCCGTTTCGCGCCCCCCCTTGCGCTGGCTGCAATGTTACTGACGGCACCTGCCGCCTCGGCCGATATCGTGATCGGCGTCGCCGGGCCGTTCTCGGGGCCCAATGCCACCCTCGGCGAGCAGCTGAAGCGCGGTGTCCAGTTGGCCGTCGACGACATCAACGGAACAGGCGGCCTGCGCGGCGAACGGCTTGCCGTCGAGTATGCCGATGACGGCTGTGACCCGCGGAAGGCTGTGGAGGTCGCGACAGCCTTCGTCGCACTTGGTGTGACGTTTGTCGCAGGCCACTACTGCTCGGGCGCCTCGATTCCGGCTGCAAAAGTCTATGCCGATGCAGGGATCCTTGAGATCACTCCCGCCTCCACACACCCCAAGGTGACGGACGGCGGTGACTGGAACGTCATCCGCGTCTGCCCGCGCGACGATGCTCAAGGGACGGTGGCAGCAGAACGGGTGCTTGAGGAATTCCCAGACCAGAAGGTGGCAATCCTCAATGACCAGTCCCCTGCAGCGGTCGACGTCACCAACAAGTTTCGCGAGCGGCTGTCTGCAGCAAGCGTGACGCCAGTCCTCGACGAGTCCTACAAGCCGGGCCTCAAGGATTATGAAGACCTTGCCCTTCGCTTGCGCGATGCGCGAGCCGACATCGTCTATATCGGGGGCTCCTACGTGGAGGCTGGTCAAATCATTCGGGCGTTGCGCGACGTGGGGTCGAATGCCCGCTTGATGTCGAATGACGCACTGGTAACAGAAGATTTCTGGAAGATCGCCAAGGAGGCAGCTGAAGGAACGCTGATGACCTTCACCTTCGATCCCCAGAATTTCGAAGACGCGCGGCCGGTGATTGAGCGTTTCAAGGCCGAGGGCTACAATCCCGAGGGCTATACGCTTTATGCCTACGCGGCCGTCCAGACCTGGCTCAGCGCCGCCACGGCGACGGGCAGTACGGACAGCCACCGGATCGCGGATTGGCTCAAGGCCGGCAATCACGTCCGCACGGTGACGGGCGACATTGCCTTCGATTCCAAGGACGACTTGCGCAATCCCCGCTTTGCCTGGTACCGGTGGGAAAATGCCAAGTATGTCGACGAGGCAATCGGGCGATAGGTGCCTGACCTTGACCTCAGCAGCGGACTGCCACAGCATGGCGTCAAACGAGTGAGGGTCCATGCGCGCATTCTTTGTTCAGATCAAATGTGAACTCGGGAAATCATACGAGGTGGCAACGGCCATCGCCGATTCCGAGATTGCCTCGGAAATCTATTCAACGGCCGGTGGCTTCGACCTGCTGGTCAAAGTCTATCTCGACGAGAAAGAGGACGTGGGTCACTTCGTGGCCGAGAAGATCCAGAAGATTCCGGGCATCCGCGACACGTACACACTGATCACCTTCAAGGCATTCTGACATGTGGCCGAACGCCAGTCTGGCGTGGCTGATTGTTTTGACAATTCAGGTCTTGGCCAGTCCTGCACATGCCGCTGACAGCGCCAACATGACCATGATCGGCTATTCCCAGGACTTCCGCTACTTCGCCTTCGAGCAGTTCGGCATCCAGGATGGATCGGGGTACCCCTATTCGGAGATCTTCGTCATCGATCTCGACAACAACGAGTGGGTCAAGGGATCGCCGGTGCGTCATGTGTTGGAGGAGGATGGCGCAACTCTGGGAGCGGCGCATTCCGCCGCCATCGCGAGGGCCCGGCCCCTGATGGACGCGCTTGAGATCACCGAACCAGCAATGCTGCTGGCCGATTTGCCAGCCACGCAGGTGGGGCTGAATCGCATCTCCGTGGCCTTCGACCAGTGGTACAATAGCATTGCCGGCCCGGCCGCACCGCAGCCCGACGGCTCTTCTTCCCGCCTCGTTCTGTCCATCGAAGCCATCGACGTGCCGAAAACTGGCGCCTGCACGACCTACGACGACCCGGTGAAGGGGTTTGAACTGTCGATCATGCGGCACGGCAATTCCGAGAAGACGGAGATTATCCACCGGGACACCAGCCTGCCGAAATCGCGCGGCTGCCCGGTGGCCTATGACATCGCCGCCGTTGCCGCCCCGGCCGGCGAGCCCGAAAGCCCCACGATGGTCGCACTGATCGGCGTCTACACATGGGGCTTCGAAGGCCAGGACCGGCGCTACATCGCCGTTCCGTTCAAGTAGGCGGCCGGAGGAACGGCATGCTGCGCAAACTTGCTGCAATTTTTGCTTTCCTCTTGGGCATCGTCCCGGTCAGTGCCATGGACGGCGCGGCCTTCAATGCCATCGGCTATTCGCCCGACAGCCGCTACTTCGCCTTCCAACAATATGGCATCCGCGACGGATCGGGATTTCCCTACTGGGACATCTTCGTCATCGATCTCAAGGCCGATGAATGGGTGAAGGACACGCCAGTCCATGTAGTGCTTGAAGAAGAAAATGCCCCGATCGCCGATGCACGGGCCAAGGCGGCCGAGGCCGCGCTGCCGATTCTGAAGCAACTGGATGTCTCCACACCTGCCGAAGTCCTCGCCGCCAATCCGGCGACTGAAGTGGTGACGGACCGCAACCGCATCACCTTCGATCGCTGGTACATTGCCGGCGGCTCCCGGCCCGACAGCACCGGCGGCGATGTGATCCGCCATGACTTGGCCGTCGAAGCTGTCGAACGGCCGCCGCCAAAGGTTTGCTACCCTGATGATGGCCCCTATTACGGCTTTCGCCTGACGATCAAGGACCGGGCGATGAACTCCTCCCGCGTGATCCATCTGGACGAGGCCATCCCGGAGTCGCGCGGCTGTCCCTTGAGCTATGACCTCGCTGCCGTCGTGGCACCCGCTGGCTATCCCGTCACCGACCGGCTGGTCGCCATCGTCGGGGTCTATACCAAGGGCTTCGAGGGCCCCGACCACCGTTTCATCGCCGTTCCCTTCACCATCAGCGATTAACTTCGCACTCGCACACAAGGCGCGGATTTGTTAAGCGGGCGGCCGGAAAGAGAGAAAGGCCGCCGATGATCCCCCGCTACACCCGCAAGGACATGGCTTCCATCTGGGAGCCAGCCACCCGTTTCCGCATCTGGTTCGAGATCGAGGCCCACGCCACCGACGCGCTGGCCGAGCTCGGCGTGGTGCCGAAGGAGGCCGCGGCAAAGATCTGGGAAATGGGCCGCACCGCGGAATTCGACGTGGCCCGCATCGACGAGATCGAGGCCGTCACCAAGCACGACGTCATCGCTTTCTTGACACACCTGGCCGAGATCGTCGGCCCCGAAGCCCGTTTCGTTCACCAGGGAATGACATCGTCGGACGTTCTCGACACCTGCTTCAACGTGCAATTGACGCGTGCCGCCGACCTGCTGCTGGAGGATCTCGACGGCCTGCTGGCGGCCCTGAAGCGCCGCGCCTTCGAGCACAAGAACACGGTCTGCGTCGGCCGCAGCCACGGTATCCACGCCGAGCCCACCACCTTCGGCGTCAAGCTGGCCCAGGCCTATGCCGAGTTCTCCCGCTGCCGCAACCGCCTGTTGATGGCCCGCCACGAGGTCGCGACTTGCGCGATCTCCGGCGCGGTGGGCACCTTCGCCAACATCGACCCTCGCGTCGAGGAACACGTGGCAGAGAAGATGGGACTGGAGCCCGAGCCGGTTTCGACCCAGGTGATCCCCCGCGACCGTCACGCGATGTATTTCAGCGTACTGGCCGTGATCGCCAGTTCCATCGAGCGGCTGGCAACTGAAATTCGCCATCTTCAACGAACGGAAGTTCTGGAGGCGGAGGAATACTTCTCGCCCGGCCAGAAGGGCTCCTCCGCCATGCCGCACAAGAGGAATCCGATCCTCACCGAAAACCTGACGGGACTGGCCCGGCTGGTGCGCTCGGCGGTGATCCCGGCGCTGGAGAACGTAGCACTCTGGCATGAACGCGACATCTCGCATTCCTCCGTCGAACGCGGCATCGGCCCTGACGCCACCGTGCATCTGGATTTCGCGCTGAAGCGGCTCACCGGCGTCATCGACAAGCTGCTGATCTATCCGGAGAACATGCAGCGGAACCTCGACCGGCTGGGCGGCCTCATTCATTCCCAGCGCGTGCTGCTGGCGCTGACCCAGAAGGGCATGAGCCGCGAGGACAGCTATGCCGCCGTGCAGCGCAACGCCATGCCCGTGTGGCGCGGCGAAGGCAACTTCCTCGACCTGCTGAAGAAGGACAAGGACGTCTCTGCCCTCCTCTCGGACGCCGACCTCGAAAGCCTGTTCGACCTCGGCTATCATACCAAGCACGTGAACACGATCTTCGAGCGGGTATTCGGCGAAAGCTGAACGCCTTATCATGACCAAGAATTAATTCGGCTGTCACCCATTTCGGCCCGATCATGCCTGTAATGACCGTGATCGTGATGCAGAAGATACATAAACTTACCCCTGCCGCCGCCGCCCCGTATCGGGCCGTGGCGGCCGTCCTTGCCCTGCTGGCTTGCGCCACACCGGCCCTGGCCTTCACCTTGCCGCCGGTCACCAACAAGGCAACGCAGGCGGAATGTTCGGCCTGCCACATGGTGTTTCCACCCGAAATGCTGCCGGCGCGGTCTTGGACAAAGCTGATGTCGAACCTCGACAACCACTTCAACGAGATTGCCACGCTGGACGGCAAGACGCGGGCCGACATCCTCGCCTATCTCAAGGCCAATGCCGCCGACTCGCCCCGTTACCGCCAGTACACCGCGCTGCTGCAAGGTGTGCCGCCGAACGCAACGCCGCTGCGCATCACCGACATTCCGTGGTGGCAGCGCATTCACGGCAGCGCCAACGCCCCCTATTTCACGGACCCCCGCGTAGTTTCCGCCGCCAACTGCGGCGCCTGCCACCGCGGCGCGCAGCATGGGCGTTTCTGACGCCCGCTCCCATCTCTGACGCGGCACGCGGATATGATCTTCGAGTGAGTGATCGGGAAAGTGCTGCACGGTTCAATCAGCGGCTGCGTTCGGATGTGCGCCATCCTTTGCGGGGGTGGCATTGATCCCCCAGGGAGAAGAAATCTCCCTTCGTTGAGAGAAGGGAGGCGCGGGCGCTGCCCG
>CAZECZ010000144.1:0-10749 GCA_964510815.1 uncultured Aestuariivirga sp.
GTGCTTCTTCAATTCGGAACATTTCGCCGCCAATTCGTGGATGACCTATCAGGAACCCAACATCCAGCTGAAGCGCGGCAACTTTGTCTGGGTGCCGCGCCTCGGCGCCGATGGCAAGCCGCGGCGTTCAGACGACGCCAAGCAGGACAGGGCGCCTGACAATCCGCGCGTCTACGATCTGGTGGAAAACGCCTTCCGGAAACAGGGCGTGGACATGGGCAAGATCTACGCCAACATGCGCCGCTGGAACCGGCGCAACACGCCGGAGCTGGCCCGGCAGCTTGCCGCCTTGCCGGAAATCCGCGGCTTCAATTTCGAGGGGGGCGCAGCGATCACCGCGATCAAGCAGCGCAAGCTCAAGACCTATTCCGCTGGCATCGCCTGGGTGCTGCAGAACACCGACAAGAATGTGTCGATCCTGATGCCCGGTTACTGGGACAGGAGCGACATCGGTTCAGACGCGGAAATCGACACGCTGCCCGAACGCACGGCAGACTATGTCCGCACCCTCAACACGCTGGTGAGCCGGAATATGGGTCTGCCACGCGGACAGAATGCGCTGTGTACCGGACGACTCATCCTGATCCCCGGAAGCTACGGCCAGCCCATCCATGTGAAGACGCTGCCTTCGATGCGCAATGGCAAGTATGCCGGCACCGTGACCGGCGAGATCCGCATGCTTGCGGATCTGCGCCGGGAAATGTGCGGAAAATGAGATATCAGGCCAGGGCCTGAAGTTCGGCGAGAATGGCAGCGCCCATCTCGCTGGTTGAGGCATTGGCCGGCATGCCGCCGGCGATGTCCTTGGTGCGGATGCCCTTGGCAAGCACCGCCGCAATCGCCTGATCGAGCTTGTCGGCCCAGTCGCCGAGCCCCAGCGAATAGCGCAGCGCCATGCCGAAGCTGGCGATCATCGCGATCGGGTTGGCAGCACCCGTTCCGGCGATATCCGGCGCCGAGCCATGAACCGGCTCGTACAAAGACTTGCGCCGCTTGGTCTTTTCATCGGGCGCCCCCAGCGACGCCGACGGCAGCATGCCGAGCGAGCCCGTGAGCATGGCCGCGACATCGGACAGCACGTCGCCGAACAGATTGTCGGTGACGATCACATCATACTGCTTCGGCCAGCGCACCAGTTGCATGGCGCAATTGTCGGCCAGCACATGCTCGAGCGCGATGTCGGGATATTCGTCCTTGTGCACACGGCTGACGACTTCGTTCCACAGCACGCCGGTCTTCATCACGTTGCGTTTTTCGGCCGACGCCACCTTCTTGTTGCGGGTGCGCGCGAGCTCGAAGGCAACGCGGCTGATGCGTTCGATTTCATAGGTGTCGTAAACCTGCGTGTCGATGCCACGCTTCTGGCCATTGCCCAGATCGGTGATGGTCTTGGGCTCACCAAAATAGACACCGCCGGTCAACTCGCGGACGATCAGGATGTCGAGACCTTCCACCACCTCCCGCTTGAGCGAGGAGGCATCGGCCAGGGCGGGATAGCAAATGGCCGGGCGCAGGTTGGCGAACAGCCCAAGATCCTTGCGCAGCCGCAGGAGACCCGCTTCCGGTCTGACGTCATAGGGCACCTTGTCCCACTTGGGACCACCGACCGCGCCGAACAGCACCGCGTCAGACGCCATGGCCTTTGCCATGTCGGCTTCAGAAATGGCCTGACCGTGCGCGTCATAGGCGCAGCCGCCCACGAGCCCGCGATCGGTCTCGAACTTGGCGATGCCTTGCGCGTCGAACCACGCAATGATCGCCTCGACTTCTTTCATCACCTCCGGGCCGATGCCGTCGCCCGGAAGCAGGAACAGGTTGAAACTGGCCATGAATTGCCCCGTCTGTTGGATGTCGGGGGCGATGGGTAGCCGCTAGCGTTCGCCGAAGCAAGCCATAAACTAGACCGGCTGGACGCGCACCACGCGGAAGGTCCGCAATCCTTCTTCCTCACGGATCGAGACGTATTCACCGAGATTGAAGGCGTGGTCGCCAAAGCGGTAACCCGCCTCGTCTTCTTCCTCATCGGAGTGGATATCGTAGTGAAACGCCCACGATCCGCCAGGCTTGCGGATCAGGTGGCCGATGTCATCGGCCTCACCTGGACGGAACCGGCGTACCCGGCAGTTATCGCGCCGCTTGTGCCACTCGTCCGGATCGATTTTCCCCTCCGCATTGAGCGGTGCGGCAAACTCATACCCCACGGCATTCGATCCATCCGGATGGTCGTGGTCGCGCGCCAGTTCGAGCCTGATCTTCTTCAGCATGCCGGTCCTCCCTCAATGCGAC
Organism: uncultured Aestuariivirga sp.; assembly: GCA_964510815.1. Classification (GTDB taxonomy): domain Bacteria; phylum Pseudomonadota; class Alphaproteobacteria; order Rhizobiales; family Aestuariivirgaceae; genus Aestuariivirga. Next base: position 2,287 of record CAZECZ010000144.1, read on the forward strand.
ATGAGAACAGGCCGGTTCATGCGTGTCAACACGAAGCGGGTCGCACCACCGAAGATGAATTCGGCCAGCCTCCCATGTCCATAGGCACCCATCACGATGAGGCCAGCCCCGCAATCATCGGCGCAACGCATGAGCGCCTGGCCCTCGTCCAGTCCCTCGGTCGGGTAGCCCTGTGCTTCCGCCTTGATGCCGTGGCGCGACAGTGCCTCCGCCAAACCCGAACCCGGCACCGTGCCCCGGAGCGATGGATTCTTTTGCGGATCGATTCGCACCACCCGTACGCGGTTCGCCATCTTGAGCAACGGAAGGGCATCGAACGCGGCCCGCGCGGCCTCGCGGCCCCGGTCCCATCCCACCACGATCTCGCTGAAGGAGAGATCCGAGACCCCGCTGGCGGGCAGCACGATGACCGGCCGCCCGACTGACAGCATCACCTGTTCGACAAAATCACGCTCCACACCGGTGATTTCATCCGGATTGGTCGCCGACAGGACGACGAGATCGGCGCTGCGGCCATGCTCGATCACCTCGTCGGCGATGATCGGAGAGTGAGCATCGACCTGATGGAAGTCATGCGGCAGGCCCTCCTGGTTCATCGCCTCCTCGAAGGCGGCTTTCACCTTTTCGGCATTGTCCTTGAAGTATGTCCGATTGCCCTCGAACACCTGCGGCGCAGCCTCAAAGCCAACGGACGGATAGACCTGTACCGCGGGAACCACGTAGAGTCCCGACACATGGGCGCCGCAAGCGCGGCCCAAGGTCACAGCCGAAGCCACGAGCTCCTTCACGCGGCCCACTTCGTTGAGAGAAACCAAGATCGTCTTATAACTCATCGCGTCAATCTCCTGATCTGTGCGAACGATGACGAAGGCGGGAAGTGACGTCCTTGACGCCGATCAAATGCGGTTATGATCTTGCCCGGCGGCACCGGTCAACCGGTCAAGGTCAGGCACCATGATCAGCCGGCTGGACGACAGCCTGATGATGTTGCTGGTCTTGAGACGGGTGAGCTGGCGGCTAACGGTCTCGATCGTCAGGCCAAGATAGTCGGCAATATCTGACCGCGTCAGCGGCAGCTCGAATGCCGCAACGCCCGCGGGACCCTTGTGCTGACACCCGGTCATCATGCTGCGGCGTGCCAGCATGAGCAGGAAGCTGGCGACCTTTTCCTCGGCGGTCTTGCGCCCCAGGAGCAGCATCCAGTCCCGCGCCGCGTCGAGTTCGTCCAGCGTGTGCTGGAACAGCCGCGACTGGAACTCCGGATGCTCCGCCACCAGCCGTTCGAAAGCGGCATTCGGGAAAGCGCAGATCTCGACATCGGTGGCCGCCTCGGCCGTGTAGGGATTGTTGCGGCTGTAGGCGCGGCCCAGGAAGTCCGGCGGAAACAGCAACCCGACAATCTGCTGGCGTCCGTCAGGCAAGGTCTTCGTCAGCTTGATTGCACCCGAAATCACATTGGCGAAGAAATCGACAGGTTCCTCGTCTGATATGATCGTCTGGCCCGACGGGATCTTCTTGCGGTGCGCAATCTGGGCCAGCTTGCGGATCTGATCATCATTCATGGCCCCGCAAACGGCCTGGTGCCGCACCGGGCAGTGGTCACACCGCAACAGCACGTCAGGCAGAATTTGAGGCATCGACCCATGCATACCTTCTATCTTGGGCAAAACGGCCGCAGGATCAAGATGTATCTCGGATGGCTGGTTTGACGCAGGTGCGCTGTTTTGTCCCGCAACGCGGACGCGTAAACCTATTCCGCCGCCTTCATCGCCATGGGGTTGTTCGGGTGCGTTGTCCAGTTGGCATAGGACCGGTCGATCTTGCGGCCGGTGCGCGGATCGGTGCCCTTGGTCATCTGCACCATGGTGATGCAATTCTCGACCGGACAGACCTCCACGCACAGGTTGCAAGCCACGCACTCTGCATCATTCACCTCGAAGTGGCGCTTGCCGTCCTTTTCGCTGAAGATGGCCTGGTGGGAGGTATCCTCGCAGGCCGCATAGCAGCGGCCACACTTGATGCAGAGATCCTGGTCGATCCGCGCCTTGGTGACAAAGTTCAGATTGAGATACTGCCAGTCCGTGACATTGGGCACCGCCCGGCCGCGGAAATCCTCGATCGTCTTGAAGCCCTTCTCGTCCATCCAGCGCGCCAGGCCGGTCTTCATCTCCTCGACAATGCGGAAGCCATAGGTCATGGCAGCGGTGCAGACCTGGACGGTACCCGCCGACATGGCGATGAATTCGGCCGCGTCGCGCCAGGTGGTGACGCCGCCGATGGCCGAGATCGGCAGCCCGCGGGTGTCTTCGTCGCGGGCAATCTCCGACACCATGCTGAGCGCAATCGGCTTCACCGCCGGGCCGCAATAGCCGCCATGGCTGCCCTTGCCGTCAATGGAAGGCTCCGGCGAGAAATTATCGAGATTGACCGAGGTGATGGAGTTGATGGTGTTGATCAACGACACGGCATCGGCCCCACCGGCTTTTGCGGCACGGGCCGGCTTGCGGATGTCGGTGATATTGGGGGTGAGCTTGACGATGACCGGCAGGCGCGAGTGCTGCTTGCACCAGCGCGCCACCATCTCGATGTATTCGGGCACCTGGCCCACGGCGGAACCCATGCCGCGCTCGCTCATGCCGTGCGGGCAGCCGAAATTGAGTTCGACCCCGTCGCACTCGGTCTCCTCAACCCGCTTGAGGATGGCTTTCCACGCCTCCTCGTTACAGGGCACCATCAGCGACACGATCATCGCCCGGTCCGGCCACGCGCGCTTCACGGCCTTGATCTCCCGGAGGTTCACCTCCAGCGGCCGGTCGGTGATGAGCTCGATGTTGTTGAGGCCGAGGAGACGGCGGTCGGCGCCATGCACGGCGCCATAGCGCGGACCATTGACGTTCACGATCGGCGGACCGTCCTCGCCCAGCGTTTTCCACACCACCCCACCCCAGCCCGCCTTGAAGGCGCGCACCACGTTGTATTCCTTGTCGGTGGGCGGCGCCGAGGCCAGCCAGAACGGATTGGGCGACGTGATGCCAATGAAATTGCTGCGAAGGTCAGCCATGGTCGTGTCTCCTCAGCCCTTCAGGAATGCGTTGATCGCTTCGGCCGCCCGCCGCCCGTCATCGACGGCGGCAACCGTGAGGTCCTTGCCGCCTGCGACGCAGTCGCCGCCCGCCCAAATGCCGGAAACGGAGGTGCGCTGGTCGCCATCGACCTTGATCCGCCCGCCCTCCAGCGCCAGCGCGCCGCCAAGGACGTCGACATAGATCTGGCCAATGGCCTTGAAGATCATGTCGGCGGCGAGGTCGAAGGTTTCGCCAGTGCCTTCGAGCTTTCCTTTCACCTCGCGGGTGTATTCGCAGCGAAGCCCGATGGCCTTGCCACCCTTGGTCAAAACCTTCTTCGGCGCTACCCAATGCTTGATCTTGACGCCTCTCGTCTGGGCCAGGTCCTGCTCGAAGGTGCTGGCCTTCATCTGCTCCTGGCCGCGGCGATAGAGGATGGTCACCTCCTCGGCCCCCAGGAGTTTCGATTGCACGGCGACGTCGATGGCAGTCATGCCGCCGCCGATCACCAGCACCCGCCGCCCAACAGGGAGCTTGGCCAGATCCTTGGCCTGCCGGAGTTCCGCGATGTAGTCCACCGCATCCTCGATGCCCAACGCATCCTCGTCCTTTGCGCCCAGGGCATTGACGCCCTGCAGCCCCATCCCGAGGAACACCGCATCGTAGTCCTTCTGCAGATCCTTGAGCTTCAGCTTCTTGCCCAGAGGCTTGCCATGCTCGATGGTGATGCCGCCGACACCCAAGACGAACTCGACCTCCTTCTGGGCGAAATCATCGACCGTCTTGTAGGAGGCGATGCCATATTCATTGAGCCCGCCGGATTTCTTGCGGGCCTCGAAGACGGTGACGTCGTGGCCATGCATGGCGAGCCGATGGGCGCATGCAAGCCCCGCAGGACCGGCGCCCACCACGGCAACCGACTTGCCGGTCCGTCTCGCCCGCTGATAGGGGTGCTTGCGCTCGGTCATCGCGTGATCGGTGGCATAGCGCTGCAACTGGCCGATCTTGACCGGCTTTCCCTCGGCAACGTTGCGCACGCAGACTTCTTCGCACAGCGTCTCGGTGGGACACACGCGGGCGCACATCCCGCCCAGGATGTTCTGGTCGAAGATGGTCTTGGCGGCAGTGGTCGGATGCCCGGTCTGGATCTGGCGGATGAACATCGGAATGTCGATGGAGGTGGGGCATGCCGTCTGGCACGGCGCATCATGGCAGAAATAGCAGCGGTCTGATTCGACCAGCGCCTCGTGATCGTCGAGCGGCGGATGCAGGTCCGCGAAGTTGGCTGCATAGTCTGACTTGGAAAGCCGCTTGCCCGAAATGTCGGGCCCCTTCCCTGCCGCCATCGGTGCTTCCTCCTGAAGCCATGTGATGTGTTATGACCGGCAGGATTACAGATTTTGTTCAAATGGTCAAATTTTCTCGCCTACTGTCCGCATTCCCGCCGGCTTGCTGGAAGCCATGCCGCAGCTTAGTGTCCCTAATCCTCAAGCCAGGTCGCGGACGTGCTGATTTCTGATTCGAAGCGGTTCATCTTTGTCCACATCTTCAAGACGGCCGGCTCGAGTCTCACCCGCCTGCTCGGCCCCTATGTGGATGAAGCCCATCGCAGCGCCGTCACCCGGACCGAAGGACTTGGCTGGCAGGGCACCTGGCACTATCGGGGCAAGCAGCATGCGCCCTTGAAGGCGCTGCGCACCGATGCCCGATGGAAGGACAGGGACCTCGCGCCGTACCGGGTCTGCACCATCGTGCGAAATCCCTACTCTTGGTCGCTGGCGGTCTGGAACGATTTCTACCGGCGCGAAGAGGATGCGCCTGACTGGTTCAATGAGCGCCACCCGGGACGAAGCTTTCCTGATTTTTGCCGGGCCATGATGGCGGCGCGCCGCGATGGGCAAGAAGCTGTCTGGGGCAGCTTTGCGCAGTCGGACTTCATCGCCGATCCCGTTCTGCGTCCGGCCTTCATTGCGCGGTTCGAAACCCTCGGCGACGACATTCCCCGCCTGCTGTCATTCCTCGATATCCCCGGCGCTGACCTTCCGCATGAGAATGCCAGCGATCCCGATGCCCGCGCGGATGTCTTCTCGTTCTATGACGGGGAGACGCTGGCCATCGTGAATGAACTCTTCGCCAGCGACTTTGATATGTTCGGCTACCGGAGCTTCGCTCGGCTGCCGCATGGATCGGTGGACTTGCGCGCGGAGAGAAGCTCCCACGCACTGCAGCAGCAGACTCAGGGTTCATAGCCCAGCAATTCGAAATCCGCGCGGTAGTGCCCGGCGATCATCGCCCGGCTCTCGGCATCGAGATACTCCTGGAAGGGACGGTCCTTGGCCGGTGTCCGGTTGAGCCGCGGCAGGACACGGCGCGGGATCTCGAGCCTGTCGCACAACGCGTCAAGATCCCGCTGCAGCGCCTCGAACCGCAGCAGGTGAAGCGGCAACAGCGCTCCATCCGGCGCCAGGAAATCGCACTGGCGAAGGGTGAGATGCGTGTACTCTGGGCCGGACTGGGGCAGATGTTCCAGCACATCGCGAAGCGCCCTGTTGCGAATCCGCTTGAGGTATTTCCATCCCGAAACGAAACGGTCATAGGGATTTCGAACCACGGCAAACCGCAACGCAGTGTTCCAGACCTCGTCGTGCACGTTCACGAATTTCTGCACCTCCCCCGGCAAATCCGGCGCCAGGCAGAAGATCCGGCCTTCCGGAAATACGAAGTCGGCGGGTGGGCAAGTTTCGAAATGCGCCGTGCCGCTGCTGGGCACCAGGTGATCGAACAACGCCGATTGCAGGCTCACCCCCGCGGTCTTGGGAGTCCTGATCCAGATCGCGTGCCTGAATGTCATGATGCGATCAGGCAGCGTCGGTACGGATCGGGATGTCGACGTCCCACTCCGCAGCCGTATAGTCACGCACCGCACGGCGAAAACGCGCTTCGTCGAAAGGCTTGAGCCGCGAAAGGATGTGCGGGTCCAGGTGCTTCTTGTAAAGAAGGTCGAGATAGGACCCCGCAATCGGTAGCCACTGCGCGAAGTCGAAGCCAACCTCCCTGATGGTCGATCCCCAGAGGTGGATAAAGGGGGATTGTGCCGTCCGCTCCAGCACTTCCCCGGTGAATTCCGGAAACAGCAGCTTCGGCGACTCCTTCCAGTGAAGGGGATAGATCTCCGCCGTCGGCCGCATGTGCTTCCGAAGTTCCGGCGTCCTGAACACCTTCGACAGCGCCAGCGGACCGGTGGTGCCCCAGCGGCCGTTGACCGGATCGACGGACGCGACATAGGCGAGCAGGTCGGCAATGGCCGGGTGGCGGGCGGGAAATTTCAGGACGGCGTTGTTGATCTTGCCGGGCCGCTCCTCAGCGAAGACGATCTCCGCGTCCGGCAGGTGAGCGGTGGTGCACACCACGTCGCTGTCGACGCACCAGCCGCCCCGCTGCCACAACAGCTGATAAGCAAACTGATCGGTGAAGGTCTCCCAGCCGCCATGCGCATGGAACACCTTGGACCTCGGAAAGATGCCGTCCGCATCACCGGCCTCGGCCAGGGGCGGCACATCGGCAACCGGCTCATAGGTATAGAGCGTGAAGCGATGACCGTGAGCGATGAAACTGTTGATGCAGGCATTCGCCAGCGGCAGCAGGCGCTCACCGTACCAGACCGAACCGAACCCGGCCGGGGCATGTTCTCCTTCTGCTGATATCGTCCTGTCTCGATCCATCGCCGCCGACCTGAAAGCACAGCCCTCGTCCCGGCACAACCGGCAATCTGGCAGGAGCGGGAGGTCCTGTGCTATCCGGTCCAACCTGTAGCCGGCACCGATGCCGGCCGGCCCGGACAAACGTTGGAAACGAATGAAGGCAGATATCAATCACGACGCTCCTCCCGGACCGCTCAACCACTGCCAGATCACCGGATCGGCCAACCTGTTCGAAGCCATTGATCTCGGCCATCAACCGCCCTGCGATGCATTGCTGACGAAGGAAGCCCTGCGGCACCCGGAACTGCACTATCCGCTGCGGCTGATGATCTGCCCGGAATCGGGGCTGGGACAGCTCGACTATGTCGTCGACGGCGCGATCATCTACCCCCCCGAATATCCCTACCGGCCCGGCATTTCCGAACCCCTGCGGGTCTATCAGCGGGCCTTTGCGGATGACGTGTTGAAGCGCTTCGCCATCCCGCCGGGCTCGCTCTGTCTCGACATCGGATCGAACGATGGCACGCTGCTGACCGGTTTCCAGCGCAACGGCATGAGGGCGCTGGGCGTGGAGCCCACCAACATGGCCCAACTGGGGCGTGCGCAGAATGGCGTCGACACCATCCAGTCATTCTTCACCGCGGAACTGGCGCGGCAGATCGCCGGAGACTACGGACTCCCCCGTATCATCACCATGACCAATGTCTTCGCCCACATGGCTTCGTTCGGCAGCGTCATGGAGGGCATCCGCAACCTCCTTGACGATGATGGCATCTTCATCACCGAAAGCCAGTATCTGCTGGATGTGCTGGATGGGAACCAGTTCGACGGAATCTATCACGAGCACATCCGGACCTACAGCCTGAAGTCCCTCGTGACGCTGATGCCGCAATACGGGCTGGAGGTTTTCGACGTCAGCCGCAACGCGCGCTACGGCGGCAACATCCGCGCCTATGTTGCGAGGAAGGGCCGCCGCGAAATCAGCGCGCGCGTGAATGAATTGCTTGCCCTGGAAGAGGACCGCAGGCTGTTCGATCCCGCGACCTGGGCGGAATGGCGCGTGCGGGTGGAACGCAACCGCGAGCGGTGTCTTGCGCTGGCGAGCGAGGCCCGCACGAAGGGCCTTCGCTTCGTCGCCGATTCCTGCCCCGGACGGGGCGCGGTGCTGCTGAATTACTACGGGCTCGACACGCGGCTTCTGCCCTATGTGGCGCAACTGCCCGAATCCGAAAAGGTCGGGCTCTACCTTCCGGGGACCCACACGCCGGTGGTCGACAATGCCATCATCATGAAGGAGCGGCCGGACTATGTCGTCATCCTGGCCTGGCACTATGCCGGCTACATCATGGAGCAGTGGCGCAAGAAGGGCCTGAGGACGAAGTTCGTCCTGCCGCTGCCGGACTTCAAGATCATCGATTGCACCTAGAACCGAATGATGATTCCCTTCCTCGACATGAACCGCCTGAATGCTCCGTACAAGGAGGAGCTTATGGCCGCGATGGCCGCCGCCGTCGAGTCCGGCAACTACATTCTCGGCGACAGGGGGCGGGCATTCGAGCAGGCGTTCTCGCGCCACACCGGTGCGGGGCATGTGATCGGCACCGGAAACGGCCTCGATGCCCTGATGCTGATCTTCCGGGCCTACAAGGAAATGGGCGTCTTCTCAGAGGGTGACGAGGTCATCGTGCCCGCCAACA
>CAZECZ010000145.1:0-10646 GCA_964510815.1 uncultured Aestuariivirga sp.
AGAGGGGGTTCTTCTCTTCCAAGAGGCGGGAGAGCATGTCGATCCATCCGCCCAACATCAGCTCGCCACGGCGCTTCAATGAGCGGGAGACGGCCTCGATGCGGCCGCGGTCGTAGGTGGAGAGTTCTTCGGCCTGTTCGTCGAGCTTCTTGGCCAGCGCGTTCGCGAGCGCCGTCATGGGGCGCTTCAGGTCGCTGAGGGCGGCGGCGAGATCGCCGGCGGCTTGTGTCAGGCCATCGACGAGGGGCAGGCAGTCGGTTTCCAGCGTGTTGCCGCCGGCCTGTTCGGCACGGGCGAGGACCTGCTGGCGCACCAGCGACAGGAAGGTTTCGGCGGAGCCATCGGGCTGTCCCGCCTGCACGCGCCGCGTCCACCCCGGTCCGGGGAGGGCTGTGGCGGCGCGGAGCACCTGTTGCAGATGCGTTTCGGCCTTCTCGTCCTCGGCGACGAGATCGCCGACGCGTTCGGCCAGGCCACGGCCGCGGCGGCGCTCAGTCTCGGGTCCCCTGATCCAGCGGCGGAGTTCTGACGTCTCAAGCGCAGTGAGATGGCCGGAGAAGGCCGAGTCGGCGGCATCGAACAGGTGATGGCCCTCGTCGAAGACGATACGGCGGATGCCGCCGGGGGCGGCTTCCTCTTCCTCCGTGGCGGCGATGCCGAGCGCATGGTCGACGGCGGCCTGGTGCAGCACCAGGGCATGGTTGGCGATGACGATGGAGGCGTTGCGGCCGGCGCGCACGGAACGCTCGATGAAGCAGCGCTTGTAATGGGGGCAGGCGGCATAGATGCATTCGCCGCGCCGATCTGTGAGGCCCAGCGAGCCGGCGGTGACGCCGCGGCCCTCACCGTCGACGGCGAGATCGTTGAAGAGGGAGAGCACCCAGGAGGGGAAGTCGCCGCCCACCATGTCGCCGTCGCGCGTGGCACGGGCCCAGCGGGCGATCAGGGCGGCGAGGAGAGCGGTGCGCGGGTTGGCTGACGTGAGGCGGCCGAAGACTTCCTGCATGTTGAGGAGGCAGACGTAGTTCTCGCGGCCTTTTCGGATCACGATCCGGTGGCGGCGCTCGTCCGGGTCCTGCACCAGCCTCGCGGTTTCCTGATCGAGCTGGCGCTGGAGGTTCTTGGTGTAGGTCGACACCCAGACGGGGGCGTTGTTCTTGCGGGCCCAGAGATAGGCCGGGGCGAGGTAGCCCAGTGTCTTGCCAAGGCCGGTGCCGGCCTCGGCGAGGAGGATGTTGTTTTCCTCCTTCCGCTGGCGGGGTTCGAAGGCGAAGGTGGCGGTGGCGGCGTAGTCCCGCTGGGCGGTGCGGGTCTCGGCGCCCTCATGCAGGATGCCGGCGAGGAACTCTTGCGCCTCCTCCGGCGTCACGGCATCGTGGCGGCCGGGGGCGCGGCCGCCGTCGTCCTCCCATTCCTCCACCCGGTCCCAGACATTGAGGCCGGTGGCGAAGGAGCCGACATCCATCCTTGGATTGGCCTTCATGAGGGATTCGATGACTGGCTTGGCCCAGGGCCAGTTGGCGCGGGCGAGGAAGGTGGCGTTTTCCGCCGTCTCACGGATCTGCGGATAATGGCGGTTGGCGAGCCTCGCGAGGAGGTCCTCAGCAATGAGACGCAGCGTCTCCTCGTCGGTGCCGCCGGGTTCGATGGCAAGCGAGCGGGCAAGCCCTGTGGGCGTCGGCGTGGCGAAGCGGGCGGGGCAGGTGAAGGCGAAGAGTTCGGCGACGTCGTAGTGGCGCTGGTCCTTTGCCGCGCGGATGGCAGCACGGGGCGCATTGGCGGCGAGCCCCAAGCGCTCGATGAGGAAGGTTGAATGGCAGATCAGGTGGGGGCGGGACGCAAGGCGCGCCAACGCCTCGGCCGGTTCCAGCCGCTCGCCTGCAATCACCGCGCCCATGCCGGAGCTCACGGCAGTTTGAAGTTGCGAATCCATTGTCATTCTGATGCCACGCTGGCAGGTTTAGGATGCCACGCATCTGAACGGAAGAGGAACGACACCATGGACCAGAAATTCATCGACCTGTTCGACCGCTATACCCATGGTGCCATGAAGCGCAGGGAATTCCTCGAAAAACTGACGTTGCTGGCGGGTGGCACGGCGGCGGCGACGGCGCTCTTGCCGGTGCTGGAAAACAACTATGCGCTGGCCGGCATGGTGGCGGAAGACGATCCGGCGCTCCGCTCGGGCTTTCAGCAAATCGACACCGGGGTGGCCGGCTATCTCTCCGTGCCTCTGGCGGATGGGGCGCATCCCGCCGTGATGGTGGTGCACGAAAACCGCGGGCTCAACCCGCATATCAAGGATGTGACGCGGCGGTTCGCCAAGGAAGGCTTCGTCGCGTTTGCGCCGGATTTCCTGTTCGGCATGGGCGGCACGCCGGACGACAGTGACAAGGCGCGCGAGATGATCGGGCAATTGAAGCCGCAAGACATCCAGGCGATCGGTGTGCGCTCAGTGCAGGCGATCAACAAGTTTCCGACCAACACCAAGGAGAAGACTGGTGCGGTGGGCTTCTGCTGGGGCGGCGGCGTGGTGAATGCGATGGCGGTGGCCGATCCTCTGCTCAGGGCCTGCGTCGCCTATTACGGCAAGCAGCCGCCGGCCTCCGAGGTGCCGAAGATCACGGCACCCCTGCTGCTGCAATATGCCGGGCTGGACGAGCGCACCAATGCCGGGATTGCCGGCTTCGAAGCGGCGCTGAAGGCCAATGGCAAGACCTATGAACTCTACATTTATGAAGGCGCCAACCATGCCTTCAACAATGACACCAATGCGGCCCGCTATGACAAGGCGGCGGCGGACCTGGCCTGGGGCCGGACGATTGCGTTTTTGAAGAAATACCTGGGGTGAGCGAGCAGACGATTGGAAGCCAGACGGGTTTGAGGCGCGTCATCGGCCTGCCGCTCCTTGTCTTCTACGGCGTCGGCGTCACCGTCGGCGCGGGCATCTTTGCGCTCATCGGCGAAGTGCTGGCGGTGGCGGGCGACCATGCGCCATATGGCTTCCTGGTTGCCGGTATCGTGGCGGGCTTTACGGCGTTTTCCTATGCGGCGCTGTCATCCGCCTTTCCCAAGGCGGCGGGCGAGGTGCTCTATGTGAAGCACGGGCTCGGCGACATTCCAGGCCGGATCGTGGGCTATGCGTTGGTCGTCACCGCGCTGGCGTCGAGTGCGGTGATCTCGCTCGCCTTCGCGCGCTATGCCTCAAGTTTTTCCGGTGTGCCGGAGTGGCTGGGGTTTATCGCGATCCTCGTGGTTCTCGCAGGCGTCGCCATCGCGGGCGTGCGCGAGAGCATGGCTCTGGCGGCCGTCATCACCTGCCTTGAAGTGGGCACACTGCTGGTGGTGATCGCCGTGGGGCTGCCGCAATCCCTGGAGAACGGCATGTTCTGGACGGTGCTGGCACCGCCTGCCGGTGTTGCGGCGTGGAGCGGCGTGATGGCGGGCGCGTTTCTCGCCTTCTTCGCCTTCATCGGCTTCGAGGACATCGTGAACATGGCGGAGGAGACGCGCGATGCCGAACGCGCCGTGCCCAAGGCAGTGATCTGGACGCTGGTGATTTCAGTGGCGGTTTACGGCCTGGTGGCGGCGGTGGCAGCGGCGCATCCCGACCGCGCGGTGCTGACTGCCAGCAAGGCGCCGCTGGCCGTCATGTTCGAAGGAGCCACGGGCCGCTCGGGTGCTGTCATCGCCGTCATGGCGTCCATTGCCATGGTGAACGGCATCCTGGTGCAGATCGTGATGGCAAGCCGCGTCATCTATGGCATGGCGAACGAGGGCATGATGCCGAAAGTGCTGGGACGGGTGGATGAGCGGCGGCAGACACCGGTGATCGCCATCCTTCTCATCACCGCGCTCATCGTGGTGCTGGGGCTTACGGTGCCGCTACTGCGATTGGCGGAGACGACGAGTCTCGTCATCTTGTCGATCTTTGCCGCTGTGAACTTCAGCCTGTTCCTGCTGGGGCGGCGGGCGGGCGCGCCGGAGCGGCTGCACCGCTGGCGCTGGTGGGGTCTGGCGGGCACTGCGATTTCGCTTGGACTCATCGCCTCGGAAGTGCTCACCTGACATTGACCTCGGGCGTGTGCGTGCCTAAACAGGCCGCCCATTGCAAACCGGAAACCGCTTGAAATGACCGTCGATCCCGCCCTTCGCGCCGCCGCAGAGACCAGCAAGGCCTGGCCTTTCGAGGAAGCCCGGAAGCTCGTGGCGCGGGTCAAGAAAACCGGCAAGCAGGACGTGCTGTTTGAGACGGGCTATGGCCCCTCGGGCCTGCCGCATATCGGCACCTTCGGCGAGGTGGCGCGCACCACCATGGTGCGCCGCGCCTTCGAGGTGCTTTGCGACATTCCCACCCGTCTTCTGTGCTTCTCCGACGACATGGACGGGATGCGCAAGATCCCCGATACGGTGCCGGACCCGGCGGCGCTGAAGCCCTATCTGCACATGCCGCTGACCGTGGTTCCCGATCCCTTCGGCGGCAAGTTCGAGAGCTTCGGGCATCACAATAACGCGATGCTCCGGCGCTTCCTCGATCATTTCGGCTTCGACTACGAGTTTGCGTCCGCCACCGACTACTACAAGTCCGGCAAGTTCGACGACATGCTGATCCGGGCGCTGGAGAAGTTCGACGACATCATGGCCGTGATGCTGCCGACGCTGGGCGAGGAGCGGCAGGCGACCTATTCGCCGTTCCTGCCGATTTCGCCGACCTCCGGCCGCGTGCTCTACGTGCCGATGAAGGACGTGAATGCCAGCCAGGGGACGATCACGTTCGCGGACGAGGACGGGACCGACGTGACGCTCGACGTGCGCGGCGGACGGACCAAGCTGCAGTGGAAGCCGGACTTCGGCATGCGCTGGGCGGCGCTCGGCGTCGACTTCGAGATGTTCGGCAAGGACCATCAGACCAATGCGCCGATCTATGACCGGATCTGCGAGATTTTGGGCGCGCAGGCGCCGGAACATTATGTCTATGAGCTGTTCCTCGACGACAAGGGCCAGAAGATTTCGAAGTCGAAGGGCAACGGGCTTACCATCGACGAGTGGCTGACCTATGCCGATCCGCAATCGCTGGCGCTCTACATGTACAACAAGCCGCGCGAGGCGAAGCGGCTTTATTTCGACGTGATCCCGCGTGCCGTCGATGATTATGCGGCGTTCCTCGGCGCCTATCAGCGCCAGGAAGGCGACTGGACCAACCGATTGATGAACCCGGCGTGGCACATCCATGAAGGCCATCCGCCGAAGCCGGAAGAGGGCGGCATCTCGTTCGCGCTGCTGCTCAATCTGGCGGCGGTGGCCAATGCGCACGAGAAGTCTGCATTGTGGGGTTTCATCAACCGCTACCAGCCTGAACTTTCACCAGAGACGCACCCGCGGCTGGACGCGCTGACGGGTTATGCGCTGCGCTATTTCGACGACTTCGTGAAGCCGAAGAAGCAATATCGTCTGCCGACGGAGGATGAGGCGAAGGCGCTGTCCGATCTCTCGCACGCGCTTGGCGAATTGCCGGAGCATGCGAGCCCGGAGGAGATCCAGCAGAAGGTCTACGACGTGGGCCGCCGCGATCCTTACAAGACGGTGCAGAAGGACGGCTCGGCCGGCGTGGGGCAGGGCTGGTTCAACATGCTCTACCAGGTGCTGCTGGGCGAGGAGCGGGGCCCGCGGTTTGGCAGCTTCGTGGCGCTCTACGGCATTATCAACACCGAGAAGCTGATCGGCCGCGCGGTGGCGGGGGAACTCGTCAGCCCGCCTGCGGCCTGAACAGCAGGGCGAATTCCTCAGCGAGAATGCTGTCGAGGCAGGCGCGATAGGCGGCGTGCCTTGCGTGACCGGGCGCGATGCGGCCGATGGCGACCGGTGCTTCCAGCGCGGCGATCGGGATCAGGGCGATCGGCATGGAGACGGGGGTCAACTGGGCGCCACGACCCTTGTGCAGCGTGGTGAGCAGGCCGAAGAGCTCGCCCTTGATGGTGGGGCGGCAGAGGATGGCGAGGCGATGCTGTCCATGGCTGTTGGTGACCAGATAGATGTGGCCGGACTGGTGAGGAACGGCGACGGTGCCGGCCTGGGTGTAGGCCTGGTCGAGGCGGTCGCTCTCGCGGAAGACGAGATGGGAACCCTGGTCCTGCCAGGCGATCTCGGTGCGATAGGCATAGATGCCGGGGGTCTCGGTGTTGAGGGGGCGAAGGGTGAGGTACTCGCCCTCGATCCACTTCACGGCAGCGCGGCTGTAGGAGCCGAGCGAATCCGGGGCGTGGGCCGCTTCGCGCTCAGCCTGGGGCCGGAAGCGCATGCCCAGCACGTCTTCCACACGAACCAGGGTTTGCTGGGTGAAGGGGCGGTGTCCCGACAGCGCCTTTTCGAGCGATGACAGGCTGATCCTTGCCTGGGCCGCGAGTTCGGCCCGCGACATGCGCCGCTTGGCCAATGCCTCGCGGATCGCTGTGGCGATGTCATCGTTGACGTCTTGCGTTTGGTCCGGCCCCGGCATGGCGGGACCATTCCAGATTCCGCCTCGTGGTTCAAGCCGGGTTGCCCGGCAGGCGGCGGCCGCGCCAAGTCCAGGTCTTCCAGTTGGCCTGCTGGGTCGCGTTGATGATCCGGAGCACGGTTCTGATGGCGTTGGTCGTATCCAATGCGTGGGCAACATGGACTCGGTAGGGTTCCGGAGCGGCGGCCAGGCGATCCGACAGGCGATCGAGTGCGGGCAGGGCGGAAGGGCCCAGTTCCCGGAGGTATTGGATGTCGAGCTTGGAGAGTTCAATTGCCAGATAGTATTCCGGCGCGCCAGTCACCTGGGCGACGTTGTAGTCGGCGACGATGGCGCGGTAGTCGACAAAGCCCGAGGCCCAAAGGACCGCGAAGGCGGCAGCGATATTGGTATTGAGCAGCCAGAGATTGGTGCGCCGGCCGATGACGCGGATGGCGATGAGCACCAGGCCCACGACAATGAGACCCATCCAGACGAGGCCGGTGAGGCGGATGAGCGTCATGCTGTAGGCGTCGATATAGGAGAGCGTGCGGCCGATGCAGAAGATGGTGAGCACCAGGTTCTGGGCGATCCACAGGTAGACGAGGGCGCGGACGGGGAGCGATTGCTCGGTGCGCGAGCCCGGCCAGAGCGCGAGGATCATCAGGCAAGCAGCCAGCAGCACGGTGATGATCAGTGTGTTGGCCCCTTCGTTGACATAGGCGGCGTAGGTCATGCCCGGCGGCAAGGTGGCGCCGGAGAGAATGTAGCGGGCGTCGAGCAGGTTCTGCGTGAGGAACAAGACATTGAGAAACAGCAGCGTGACGATGACAGGGGCGGGCGCGAAATAGGCGGTGTGCCACGGCGGCGCGGGCTGCGCGATTTGGGCCGGTTCGAGCCCGCTGCCGGACTTGAGGCGGAACAGGCTCCAGATGGCGGCGAGCGTGAGGCAGAAGACAATGGGCGACCAGGTGGCCAGCAAATTGAGCAGGTCGGCGAGCGTCCAGCTGCGGAACAATGAATTCAGCACCGGATTGGCGGCGCGCAGCAGGCCGAGGAAGACGACGCCGGCGGCGATCGGCAGGACGGCGTAGCGCCACTGGGGCCATGGCGATGTGGGCGCGGCGCGGCGCGAACTCAAGGTGAGCACGCGCATGTCGGTGATGAGGCGGATCGGCGACAGGAGGGCGCGGGACGCGAGGATTCCGAAGGTGCGGGCGAGATTGGTGATGGAGTGGCCCTTGCGGTTCAGCGCGAAGGCGCCGAGTGCTGCCCATGTGACGGCCAGGTTCAGAGCGTCAGGAGTGACAAAGACCGCAATGCAGCCGCCGAGGGCTGCGGCGGCCGCGATGCGCTGGGTCGCGGTCCATGGACGCCGGGGAGAATCGTACAGCAGCACGAGGAAGGCGAGGGCGGGCACGGCGGCGATGACACTGCCGGGGAAATTTTGCCCGGAGACCATTGCTGAGAAGACCGCGGCAGCCACGGCAGCAGCGGCGCGGAGCGCACTGCCGTTGCAGGCGAAGCCAATGCCATGCCATCTGGGCAGGCGGATTTCGGCAGGTTCCATGGGCATTCCCGAAGGTGTTGTCGAGACTGCCTATGGTGATGAAACTGGCGACGCGGCGCCACCGCCAAGGATTTCCGGATTTGTCCGCCGGCAGAGCCAGCGGGCAAGATCCGGCAAATTTGTGCGGCCGTGATGGCGCTACTGGCTGGCCCACATGATGCGGGCGATCCAGTCGACGTCCTTCATGTTGTAGGAGCGCGTCTTGTGGTTGGGGTTGAAGGACGCAAGTTCCAGGGTTCTGGAGGTCTGGCGCTGCAGGATCTTGGCCATCACCTGGCCATCGGTGGTGCGCACCACAACGCGGTCGCCCTTGCGGACCGCCGCACCCGGCGAGAGGATGATGATGTCGCCTTCGCGGTAGACCGGCATCATCGAGTCGCCGGTGATCTCCAGCGCATAGGAATTAGGGTCGGTGACGCCCGGCACGTCGACCTCATCCCAGCCGCTGCCGGCAGGAAAACCTGAATCATCGAAGTAGCCGCCCTTGCCGGCGCGGGCGAGGCCGAGCAGCGGAATCTGGCGAAGCTTCGGGGGCTGGCCGCGGCGGCCGGTGAGGAGATCGGAAAATTCCTCGACCGTGGCGCCCGACGCCTGCAGAAGACGCGAGATCGATTCCATGGTGGGCCAGCGCGGGCGGCCATCCGGCCCGTTGCGCTTGGAGGGGTTGAAGGAGGTGGGGTCGAGCCCGGACCTCTTGGCGAGACCGGATGCCGAATAACCGTAGCGTTCGGCGATCGTGTCGATCGCATTCCAGACCTGCTTGTGCGTGAGCATGGGTGTCGTGCCTCTTGAATCCGCTGATACCGCAAAATTTCTTATGCGTAGGAACTGATACCTTATTCGAGGGGGTTTGTCCAGCGGGGGGCGATCAGTAGTGCGTCATGCGCCAAGACGGAATCGTCTTGGCGAAGCAATGACGCACCAACCTATTGATGAGCGAGCAACTGATCTGACTTTCGATGGTTCCATCAAAAGTCAGGTTGCTCTATGGTCCGCCTCCCGATGCAGATGCTCTACAAAATCATGACGTCAGACGAATGGGCCCGCGCGGAACGCGACGGGGTGTTCGAGGGCTCCGCCGTCGACCATCGCGACGGCTTCATCCATTTGTCTGCGGCACACCAGGTGCGCGAGACGGCGGCGCGGCATTTTGCCGGGCAGGCGGATCTGGTGCTGGTGGCCTTCGGCGCCGACGACCTCGCGGGGCTCAGGTGGGAGCCATCGCGGGGCGGTGACCTGTTTCCGCATGTGTATGGCACACTCCCGGCCGCGGCCGCGGCGTGGGTGAAGCCCTTGCCGCTGGCCGGCGGGGCGCATCAGTTTCCGGACGAGATGCCATCTTGATGCTGGCCCGCCTCGGCTTTCCCCTTGCCCGGCCGATCCTGCACCGGATGGATGCGGAGACCGCCCATGGCCTGACCATCCGTGCCCTGCGGGCGCTGCCTGTGGGGACGTCGAGACCCGTAGAGTCCCGGCTGCGGGTCAAGGCGTTCGGGCTCGACTTTCCCAATCCGCTGGGTCTGGCGGCGGGGTTCGACAAGAATGCGGATGTGCCCGATGCGATGCTGGGGCTGGGTTTCGGGTTTACGGAAATCGGCACGGTCACACCGCGGCCGCAGGCGGGAAACCCCAGGCCGCGGCTGTTCCGCCTGACGGAAGACGAGGCGGTCATCAACCGCATGGGCTTCAACAACGATGGGCATGGTGCGGCCCTGGCGCGGCTGCAGGCGCGGGCGGGACGGCCCGGCATCGTCGGCGTCAACATCGGCGCCAACAAGGATTCAGTCGACCGGATCGCCGACTATGTGCAGGGTATCGCGGCCTTCTCGCATCTCGCCTCGTATTTCACCGTCAACATCTCTTCGCCCAACACGCCGGGGTTGCGCGCGCTGCAGTCTCGCGCCGAACTCGAGTCGCTGCTGGCGCGGCTGAACGAAGCGCGGAGCGGTCAGGCGCGGCGCCCGCCGATGCTGCTGAAGATCGCGCCCGATCTCCGCGACGACGAATTGGAGGACATCGCCGGCGCCTGTGGAGGCGGGGCGGTGGATGGCATCATCATCTCCAACACCACGCTGTCGCGCGATGGCTTGCGGTCACCGCTGAAGACGGAGCAGGGCGGGCTTTCCGGCAAGCCGCTGCTGGCGCTGTCGACCCTGCAACTGGCGAAGATGTATCTGCTGACGCGCGGCGCCATTGCGCTGGTGGGCGTGGGCGGTGTCCATGACTGGGCCTCGGCGCGGCTCAAGATCGCGGCGGGGGCGAGCCTGGTGCAGCTCTATTCGGCGCTGGTCTACAAGGGCCCCGGACTGGTGACCGAGATTCTCGACGGTCTGTCGCGCCACGTTCCGTCGCTGGAAACCTTGCGCGGGAGTGAGGCCGAGGCCATCGTTCACCAGGGGTTCACCACGGACTGAGAGGCACATAGGCATTGAAAATGCGTTGCGTGGCGCCGCTCTTCTGCGCCAGATCGAGGCCGAGGTCGAAGGCGTCGCGGATGTCCTTGCGTTCGGGGTCAGTCAGGAAGGCTAGGTTGCGGCTGAAATAGTCGAAATCCGTATAGGCGCCACCGAGCAGGCGGCAGCAACCGGCAGACGCTGACCG
>CAZECZ010000146.1:0-10619 GCA_964510815.1 uncultured Aestuariivirga sp.
TCGGCACGATCAAATGTGATACCGTCATCAATTGCGGCGGCCAGTGGGCCCGTCAGATCGGCGCCATGGCGGGTGTGTCGGTTCCGCTGCAGGCCGTGAAGCACCAATACATCATCACCGAGAAGGTTGATGGCCTTGCTGCCGACGCTGCGACGCTGCGCGATCCGGACCGCAGGACCTATTTCAAGGAAGAGGTGGGTGGCCTCGTCTTCGGCGGCTATGAACCCAATCCCATTCCCTGGACCACCGGGGACGTGCCGGACAATTTCGAGTTCCAGCTGTTCGAGGATGACTGGGATCACTTCGAACAGCACATGACGCAGGCGCTGGCGCGCGTGCCGGCGCTGGAGAAGACCGGCATCAAGAAGATGATCAACGGCCCCGAAAGCTTCACGCCCGACGGGAATTTCATCCTGGGCGCGGCACCTGAACTGAGGAACTTCTATGTCGGCGCGGGCTTCAATGCCTTCGGCATCGCCAGTGGCGGCGGTGCCGGCTGGGTGCTGGCCGAGTGGGCGGCGAAGGGCGAAGCGCCGATGGATCTCTGGGTGGTCGATATCCGCCGCTTCTCCGATCTTCACAAGGACCGGCAATGGACCTGCGACCGAACGCTGGAAGCCTATGGCAAGCACTATACCGTGGGCTTCCCGCATGAAGAGTATCAAAGCGGGCGGCCGCGCATCGTGTCCCCGCTCTATGAGCGGCTGAAGGCGCACAACGCCTGCTTCGGCTCCAAGCTCGGCTGGGAGCGGCCAAACTGGTTCGCAGCCCCGGACAAGGAAGCCAAGGACGTCTATTCCATGGGCCGCCAGAACTGGTTCGACGCCGTGGGCCTGGAACACAAGGCGGTGCGCGAAGGCGCCGGCCTCTTCGACCAGTCGTCCTTCGCCAAATACGAGATGAAGGGCAAGGACGCCGTCGAGGCGCTCTCCTGGATCTCGGCCAATAACGTCAACCGCGAGCCGGGACGCCTCATCTATACACAGATGCTCAACACCCGCGGCGGTATCGAATGCGATCTCACCGTGGCGCGGCTGGCAGAGGATCATTTCTACATCGTCACCGGCACCGGCTTCCGCACCCACGACTTCGCCTGGATCGAGGATCACATCAAGCCGGGCCTCGAGGCGAAGCTGGTTGATGTGACCGAGGATTGGGGCACGCTGTCGCTGATGGGTCCGAAGGCGCGCGAGGTGCTTTCCGCCGTCACCGGCGCCGATGTCAGCAATGCCGGTTTCCCCTTCGGCCATGTGCGGGTCATCAGCATTGCCGGCCACAAGGTTCGCGCGTTGCGCGTCACCTATGTGGGCGAACTGGGCTGGGAGCTGCATGTGCCAATTCCCGCCATCGGCGATGTCTTCGATGCGCTGATGGCAGCGGGCGACGTCACGCCGGCTGGCTACCGCGCACTGGAATCGCTTCGCCTCGAAAAGGGCTACCGCGCCTGGGGCTCCGACATCACGCCCAACGACACGCCATTCCATGCCGGGCTGGGCTGGGCCGTCAAGCTCAAGTCCAATCAGGATTTCATTGGCCGTGCGGCGTGCGAGGCGGTCTCATCTGCGCCGCTGACCAAGATGCTGGCGGGATTCACGACGGAGCGTGAGGACATCGTTCTGCTGGGCCGCGAGACGATCCTGCGGAATGGTGAATTCGCCGGCTACCTGACAAGCGGCGGCTATGGCTACACGGTCAAGAAGCCGATCGGGTATGGCTATATCCGGAATGCGGCTGGCGTCAGCGCGGATTATGTGCGCTCTGGCAGCTATGAGCTGGTGGTGGCGAAGGACGTGGTGAAAGCCAGCGTCCATCTCGAACCGCTCTACGATCCCACCAACGCAGGGGTCAAAGCATGACTTTCCGGCCGGACCGGCACGTTCATATCCTCATCGTCGGTGGTGGCGCCATCGGCACGTCGCTTGCCTATCATCTTGCGCGCGATGGCGCACAGGATGTGCTGCTGGTGGAGAAGGCGCAGCTGACCCACGGCTGCACCTGGCACGCGGCGGGGCTTGTGGGTCAATTGCGCGGCAAGAAGAACCTGACCCGCCTGATGCAGAATTCCGTCGCCGTCTTCGACCGGCTGGAACAGGAAACCGGGCAAGCGATTTCCTGGAAGAAGGTGGGCTCGCTGCGCCTTGCCGGCAGCGACGCGCGCTGGAGCGAGATCCGCCGCTCCATGACCCAGGCCAAGAGCTTCGGCGTCGAATGCCACTCGATGTCCGCGGAGGACGCGAAGAAGCATTTCCCCTACATCACGGCAGAGGGAATCCAGGGTGCGGCCTATATTCCGGGCGACGGCTACATCGATCCTTATTCGCTGACCATGGCCTATGCCAAGGGCGCCCGCATGAATGGCGCCCGGATCGAAGAAGGCGTCTGCGTCGAGGAGATCGTCCATGACAACGGCCGCGTCGCCGGCGTCGTCACCAATGGCGGCACCATCGGCTGCGATATTCTCGTCAACTGCGCTGGCTTGTGGGCCAAGCGCGTGGGGCGCATGGCAGGCGTCGAACTTGCCGCCGGTATCGTCGAGCACCAGTATTTCCTCACCGAGAAGAAACTCTCTTTCGATCCCGGCCTGACGACGCTGCGAGATCCCGACAACAATTTCTATCTGAAGCCCGACACCGGCAGCTTCGCCATCGGCGGCTGGGAGGATGGATCGGCCGGGTTCCATCGTGGCCTCCCGCCCTTCGACTTCGGCCGCGAATTGCTGGAACCCAATCTGGAGCGCCTGGAGTTGTTTGCGCTTCCGGCGGCGACCCGCCTGCCGGTGCTGAACGAGATCGGCATCCAGACCATCATCAACGGACCGATCCCGGTCTCCGCTGATGGCGAACCTATCATGGGCAAGGCGCCGGGCTTCGAGAACCTCTATGTGTCCTGCGGCTTCACGGCAGGCATTGCGGCCTCGGGCGGGGCGGGACTTGCGATGTCGAACCTGATCCTGCACGGCGATGCCGGCATGGACCTTTGGCCCTTCGATGTGCGCCGCTTCTCTGCGGTGCAGGCGCAGGCGCGTTATCTGGAAGAGCGCGCCATCGAGGCCTATGCCGCCTATTACAAGATTCATTGGCCGGCTGAGGAAGCCCATGCGGCGCGGGGCCTGCGCCGTTCGCCGCTGCATGACCGGCTGATCCGGGCCGGTGCCGTGATGGGCTCCAAGATGGGCTGGGAGCGGCCCAACTGGTTTGCGCCGGAAGGTGTTGAGCCGCGCGACGTCCCCTCCTTCGAAGGCAAGCCCAACTGGTTCGGCCAAGTGGCGGAAGAACATAAGGCCATTCGCGAACGCGCCGTGGTGATCGACCAGACCTCATTCGCGAAGTTTGAGATTTCCGGTACCGGTGCCGAGGCCGCGATGCAGCGCATCGCCGCCAATGATCTCGGCGGTGCACCGGGCAAGGCCGTCTATACCCAGCTGTGCAATGCCAGGGGCGGCATCGAGGCCGACGTGACGGTGATCCACGATGCGCCCGATCATTTTTATCTCGTCACCGGCTCGGGCTTCGGCGTTCGTGACTCGGGCTGGGTGGCAAAACATCTGCCGCCGGGAATCGTGATCCGTGAAGTCACCAACAGTTTCGCCGTCATCAACCTCTGCGGGCCGAAGTCGCGCGCCATCCTGCAAGCGGTGACGGATGACGATGTGTCGAATGCCGCCTTTCCGTTCCTCGCGGCGAGGGAGATCGGCATCGGCTGTGCCACGGCACTGGCGGTGCGGATCGGCTATGTTGGCGAACTGGGCTACGAGCTTTATATTCCGCAGGAGATGGCCGCCCACGTCTACGATACGCTATGGGCGGCAGGCGAGCCGCTTGGCATCGCCAATGCCGGCTACCGCGCCATCGACGGCTGCCGCATGGAGAAGGGCTATCTCTATTGGTCGGGCGACATCTCGCCGGACTATAATCCTTATGAAGCCGGTCTTGGCTTCTGCGTCGCTCTCGACAAGGGCGATTTCATCGGCCGCGAGGCGCTGACGAAAATCAAGACCGATGGTGTCTCGCGCAAGCTTTGCTCCTTCACCGTCGATGGCTTCGCACCCTTTCACGGCGGTGAGGCGATCCTGCTCAACGGCGTCGTCGTAGGCTCCACCTCCAGTGTCGGTTTCGGCCACACACTCGGCAAGACGATTGCATTGGGCTATCTTGCCGTCGATGTGGCCGGGGAATCGGATTTCGAGATCGAAGCCTTCGGCCAGGCCCATCGGGCGACACGGGGCCCGCGCTGCCTCTATGACGCGAAGATGGAACGGTTGAGGGGATAGGATGGACGACGAAGCAATTGAACGGGCACGCGAGGCCCTCGGCAAGATCCAGCTGTTCTGGAGTCTCGAGGACAAGGATGTCAACGTGCAGCGTCTCGGCGGCCTCACCAACCTCGTGTTCCGGGTCGATCAGGGCGGCGAGCAGTATGTGCTGCGTCTGCCGGGCAAGGGCACGGAAGAATACATCAATCGCGAGAACGAGGCCCAGGCCGCCACCGAAGCCGCCAAGGCGGGTGTCAGCCCCGATGTGCTCTACGTCGACGCGGCGACGGGTGTCATGGTGACGCGTCTCGTCGACAACGCCATCACCATGTCGCCGGAAAACTTCAAGTCCATCGCGGGTTCGCCTGCCCGCGCCGGCGAGGTCTTCCGTCTGCTCCATACGTCGGGTGCGAAATTCAACTTCCGCTTCGAATTGTTCGCCATGATCGACGAGTATCTGAAGGTACTGGCGACCAAGGACATTGAATTGCCTGCCGGCTACCACGATGTGGTGAAGGAAGCGGAGTCGGTCCGCGCCGCCCTCGACGCCCATCCCCTGCCGCTGGTGGCCTGCCATTGCGATCCGCTGTGCGAGAACTTCCTCGATACCGGTAGCCGCATGTGGCTTGTGGATTGGGAGTATTCCGGCATGAACGATCCCATGTGGGATCTGGGCGACGTCTCGGTCGAGGGCCAGTTCACGCCCGAGCAGGATGAAGAGATGATCCGCGCCTATTTCAATGGCGAACCTTCTGCCTTCGACCGCGGCCGCATCGTCATCTACAAGGCCATGTGCGATCTCTTGTGGACGTTGTGGGGGCTCATCCAGCATGCCAACAAGAATCCGGCCGATGACTTTTGGGCCTATGCGGTCCGCCGTTTCGAGCGCTGCAAGGCACTGATGGCAACGCCGGAATTTGCAGGGCACGTGGCATCCGTGGCAAAAGGGTGAACGAGGGAGTGTCCCCATGTCCCGATCCGATTGTGAAGCCCTTGACCGCACTGACCCGCTGGCCGGCAAGCGCGCCGCGTTTTCGATCCCGCAAGGCCTGATCTATCTCGATGGCAACTCGCTGGGCGTGCTGCCGCGCAACGTGCCGGAGCGGGTGCGTGACGTGGTGGAACGGCAATGGGGCAGAACCCTCATCCGCTCGTGGAACGAGCACGGCTGGTTCCAACTGGCTGCAAAAGTTGGCGAGCGCATCGCGAAACTGATCGGCGCGCCGCCCGGCAGCGTCATTGCCGGCGATACCATCTCGGTGAACTTGTTCAAGCTGCTTGGCGCTGCCGTGCCGATGAACCAGGGGGCACGCGTCATTCTCTCCGACAGCGGCAACTTTCCCTCCGACCTCTACGTGGCGCAAGGCTTCCGCGACCTGATGGACGACGGCTACGAGCTGAAGATCGTCGCGCCCGAGGAGGTGATGGACGCGATCAACATGGACGTGGCGATCACCATGCTGACCGAGGTCGACTACAAGACCGCGCGCCGCCACGATATGAAGGCGGTGACCGAGAAGGCCCATTCCGTCGGTGCACTGACGATCTGGGACCTCGCCCATTCGGCCGGTGCCATACCGGTCGACATCGTGGATGTCGGAGCCGATTTCGCGCTCGGTTGCACCTACAAATATCTCAACGGCGGTCCCGGCGCGCCAGCCTTCCTCTATGTGCGGCCAGAATTGCAGGACAAGGTCGCACCGCCTCTTGCCGGCTGGTGGGGCCATGCCGATCCCTTTGCCTTCGACCTCACCTACACGCCGGCATCCGGCATCATCCGCAACCAGTGCGGCACACAGCCGATCATCTCGCTGGCGGCCCTCGATGCGGCCCTTGACGTTTGGGATGATGCCGACATGGGCGTGGTTCGGGACAAGTCCAAGGCGCTGTGCCAGCTGTTTATCGACCTGGTGGAGGAGCGTTGCAGCGCCCATGGCCTCGAACTGGCGGGCCCGCGCGGCATGGAGGAACGTGGGTCCCATGTTTCGTTCAGTTGTCCGGAAGGCTATGCCGTCATGCAGGCGCTCATCGCCAGCAATGTGGTGGGTGATTTCCGCGCGCCCGACGTGATCCGCTTCGGTTTCACGCCGCTCTATACGAGCTACACCGACGTGTGGGATGCCGTGGACGTGCTGACCCGCATTCTCGACACCCGCGAATGGGACAAGCCGGAATTCACCGCCCGCAAGGCTGTCACGTGATCATTGACATCTCGCAAGGGTTGTCGCCCGGCATGGCGGGCTTTGCAGGCGATGCACCGTATACGGAGGACTGGACCTTCCGCATGGGCGGCAGCTGCCCGGTCAATGTCTCGCGGGTGGGTTTCTCCGTCCACTGCGGAACCCATGCCGACGCACCATTGCACTATGCGGCCGATGGACAGGCGATCGGGTTGGTGTCGCTGGAACCCTATCTGGGGCCATGCCGCGTGATCGACGCGCGGGGAGAGGGGCCGCTGCTGACGCCCGATGAGATCGCCGGAAAGCTCGACACCGCACCGCCACGCATCCTTTTGAGGCTCGCCGAGCAATGCGACCCGAAGGTTTGGCCCACGGGCTTTCGCGCGCTGGCTCCGGAAACCATCGAGCTTCTGGCCAGGCGCGGCGTCATGCTCGTCGGCATCGACACGCCGTCGGTCGATCCCGAGACGTCGAAGCACCTGCCGTCGC
Organism: uncultured Aestuariivirga sp.; assembly: GCA_964510815.1. Taxonomy (GTDB): domain Bacteria; phylum Pseudomonadota; class Alphaproteobacteria; order Rhizobiales; family Aestuariivirgaceae; genus Aestuariivirga. The sequence goes on from CAZECZ010000146.1 coordinate 6,922, forward strand.
ACATGGCCTGCCGCGTGGCCGACATGCGCATCCTCGAGAACCTCGTTCTCGCCCACGTCACGCCCGGCGACTACGAACTGATCGCCCTGCCGCTCAAGCTCGAGAACCTCGACGCCTCGCCAGTGCGGGCGGTGCTGCGGACGCTGGCTTGATCTCTGCCGATCTCCCAATCTCTCCATGGCCGGGCCTGACCCGGCCAACCAGACTTTCTGCATCCCAGGAACTTGTACCGCTGGATGGCCGCCTCGGTGGGCGGCCATGGAGAGGGGACGACTGCCGCATCGCGCTGGGTAATCCAGGTATTACCCCTCATATCCGTAGTCGCGCTTCGCCGCCTTCTTCGTCACCAGCCCTGCGACGATGTCAGCTTCCACAAGTGAACGATCGCGTTTCTTCGGGTCGCCGAGGCCGCCGCCGCCTGGCGTCTCCAGCACCAGGCTGTCGCCGGTCTCGATGATGTGGATACCCTTGTCCGGCAGATCCGGGCCGGAACCTTTTCGTGCGGCACCCAGGCAGCCGGGCTTGCCGCCCTCGCGGCCCTGTGCCGCGTTCTTGATGCGGTCGAAGGTGGCGGCCGAGATGGTGAAGGGTGCGGCTTCGCGGTTGGCGATCTCGATCACCTGCGACACGCCGCCCCGCCACGCGCCAGCCCCGCCCGAATCCGGCAGATACTGCTTGCGCTTGAAATAGAGCGGACACTGAGTCTCCGTGACCTCCACCGGAATGGTGCCGACGCCCGACGGGAAGGCCGTGGTGGCAAGTCCATCCTTGCCGGGCCGCCCACCGATGCCGCCGAGACCCATGTTGATGACCGCGAAATTCTTGGCCTTTGCCGTGAGCTCCGGCGCAACCCGTCCGTGGGCGGAATAAAGGCTGAGGATCCAGATCGGCCCCGCACTTTCCGCCTGCACCGTGCCGGGCAGGGCCTGGGCGAGACAGCCGAACACGCTGTCGGCAAGCATTTGGCCGATCACGTGGCGGGCCGTCACCGGCGACGGCCGGATCGGATCGACGATGGTGCCGGGCTCGGTGATGAGATCGAAACACGACAGCGAACCGATGTTGTTGGGCACATGGGGTGCTATCACCGCCTTGAGGCCGAAGACGGCATAGGCGTGCGTGTAGGTGCGCGGAGAATTGATGCCGAACAGGGACGCCGGCGAGGAGCCTGAGAAGTCGACGGTAATCTTGCCGTTCCGGATGATCAGCTTCGACTTCAGCACCAGTTGCCGCTCATAGCCGTCAAGCGGCATCTCGTAGGACCACTCGCCGTCCGGCAGCGCCTTGATCGCCTCGCGCGCACCCTTTTCCGACTGCGTGAGAATGTGCTTCGCCAGCTTGTCGAGCGATGAGAGCTTGAACTCTTTCATCATGTCGATGAGGCGGCGCGCGCCCGTGTCGTTGGCGCTGATCAGCGACAGGATATCGCCCTTCACCTCCACGGGGCTCCGCGAATTGGCGAGGATGATCGCCATCAGCTCGTCGTTGAGCTTGCCTTCCTTGCGGATCTTGAGGTGCGGAATGAGCGTGCCTTCCTCGAAAGCGGAATTGGCCTTCGCCGACATGCCGACCCCGCCCACGTCGATGACATGGCAGGTCGAAGCAAAGAAGGCCACCAGCACCTTGCCGAGAAAGACCGGCGTCATCACCACATAGTCGAAGAGATGCCCGGTGCCGAGCCACGGGTCGTTGGTGATGTAGACGTCGCCCGGCTTCATCGAGGACTGCGGATATTTCTTGAAGAAATGGGCGACCGCTGTGGCCATGGTGTTGACGTGACCGGGCGTGCCGGTCATCGCCTGGGCGATCATGTGACCATCGGTGTCATAGACTCCGGCCGAGAGATCGCCGGCCTCGCGGGTGATGGTGCCAAACGCGGTGCGCAGCAGCGATTGCGCCTGTTCCTCCACGACGGCGATCAGGCGGTTCCACATGACCTGCGTGCGGATGGCGGCGAGGGCGTCCTTGCTCATGACACGCGCTCCAGAACGATATAGCCGAGGGAATTGATCGACGCCTTGAAATGGGCGCCGACGATGGTGGAAGTCTCGTCCTCCGCGATGATGGCCGGGCCCTTGATGGCAGCGCCGGGCGTCATATCAAAGCGCCAGTAGACCGGGGCCTGCACCTGTTTGCCCAGCACCGCGTCATAGATCATGCGCTTCGACCGCGGCTTTGGTGCTGGCTTCTTAACAGTCTTGGCGGCGCGCCTGGGTCTTGCGGCCTGCGACGATACGGTGACGGACCAGGTGATGGCTTCCGCCTCCTGGTTCGGAATGCGAAGTCCATAGACGACTTCGTAAAGATCCTCGAACGCAGCCTTGAGTTTCGCGCCGTCGGCCTTCGCCAGTCTCTTGACCGGCACGGGCACGCGGATTTCATGGCCCTGGCCGATGTAGCGGCAATCGGCGATGATCTGCACCGTGGCCTTGGCCTTGCCCAGCGCCGGTTCTACCACGGCGCGGGCGTCCTTGGTCATCTGGGCGATCAGCGCATTGACCTTGGCTGCGTCGAAGTCTTCCAGCGACACGACGGCGCTCTTGGTGATCTCATAGGCAACGGGTGCCCGCAGGAAGCCGATGGCAGAGCCGACTCCGGCGCCCTTCGGCACGATGATCTTGCTGACGCCCACCTTCTCGGCAAGGCGGCAGGCATGCAGCGGGGCGCCGCCGCCGAAGGCGATCATGGTGCAGGCGGCAATGTCATGGCCCAACTCGATGGCATGGACGCGGGCGGCGTTGGCCATGTTCTCTTCGACGATTTCGGCCACGCCGGCCGCCGGCCAGAACTCCTTGAGGCCGAGCTTGTCGCCGATCATCACCTTCAGGGCGTTCTGGGCGCCCGCCTCGTCGAGGGCGATCTTGCCGCCGGCAAAATAGGCGGGATCGATCTTGCCCAGCACCACGTTGGCGTCCGTCACCGCGGGCTCCGTGCCGCCCCGCCCGTAACAGACGGGCCCCGGCGTCGAACCGGCGCTGTCCGGCCCGACGGTGATGCGCGACAGCTTGTCGACGCGGGCGATGGAGCCGCCGCCGGCACCGATTTCCACCATCTCGATCACCGGAATGCGGACCGGGATGCCGGACCCCTTCATGTCGCGGTAGGCGCGGGCAATCTCGAACTTGCGGGCCCGCTCCGGCTCGCCATCCGACAACAGGCAGATCTTGGCCGTGGTGCCGCCCATGTCGAAGGAGAGCACCTCGGGCAGGGAACATTCCGCAGCGATCTCGCTGGCCAGGATGGCGCCGCCCGCCGGTCCCGATTCGACCAGCCGGATCGGAAAGCGCGCCGCCGTCTCCAGCGTCGTCAGTCCGCCGCCCGACATCATCAGGAACAAGGGCGCGGTAAAACCCATGGCCTTCATCTGGTCGCTGAGACGGTAGAGATAGCTCGCCATCAACGGCCGCACATAGGCATTGGCGACGGTGGTGGAGAAGCGCTCGTATTCGCGGATTTCAGGCGCCACCTCGCTGGAAATGCAGATGGTGACGCCGTCCGGCAGAAGCTTCGACAGGATCTCGCGCACCCGGCGCTCGTGGGCGTCATGGGCATAGGCGTGGAGAAAGCCCACCGCCACGGCCTTCACACCTTGGGCCTTGATCGCCTTGGCCGCCGTCTCCACCGCCTTTTCGTCCAGTGGCACCAGCACCTCGCCGTCGGCTGAAAGGCGTTCGAGTACCGTGAGGAGGAGCGTGCGC
>CAZECZ010000147.1:0-10550 GCA_964510815.1 uncultured Aestuariivirga sp.
GACCAGGTGGCAGACGCCAGCGAGGCTGATACTGTGTGTGTATCCGTTAGGTCGACGTCGTTGAATCCGATGGAGCCCGACGCCTCGATGCTGCCTGCCACGACACCATTGGACGTGGTGAAGATCTCGCTCACTGCCGCAGACTGGTTGCCCGCCAAGACCGGTGCATCATTGACCGCATTGATGGTCACCGCAATGGAGCCGGCCATCTGATCAAGCCCCCCATTGGCAGTGCCGCCACTATCCTGAACGACATAGGAAATGGTGTCGGCGCCATAATAGTTGGCATCAGCGGCATAGTTCAGCGTGCCATCCGCATTGACCGTCACGGTGCCGTGCAGGGCCGAAGCCGCGGCGACGGATAGCGTCTGGCCGCTCTCATTCGCAGGCCCAGCCGTTGCGCCGCTCAGCACATCGATGCCGGAGATGGCCAGGTCCTCATCCGTGGTCAGGCCGGCGAGCACCGCAAGCTGGGGAGCATCGTTGACCGCCTGGATGTCGAGCGCAAACGTTCCATGCGCGGACAATGTGCCATCAGACGCAATGACCGTGATATTCAGGGAGCCAAAGTAATCTGCTGGAGGCACGCCGGAAATCTCGCCCGTTGCTGAATCGATCGTCAGCCATGACGGTGCACCGGCAGCAAGGCTGTAGGTCATCACGTCGCCGCTGCCATCGACGAAGGCACCTGCCGGGAGCGCGATGGCAATGGCTGCATCCTCCAGCAGGCTCACGTCGGGAAGCGTGGAAACCAACCTGGGCGATCCCGGATCCAACCCATAGTAGATGTTTTCGATTGCAGAGACCTGCAGGTTGATCGACGTAAAGGTGAATACCGCCTGGCTGGCCTGTCCCGTACTGACATTGGTGTTGACTTCGATGAAACTCTGGAAAGCGGCGACGTCGGCCTCAAACGCGGCCATGAAGTCAGCATTGTCGATCTGTTCGTTGCTGAGAAAGATCAACAGAGTGTCGATCTGGGCCGTACCAGTGGCGGTATTGCCGTTGCCGCCGTCGTAGTAATCATAGCCGGTGAAGACCGCGACACCATTGACTGCGCCGTCGGCGTCGTACTCGTTTTCCCACGAGCGGAAGATCAGGGTATCAGAACCCGAACCACCCAACACGGTATCAATGCCGCTGCCGCCGTCAAGAATGTCGTTACCCGACCCGCCGTTCAGAAAATCGGTGCCAGCGCCGCCCAAAAGCAGATCCGCACCTGAACCGCCAATCAACTTGTCGTTTAAAGATGTGCCATCGGTGCTTGCCACTTTGCTCTCCCTCGATTGGCCAGTTGGAGTCAAGTTCCACTGGACTCTGGGGACACAACAACACGGCCTTGGCGGCACCGCGACTTCCAAATGGGAGTGCAGGGCAGGAAATCGATCAAATGGTAGTCACTTCCGATGGCATGTCACGCCCAGGTCACGCCTGCCCCTTTACTCCTACTCTCGCACCGTTGTGCACCTGTCCGCCATATCCGCAGTCAACGCAAATGCACACAATCCAACTCTTCACACTTCTATCTCCACGAGCATCCTACCTGCCGATCTTGAGGGTAAAGCCGTGATCAGACGTGTGGGCCATGTGGCCCCGGCATCCGAGAGAGCCGATTCAGCAGATCGCGAGATTGTGCGTCATAACCAGCAGCGCCAGTCGCTACAAACACTCTACCTACAATTTGCTTGCTCACTGCTGACTCGACCGGCACTGATCGTCGTGGCCGAGACACTGACGATTCTCAGCACAAATAAGCTATTTGACGCGTTAACCGAGTTCTCCCTACCCATTCAGATCCGGAACAATCAGCTTAAGTTTCACACGCCCCTCCATCGGCAAGCCATAATTTCACAACTCCAGATTGCCAACAGCATTGGACCCGTTGTAGCATCACTTGCCTTCCCAGGCGAAAGCGGCGCGCCTGCCGTTGTCCTAACTGCTCGTCATATTTCCATCCCCCAACTCACCCCCATCGACCCTCACATCACCACCTACAAATCCGCCTTGATTGAGTTCTGGGGTATCTCCTACATTCCTGATCTGGTGACCTTCAACGCGCTCTCCCAAGAAATCAGACTTTCACCCGCCGAGCGCCATGATCTAATGCGCATAGCGATGGGTTACTGCATCGCGGAAATGGCGGTGCAGGACAATGTGGCACAATCCACCGTTCGCCAACGTGTTAAAGCTATCCTGTCGAAAGCCCATTGCTCTCGCCAGCAGGATCTGATCTGTCTTGTGAGATCACTCTGCCCGTCTCGAGTTACTCCCGGCTAGTTTGCCCAAAATTGTAACAATTCATTGATATATAATGGTATTTGGTTGCTTATGACTGCCACTTACAACTGCGCTTAAACAACATTTTCTTGTCATCCCGTTGAAAGTGTGTCCAATTTAGTCAGATACGTAGGTCCTGGAGCGGGGGGTCTATTGGACAAGGACGGTCTTGGTGTCGTCATATTCTTGCTTGGCAACGCTAGGCTCTCTGCGGCCATGGGGCCTATCCCATTTCCGCAGCGTGGTTATCAACTTTTTGCGATCTTGTCGTTTGCTCCAAGCTACCAATTGACGCGAAAGCAAATTGCACAACTTATCTGGGGGAATTCGGCAGGCAGCGACGTTCTGGCCAACCTGAGACAGCTGCTGGTGCGCATGAGACGGTCGTTCCCCCAGTTGGACCAAGTCCTTGGAGCTGACATTAACACGATCAGCCTCGTCAATTCAGGCGCCCAGATCGATCTCTGCGTCTTAAACAGACTGCTCCTTGAGTCTGCGGCAGACACTGCGCCCGAGACGATCATCGACCTTCTGACGGGACCTTTGCTGCATGACATCGATCAGTGTAGTGACGACTTCGACCATTGGCTTTCTCTCCACCGCAATCGCCTTTGCGATTCGCTGGTCCGGTGGCTCGAACGGACTTTGTTCGATGCCACAAGGTTTGGCACATCCGACATCGCGCTGCTCCACAGGATGGAAGACCGAGTATTCGGTTTCGAGCCTGACAGCGAACCGGCGCGGCAGATCCTGATATCAGCCTATCAAAGAATTGGCCGCATTGAGGACGTCAACCGTCTCAATCTAAAGCTTTTGGGCGAACGCGGCGAAGCGCCGCCGCCAAAACCGCCTGCGATTGCCTACTCTGCAACGACTGATTCTGGTAACGATTCTCCTCATTCAGCGGGCGTATCGGACATCAATCGGGTAGGCTTGCCGGGGCCATGGCCACGTGTGGCGTTGCTCCTGCCCGATTCGCCGTTCTATGAGACAGAACAGTTGCTGCTCCGCATGATGCTTTCGGACGTCGCCAACTGGCTGGCACGATATAGAACGATGGCCATCCTGGCGCCTCACAGTTCATTCTCCATCGCCCATGACGGCGGCATCCCGCTGGATAACGACAAGCCAGCCGTTGATTTTACAGTCAGTGGCACGGTCTTTGGAGGCCCCAATGTCTCCCGGTTATCGATGCGGCTTGTAGATTGCGCTAGCACGATGATCGTCTGGGCCAACGACTATGACGTGTCATTCCCGCACCTGCATCAGTCCGGATGGCTGCTGGCGCGCCATATCGCGGATTCCATTGTGCGCGGGTTCGAGCAACACATCCTCCAAAGCCGCCGCGCCTTCAGTAGCAACGCCGCCTACATTAGCTATCTCACTGGCTGTTCGCATCTCGGACGCACGGACCTGCGCTCTGTCCGGCGAGCACGAAAACACCTGTTCGATGCGCATGAAGCTGACCGCCACAACGGCGCGGTGCTGTCGCGGCTCGCATTCACCTACTATCTCGAGTGGGTGGTTCGAAATGTTGATGAGCCTCAGCTTCTCTCGACAGCGAGAAAAATGGCTGAAAAAGGCGTTGATGCCGATCGACTCTATCCCTTCTCGTTCGCCGCCCTTGGTGCAGTGAAGTTGCACCAGCGCGACTTCGATGGCGCCATCGCTGCGTTCGAGGAGGCAGAGCAGCTCGGCCCGCATGATGCGGATATTCTTCTTCAATTCGCGGATACACTTGCGCATTGCGGGGAACTGCAGGCCGCACGTGAGAAGTTCGTCTCCGCACTGGGTCTCAATCCGATGCCCCCTGATACCTACTGGTGGACGGGTGCCAGCATCGCGTTCGATTGTGCCGACTATCGGCAGGCAATTGCGTATTGTGAAAACCTGTCCGACGATGCCCAGGTTTACAGCTTGTTGGCCGCCACCCATGCTTTGCTTGGCGAGCGCGACGAGGCGCGTCGCTGCTATCGGGAACATCTCGACAACCACGGATGGAGCCGAACGTCGCAGTCGACCTGGCAGAACCCGGATCGTCCAGGATCCGCGGCGAAGGAAGCTGATCAAAGGTTCCGGCGAGGACTGGAACTCGCCAGCGCTATGTAACAGGAATGGAGGAAGACATGGCCAAGACTCACAAGCTCTACGTGATTTCCGATCCCGAAGAGGGCATCATCTTCGTTGTCGTCGACCTGGCCGACGAGAGGCGACCGGCCGTCGCTGCCGTACATACACTTAAGGAAATTGGCACGGCGGGATTTGACAATCGACGAGACTACGCGGTGGGGTTTGCGACCGAGTTCGACAACCACCCGGACGTCACCTTGCGCACTCTCTACAAGGGCATCATTGAACTCATCGAAAAATCCGGTGTTCCGTCGGTCAAGTTCTGCATTGGTATCGAGCAGACGCTGGAGGAACTCCAAACATACCGTCGGGCCGGTTACTACATAGACATCAATGCCGACATTACCGAAGTCGCCGGCGCCTATCGAACTCCGTGACTTTGAGACAGGCGACGGTGTGAATTCGCCAGGACCTCGCAACGGACGGGACGCGCTGCCAGACGGGGTGTTGAGCCGCTTCGGTATCACGCGTGTAGGCGAGATCACCGGTCTCGATGTGATCGGTGTTCCCGTCTGGTTCGCGTGCCGGCCGAACAGCAGGACCCTGGCGGTGTCGCAGGGCAAGGGATTGTCCGCTGAGCAGGCCCGCATGTCGGCCATCATGGAATCCCTGGAGGGTGCCGTGGCCGAGCGCACCGAGACCTTGACACAGCATGTTTCAAGCATATCAGACATGAACGGCCGCGGACATCCGCTCGTTCAATTGAAGAGTATTCTGAAGTGCAATCCTGAGCGGCTGGACATGGATCGGCCGCGACGCTGGATCGAAGGCCGATCGCTCTACGACGGAACCGCGGTGTGGGCGCCGCTCGAACTTGTCGGCCTCGATCTCCGGCACGGTACTGATTTCGACCATGCCGCCTTCCGCATGGATTCCATCGGCCTTGCCGCGAGCTTCTGCACTTCGGACAGCATCCTGCATGCATTGCTCGAGCTGATCGAAAGCGATGCCACGGCCTTCTTCGAAACCTTTGCCAGCTCGTGGTCCAAGGCGTCCGTGGTCGACCTCGCGGACTCGGAGAATGAGCAGCTCATCAGCCTCGTTGGAAGACTTGGCCGCCTCGGCGTCCCCGTAACCTTTCGAAATCTGACGAGCGACATTGATGTGCCGGCGCTCGTCGCGATCATTCCGATGCCTCCACATGGAAACTCCGGTGCCGGCGTGCGATATGCGGCAGGCTTCGCCGCCCGTCCCGATCCGGAGATGGCGGCACTTGCTGCACTGCTCGAGGCCCTTCAATCCCGCCTCACCGAGATTTCAGGCAGCCGCGACGACCTGGTGGAGGAGGAATTTAGCGACGTCCGGACGACTTCCCGCCAACCGCCAGACCGCCAACTGTCGATCGGAAGCCTCAGACACTGGCCCGACCTCAATGGGGCATCCTCCGATCTCAAGCTGAAGGCACTGGTTTCTCACTTGCGATCAAAAGGCATTGGTAACCTCTATGTTTTCGAACTCCCCTCCGAGTTGGACACCCTGCACGTCGTGCGTGTGGTGGCGACGGATCTGGAAGTGGGAACAAACCATGGTGTCGCCCGGTTCGGGAGTCGAATGTTGCGCCGGATCTACATGTGATGGAACAACCCGCCGCCGTCGTGTTCTCCGGCCCTTCGCTCGCTGCGTGCGATCATTCCGTCGATCGGAACATGATCCTTCTCGGTCCGGCTAAATGTGGTGACATATTCAACGCCGCCGAGCGCCACCCGCGCGCCATTTGCCTCATCGATGGCACGTTCGAAAGCCATCCCGCAGTGTGGCACAAGGAGATCCTCTACGCCTTGCATCGCGGAATTCCGGTTGTCGGTGCGGCCAGCATGGGCGCACTCAGGGCAGCCGAGTGTGCGGCGTTCGGGATGATCGGCATCGGTTACGTCTTTCAATGTTATGCAGCAGGCCACCTCACTTGTGACTCGGATGTGGCTGTGGTCCACGCGCCTGCTGAACTTGGATATCAGCCCTTGTCAGTCTCTTTGGTGGATGTTCAATATTCAGCTGCAAGAGCCGTGCGCGAAGGCCGGCTTGACCAGTCTGAACAGAAACGGCTGGTGAGCGCGGCACGGTCGCTGGGCTTCCGCGAGCGAACCTGGAAGCAGGTCATCGTCAACTCGGCGATCTCGCAAACTACGGAGAATGCCTTGCACGAGGGCGGCGATCTTGACTTCAGCATCAAGACCGCCGACGCCGTTGCCGCTCTCGACTATGTCGCCCGGATGGCAGTCTCACCATTGGACACGCCCGGTTGGGAACTCCAGGATTCGCAGTTCTTTGCAGCACTCAGAGCGAGGTTGGGCCATGGGAGACAGTCAGGTCACTGACGATATCAATTCTTTCGACGCACCCGGATCGTTTGAACTCGTGCCAGATTTCGGTGGCAAGATCCAGACCCTCGCGATCACCCTTGGACCCATCATGTTTCGAGAAGGGCGCGAGAAGCGGCTTGTTCCATTCCGTCACCTGATCGAGAGCCTCGATGAGGGTGTGAGACTCGTCATCCTGATCTGTGACGTCAACCGGGACCATGCCGCGCGGTTTCTCACTACCCTGAACTACAGGTGCCAAGTTTGTCTCGCGCCCTTCGCGACGGCATGCACGACCGAAGAAGAAAATAGCAATACAAAGGACTGCTGGAAGAGCATCTACATTCGGGACAAGTTCTCGGTGACAGCTGATGCCGCCGACCTCCGGTATTCCGAAAGCGAGAGGTCGACGTTGTTGCGCACGCCATATGGCAGATGGCTGGCGATGACGGAAGGCTGGCAAAGAGAGGACATCCCGTTCTGGCCTGACGGTGGAGACATGCTCACCGGAGATGACTTCTGGATCGTCAACACAGCGGTCTACGCTCCAAAGGATGGGAAGAGTATAGATGACATGGAGCAGATGCTTTCGACAATCCAGAAGAAGAGGTTGATTCGATGCGGCTTCGACAAGGTCACGTTCGATAGCGCAGCGGAGTTATCACTGGCCTTGCGAGAGGTGCAGGACGGATTTCGACTCAGAAAGTCCTATGCCGTCGAATTCGAGCTGGTTACCGGAAAGCCGGCGACCGTGGACTCCATTTTGGAACACGCGGAAAAACATGCAATCGACCTCACGCAGATTCAGGAAGCAAGTCACAAGGTGGTCCTCGGCCTGTATCACATCGACCTGCTAGTTGCCTTGACTGGCCTGAGAGAGCCAATCGAGGGCCAAGCGACGCCGGTGCCATGTGTCCTGATGGGGCGGCCTCTTAACTTGGCCGATGAGGGAGTGCGTTACGGACCGCCCAAGAACTGGGACGATCCGGAGTTTTGGAAAGAACAGTCCGTCACCATGAAGGGAGTTGATACAACCTATGCCCATGCATTCGAGGTCCGCGAACAGTTGATCGCTGCCGGACTTTCGGTTCACCTCATACCCATGCCATACGAAAACTACGATTGGTACACCTATACGAACGTAGTCATCGAGAACGAACCTGTGCGACGGGTATGGCTGCCTCAATACTCGGTCGATGGTGATTGGTGCGCTGCCTACGACGCGCTCGCACGAAAGACTTGGGAGACTCTCGGTTTTTCCGTTGTCCCCATTTCCGGATGCGAAGGGAACTTGCGGGAGGGCGGCGCCGTGCGCTGCTTCACTAACGTGGTAGAACGCCAAACCAAGCCAGCAAGCTAATAGTTCTCAACGTCCAATATGCATCTGCGCCTTTGTCATATCGCTGGCTGTCCCCGATGCCTGGTTCTGTTCGCGAGCTTCAGCTCGTGCGTAATGCACCAAGACGGAATCGTCTTGGCGAAGCAATTACGCACCAGGGCGCGATTGTACGACTTGGGCCATCCGAATCGCGCGAATACTGGGGATTTTGGGCGCCGATTGGCGAGCGGAGAATCATCGACGGGAAGGAACTGGTGGAGGGGATGGCCCTGATGTCCAATCCTATCCGCCAAAAACCCATTGATTTAGCCTGTGTAATGAGTTCAACAACTTCGGGTCTGAGGTAAAAATCGAACCGGTCTCGAAGAATGCCGGTTTGGAAATCCTACGCCAGGCCTCGGGTCTACCGTAGTGATGCTTAGCCCATCGCAGGCCAATAATACTAACCTACAGCTTCACCAACTGCTTGCCGAAATTTTCTCCCTTGAGCATCCGAACAAAGGCGTGGGGGACCGTTGCGATGCCCTCAAGAACATCCTCTCGTGTCTGCAGAAGGCCGGCCTTGTACCACTGGAGAAGCTCTGCTCTGGCGGTTTCGTAGTCGGCCTCGAAATCGTCCAAAAGGAATCCCTGGATGCGCGCCCGGGTGATCAGTGTTCTTCGGAGGTGACGTAAGCCGATGTCCGGCTGGTCAAAGCGGTCCGCCAGCGCGATGGTCCCCACGATGACCACGCGTCCGAAAGTATTGAGATTGAGCATCGCGGCGTCGTGAATGGGTCCCGCCGTGTTGTCGATGAAGACGTCCACGCCTTTGGGGCAGGCCTTCGCCACATCAGCAACCAGATCCGCCGAGGTGCGATGGTTGACCGCCACGCGATAGCCGAGTTCGCGGCACCAGGCCGCCTTGGCATCCGAGCCGACGACGGCAACGGGATCGAACCCCTTGATGCGGGCAATCTGCCCGGCCACCTGCCCCACCGCGCCGGAGCCCGCCGAAATCAGCACGGTCTCCCCGGTCTTCGGCGCTCCGGTCCTGAGCAGCGAGAAATAGGCCGTGAGGCCGGGCATGCCAAGATGGCCGAGGCTGGACTGCAGCGGCGCGCCGGTATCCGAGACGATCTTCGCCGACCTGGCCGGGACCACCGAAAAGGTCTGCCAGCCGAAGTGATCACTCATAACAAGGTCGCCTGGCTTAAAACCGTCAGCTTCGGAAGAGATCACTTCTCCGATGCCACCGCCGATCATCAGGTCCCCGGGCTTCAAGCCCGCGGCATAGTTCTTCGCGGGGCTGATGCGCCCCCGCATGTAGGGATCGACCGTCAGCCACAGGGTCCTGACCAGCAGGTCTCCGGTCTTCGCCTGGGGAATGCTCCAGTCCTCCAGCGTCCAGTTGTCGGGAGCCGGCATTCCGCTGGGATAGCTGTGAAGCACCCAGCTTGGATTGGTGGCCATGATGTCCTCCTGGTCAAAGTCCGTGGAATTCACTGCACCAGTTCGTAAGGCGTGATAATAGATAATAATGAAATGAACTGTTTTGAAAATCGAAAGAACAGAAAATGGATATGGTTCAGGCCATGCGGGTGGCCGTCGAAGCCGCGCGGCTGGGCAGCTTTGGGGGCGCGGCGCGGGAATTGCGGCTGTCCGCCGCCTCGGTCAGCCGGATCATCGCTGACCTAGAGGCTGATCTGGGGGTCCGCCTGTTCAACCGCACGACCAGGCAGCTGAACCTCACGGATGCCGGCCAGGAGTTCGTACACGAGAGCTCGGGGATGCTGGAGGAACTGGAGAACATGAGGAGCATGGTGCGAGAGCGCCACGCCGTGCCGCAGGGCGAACTCCGGGTCTCCTGTGTCGCGGCCTTTGGCAACGAATGTCTTGCGCCAGCACTTCCGCCCTTCCTGCGGGCCTACCCCCAGCTCAGCGTCTCGGTCGATATCGGGAACCGCTTCGTAGACCTGATCGAAGAACATTACGATGTTGCCATTCGCGTCGGGCCCCTGCCCGATTCTTCGCTGATGGCGCAGAAAATAGCCTCGCAGCGGATTCTCATCGTCGCCTCCCCGGCATTCTGCCAGCACCATGGAATGCCAAACAATATCGCAAACCTCGCGTCCCTGCCCTCCATTGCGCAGATCAGTGGGGAATGGGGTCGGGTCCACCGCTTCAGGCACATAGGCCAAACGATTGACCTCGAGGTTCCCCGGCACTTCACCATGAATTCTGCCGCCGCCGTGCGTAACGCCTGCCTCACGGGCCATGGCTTTACTTTGCTGCCCGACTTCATGGTTGCAAAAGACATCGCACAGGGACTCCTCGTCAGGCTGCTGACGGACTACGAACCTGCGGAGCAGCTGATTTACGCCGCCTACGCGGAGCGCCGCTACACCCCCCAAAAGATCCGCGTGTTCGTGGATTACCTCACTGAGTTCTTCTGTTCATGAAAGGCCCTCTCTGACCTGATGGGGTGGACGGCCTCCGCCCCGGCATGATGTGCCAAGATGTGGTCG
>CAZECZ010000148.1:0-10441 GCA_964510815.1 uncultured Aestuariivirga sp.
TTGGCGGACGCAGAGGCCTTACCATCGAGGGCTGCGCCGAGCGTATTCGCCAGTTCGTAGACGCGTGCGATCGCCCGGTTGAACCGGAGCGCGCCGAGATCACTGGTCACGGCATCAAGCGCCTTGTGAGCCGCCCGGCGCAGGCCAAGTGTGGCGGCCTCTTGGCCCTCGCCGGTAGACTGCGCCGCTTCGCCCACCAAGCGCCAGATGCGTTGAGTAAAGCGCCAGGCACCTTCAGCGCCAGCCTCAGTCCACTCGATATCGCGTTCCGGCGGCGTGTCGGACAACATGAACCAGCGGGCCGTGTCGGCCCCATACCGTGCGATGATATCGTCGGGATCGACGACATTCTTCTTGGACTTGGACATCTTCTCGATACCGCCGACATGCAGCTGTTCACCCGTCTTGGCGTGAACCCAACCACCATCTTGCTGCACAGCATCGGCGGGCAGTACCCATTCACCCGCTTTGGATCGGAAGGTCTCGTGTATCACCATGCCCTGGGTGAACAGACTGTCGAACGGCTCCTTGATGTCGAGATGTCCTGTGGCCGTCATGGCACGGGCATAGAAGCGCGAATAGAGCAAATGCAGAATCGCGTGCTCGATACCGCCGATATACTGGTCCACCGGCATCCAATAGCGCGCCGCATCCATATTGACTGGTTCGGCCGCGTGAGGCGAACAGAAGCGCGCATAGTACCAGGACGAATCGATGAAGGTGTCGAAGGTGTCCGTCTCGCGGCGCGCTGGCCCGCGGCAGCTTGGACATTCGACATGCTTCCAGGTCGGATGGTGTTCCAGCGGATTGCCCGGCTTGTCAAAGGTAACGTCTTCCGGCAGCTTGACAGGCAATTGATCCTTCGGCACCGGCACGATGCCGCAAGTCTCGCAGTGGATGACGGGGATGGGACAGCCCCAATAGCGCTGGCGGGACACCCCCCAGTCGCGCAGGCGGAAGTTCACCTTGCGCTCGCCGATGCCCATCTTTTCCATGCGGCTGGCGATCTCTGCCTTGGCTTCCGGCACGCCCATACCATCCAGGAATTCCGAATTGATCAGTACGGTGCTGTCACCTTCCTTCTCGAGGAAGGCCTCGTCGCCAATCGTGAAAGATGCAGCATCGGTGCCCTTCGGGGCGACCACCGGCAGCACCGGCAGACCGTATTTCCGCGCGAAATCGAGATCGCGCTGGTCGTGGGCGGGACAGCCGAAAATGGCGCCTTCGCCATAGCCCATCAGGACGAAATTAGCTGTATATACCGGAAGGCGCTCGTTTGTCCGGAATGGGTGCCGCGCATAGATCCCAAGTGGGTATCCCTTCTTCTCGGCCCGCTCGATATTCTCTTCAGACGTGCCCAAGGCGGCCACCTCCCGGCGGAAGTCGGAGAGTCCTTTATCGTTTTCTGACAAGCGTTTGACCAGGTCATGATCAGCCGACACGGCACAGAAGCTGGCGCCAAAGATCGTGTCGTGACGAGTTGTATATACAACAAGGCGCTCGTTCAGCGGATTGCCGCTGGCATCTTCGAGCGCAAAGGAAAATCGCATACCTTCCGAGCGGCCGATCCAGTTCTTTTGCATCAGCCGAACCTTCTCCGGCCATCGCTCAAGGCCATCGAGCGCCGAAAGAAGCTCCTCAGAGTAGGCCGTGATCTTCAGGAACCATTGGGCCAGTTCACGCTTCTCGACCAATGCGCCCGATCTCCAGCCGCGTCCATCGATCACCTGCTCATTGGCGAGCACGGTGTGGTCAACCGGATCCCAGTTCACCACCGACACCTTGCGTTCGACGAGCCCCTTTTCCATGAAGTCGATGAACATTGCCTGTTCATGGGCATAGTAGGAGGGATCACAGGTTGCGACTTCCCGGCTCCAGTCCAGAGACAAACCCATCGACTTCAGCTGACGCTTCATCGCGTCGATATTGTCGTAAGTCCAAGACTTGGGGTGGACGCCCCGTTCGATCGCAGCATTCTCCGCTGGCATACCGAAGGCATCCCAGCCCATCGGATGAAGTACGTTGTAGCCAAGCGCTCGGCGGAACCTGGCGATGACGTCGCCCATCGTGTAGTTGCGCACATGCCCCATATGAATGCGTCCCGACGGGTAAGGAAACATCTCCAGCACGTAGTATTTCGGGCGCGACGTATCTTCCTTGGCTTCGAAGCTCCGATTGTCGGCCCAATATTGCTGCCAGCGCGGTTCAGCTTCGCGGGGATTGTATCGTTCGGTATTCAAGGTGGAAATCCTGTGAAATGCATGCGGGCTTGGCGGGTGGAGTACCAGTCCTTGAAATGACCTGCAAGCATCGCCATAAGCTGGCCTTGCTCAAGGGGTGAAGTCAGATGCCACACGCAGGATTGGCTAGAGTTCTCGAAGGAATACGTGTTGCGGCAACCCAGGCCGAACGCTCACCGGAAAGCGTGACGCTGATTGTGGTGAGCAAGACATTTGATGCTCCCGACATCATCCCCGTTCTGAAGGAAGGCCACCGGACATTTGGTGAAAATCGCGTGCAGGAAGCCATGGCCAAGTGGCCGGCGCTCCGTGAACGGTTCGATGACATCGAATTGCATCTCATAGGACCGCTTCAGAGCAACAAGACCGCAGAAGCCGTGGCCCTGTTCGATGCCATCCACACGGTAGACCGCCCCAAGATCGCTGCAGCGATCGCCAGGGAGATGGCGAAGCAGGGCCGCCGTCCAAAGCTCTTTGTGCAGGTTAATACCGGACGCGAACCTCAGAAGGCTGGGATCGATCCCGCGCAAGCCGATGAATTCCTTCGCACTTACGCGGAAGGGCATGGCCTCGACATCGAAGGATTGATGTGCATTCCACCAGCCCGGGACGACCCGGCGCCCCATTTCCGGCTGCTCGCAGAGATTGCAGCGCGCAATGGTCTAAAAAGCCTGAGCATGGGCATGAGTGGCGACTATCCGACAGCCATCGCCTGCGGTGCGACGCATGTCCGGGTAGGCTCGGCAATCTTTGGCGCACGCGACTATGCGTGAATGACGATCTTTGTGCGACGACCGCTGCGCTTCAGAATAGTCCTCATGTCACGCAGCGAGACCGCGATGCAGCCGGCCGTCGGCCCGCCGTCGGGCCGCCGAAGGTGCAAAAACACCGCGCTGCCGTGACCCTGCACCCTCGGCCGCGCGTTGTGGGATAATTCCACAACCACGTCATAGAGATGGTCAACCCTCGTCATGGTTTCATGAGATGCCCCATAAGGCATGTGAACCAATCTGTTGTAGTTCCGGTCGCCAACCGTTTCACACCATCCGTCCGATGGCCGAAGGGGTCTGGCGGACAGCCCCGCACGTGGGGGAAAGATCCGGTCAGCCCGATAGAACAATCGCATCATCCGCCACGCGCCGACAGGTGAGGCGCCGTCGCCTTCCCGCTTGACAGCCTTTGCTCCGGACCGGCCGCGAGAACACCGGATGATCAGTTCGCCGGCCTTTAGAATTCCAGTTGGCGCTCGCGCGCTGATCGCGCGGACGTGAAGATAGGTGATGGTTTTGCTCACGGCTTGTTGTGTTGCTGTTTCATGTGAGAAATAAGAGGGATAGACTTGGGATCGAGACTGATACGGACAAGGACCGAGTAATGAGCACCACCAAGAAAATTCTCATCATCGATGACGATGATGCGCTTCGCGAGGCGCTCAGGGAACAGTTTTCCCTTCATGACGAATTTGCTGTTTCTGATGTGCCCACAGCCACCGCCGGCGTCAAGGCCGTAAAGGGCGACCATGCGGATCTCGTCATTCTGGATGTGAACCTTCCTGATATGGACGGCCGCGAAGCGTGCAAGATCATCCGCCGCAATGGCTACAAGGGTCCGGTCATCATGCTGACCGGGCAGACATCGGATTCTGACACGATCCTCGGGCTCGATTCGGGTGCCAATGACTATGTCACCAAGCCTTTTCGGTTCGGCGTCTTGCTGGCCCGCATTCGGGCCCATCTGCGTCAGCATGAGCAAAGCGAGGATGCCATCTTCAAGGTTGGACCCTATACGTTCAAGCCGGGCGCCAAGATGCTGGTGCGCGACGACAATCGAAAGGTCCGTTTGACGGAAAAAGAAACGGCCATCATCAAATTCCTGCTGCGGGCCGGCGAGCAGGTGGTGAGCCGGGATGTACTTCTCCACGACGTTTGGGGCTACAATGCTGGCGTGACCACACATACTCTGGAAACGCACGTCTACCGGTTGCGGCAGAAAATCGAGCGGGACCCGTCTCATTCCGAAATCCTGGTGACCGAGGGAGGCGGGTACAAGCTCATCCCTTGATCTCCGCCCTCGATCGGCCTCTTATGGGCGAGGGTGATTGGGGATTCGGACTTGGAAGGCAGTTGCAAAACCGGGAGGCGGGATCGGGCCGTTGATGTCGCATGAGCGTCAGGGCTGACGCTGAGACCTTTCGGAGCATCCCGATTTTTGCGGGCTGTGATGCCATGCATCTGCAGATTCTGGCGTTTTCGGCCGTGCGGCAGTCTTTTGCTGAAGGTGACGTCATCATCAAGAAAGGCCTTAAGGGCGGAGCGGCCTATCTGATCTTGAGCGGACGGGCGGACCTGGTGTCGAACGATGAGGCACGAATTGGATCCGCAGGACCAGGTGCGATGTTGGGCGAAATTTCCATGATTGGTGACATCCCCTATTCGCTGACGGCGAGGGCAAGTGAACCGCTTCAAGCAGCGCGGATCGACCGCAGCCTTTTTATGCGCGTCGCACAGGAATATCCCGACTTTGGCGCAGCCGTCTTCGGCGCGCTGGCGCGCAGGCTCGATGTGTCGATGGGCGACCTCGATACCGCCCGCCAAGCCTTCGAGAAGGCCAAGTCGTTCCGCAGTCTCTTATAGGGCGAATTGGGCCATGACAGGAACGTGGTCAGACGGCTGCGTCCAGCTACGGGCCTCCCTTAGCACATCAACCGTCTTGCATTTCAGCGCCAGGTTCGGTGTGGACCAGATATGATCCAGTCTGCGGCCCCGGTCCGAGGCTTGCCAGTCCTTCGCCCGATAGCTCCACCAGGTATAGAGCTTCTGATCCAGCGGAACCTGCTGCCGCATGAGGTCGACCCATTTGCCCATGTTCTGAATACGCAACAGGCCTTCAGTCTCGACCGGCGTGTGGCTGACCACCTTGAGGAGATCCTTGTGTGACCACACATCATTTTCGTGTGGAGCAATGTTGAGATCTCCCACCAGAATGCTTTCGTGCCCCTTGGGCACACATCCCTTGCCAAACCAGCGCCCCATCTCGTCCAGAAACTGGAGCTTGT
Source organism: uncultured Aestuariivirga sp. (assembly GCA_964510815.1). Lineage (GTDB taxonomy): Bacteria > Pseudomonadota > Alphaproteobacteria > Rhizobiales > Aestuariivirgaceae > Aestuariivirga. The sequence continues at coordinate 5,296 of CAZECZ010000148.1, forward strand.
GGGCAAACTTCTCGTTTATCGACGGATCAGGTTCATCGCCCCCGGCGGGAACATAGAAATTGTGAATCGTGACAGGCTTGGTCCCGTCAAGAGTGATTGAGATATGGCGGCAATCATCCTTCCCGCAAAATGGCTTGGTCCCTTGTGCCGTAAACGGAAGGCGTGAAACGATCGCCACGCCATGATAGCCCTTCTGGCCAAATTCCGCGATGTGATCATAGCCAAGTTCACGGATTGGGCCCGACGGAAACTGACCCTGCGGGCATTTTGTTTCCTGAAGGCAAAGGACGTCTGGCTTCCATAGTTCGAGCAGGCGAGTGACCAGACCGATCCGCAAGCGGACGGAGTTGATATTCCAAGTAGCAACGCTGAGGCTCATGGTGTCTCTTTGCTCGGTACGGACGGACCGCGCAAGAGCCTAGAAAGACTACTTCGGAAAGGTGTTCTTGCGGCGAATCTTCACCACGAACAGCTTGGGATCAGCTTTCTCTCCCGCGACGATATTTTCCAACGAAACAGTCGTGCGGCGGCCTTTCCCGTCAATCACCGCCCACTGCTGCAACATATTCCGCGTCCGGTCGAATACGAGAACCAGCTGGCCGGAGCCAAGCGTATTCTTCTTGTCTTCGATCGTCACGGTCGCAACGCCGTCACGTTCCGAAAAGTTGATGATGTCGGTATCCCTGAGGAGATCGACGCGATCCGCAAGCACAAGCCTTAACGGAGTCTGCGAAAGGGGGAACTGATCTCCCTTTTCCTTTACAGTGTTCTTGATCGTGAGCCAGGTCCCGTCAGCCACGATCAGATACGGATTTGGCGGCGCGTATTCGAACCGCATCTTGCCCGGCTTTGCGATGTAGAACACGCCGCGAGAGAGGTTCCCTTTTGGGCTGATCTGGGTGAACTCCCCCTTGATCGTCTTGAAGCTGTTCATGTAGTCAGAGATCGCATTGACCGACGAAGCCTGCTTCTCTGTCAACTTGATCCGCTTCGCGGCCTCGGCTGGCGACACGACGAGTGCCGCCAAGCCCAAGCCAATTGCCGTGCGGCGCGAGAGGGTTGCAAAAGTGCTCATCCTGCCCCTTTGAGAGTTTGTCCGGTCAGAAACATCAGTGCTTGCCTTCACCCATATCAGAAAGAACAAGCCATTTTTGAGGCGAGCTCATACATTCGCACTATCGCCAGGAACCAGAATCTCGCGCTTGCCGGTCGCATTCGCGGCAGAAATCAGCCCTTCTTTTTCCATCCGCTCAATCAGGCTGGCAGCCTTGTTATAGCCAATCTGCAGGCGCCGTTGGACGTAGGATGTCGAAACCTTCTTGTCCCGGAGAATTACGGCGACGGCCTGGTCGTAGAGGTCATCCCCCGATCCGCCGCCCTCACCGCTCGAAGACGAACCGGCATCGCCATATCCGCCATCGTCTGCCTCTTCGGTGACCGCATCCACATACTCCGGAGCGCCTTGTTCCTTGAGGTGAGCAACAATTTTTTCCACTTCGTCATCTGCGACGAAGGGCGCATGGAGGCGTGAAATGCGGCCGCCACCTGCCATGTAGAGCATGTCGCCCTGACCCAGAAGCTGCTCCGCGCCCTGTTCGCCCAGGATCGTACGGCTGTCGATCTTGGACGTGACCTGAAACGAGATGCGCGTCGGGAAGTTGGCCTTGATGGTGCCGGTGATGACGTCGACCGATGGACGCTGAGTCGCCATGACCACGTGAATGCCTGCGGCGCGCGCCATCTGGGCCAGGCGCTGGACTGCACCTTCGATGTCCTTGCCCGCGACCATCATCAGATCGGCCATCTCGTCGATGATCACAACGATGTAGGGCATGGGCGCGAGGTCCATCAGTTCTTTCTCGAAGACCGGTTCTCCTGTCTCGGGGTCGAAGCCGGTCTGGATGGTGCGTGAGATCTTTTCACCCTTCGCCTGTGCTTGCCGCATGCGCGTGTTGTAGCCGTCGATGTTGCGCACACCCATCTTCGACATCTTGCGATAGCGCTCTTCCATCTCGCGCACCGCCCATTTGAGCGCGACAACAGCCTTGCGCGGATCCGTTACGACGGGAGAGAGCAGATGGGGGATCCCCTCATAGATCGAAAGCTCCAGCATCTTCGGATCGATCATGATCAGCTTGCATCGGTCTGGCGGCAGTCGATACAGCAGTGACAGGATCATGGTGTTGATGCCGACCGACTTGCCCGAACCTGTGGTACCGGCGATCAGTAGGTGCGGCATACGAGCGAGATCCGCAAAGACCGGCTCACCGCCGATATTCTTGCCGAGTGCCAGCGCCAGATTGAGACTCGATTTCTCGAAGGCTTCGGAGCCGAGCAGTTCACGGAGATAGACAGTCTCCCGCTTGGCGTTCGGAAGCTCGATGCCGATGGCATTCCGGCCCTGGACAACGGCGACTCGGGCTGAGATGGCGCTCATGGACCGCGCAATGTCGTCAGCCAGACTGATGACACGGGATGATTTGATCCCGGGAGCGGGCTCAAGCTCGTAAAGTGTGACCACTGGTCCCGGACGAACCTTGATGATCTGCCCCTTGACGCCAAAATCCTCCAGCACGCCTTCCAGCATCCGGGCGTTTTGCTCCAGGACATCGTCCGATAGGTCTGCAGCCTTCCCCGCACGTTTCGGTTCGGCAAGAAGGGTGAGATCAGGCAGCTCGTAGTCGGCGCCTTCTTCAAAGCGGAATTCAGGCGCGACGTTCGTCTTGAGACGCTTGCTCTGCTTGATGGGTTTGGAGCTACGCGACACCTTCGTAGGTCTTGACTCCAGTGTGCCGTCATCCTCCTCGTCAGCCAACTCGGTGTCATCTTCGGCGTAGCCGGCGCCGTAGAGGTCCTGTTCTAAGCCGTCCTCATCCTCCAACTCCTCGGTCGCCATTCCGCCACGACGAAATGCCGGCGCCAGCATCGGTTCGATTCGCGCCGATTCCTTCACAGGGCCTGATTTCATCGGCGGAGGTGTCGGCGCCAAGCGGCGAATGATGTCGTCTTCGTCTTCAGAATATTGTTCTGCGGCCGCGCGCTGTGCGCGCCGTTCCCGCCAGCGCAGTAGGATATGTTGAATGCCGCCTACGAGGCCCGCGACAGCATCACGCCCGGCATCGGCGGCCGATCGCCGGTCGGACACATATTCAGGTTCGGATTTGGACGCCCGCTTCACGATGCGGGATCCATTTGCCCGGCGAACCAGCACAAGGGTTCCAACGAGTGCAAACAGGCCTGCAATCAATTGGGCCACTGGTCCTTTGACCGCAACACTGAGGATCATCAGCAACAGATTGTGAATGATGTCGCCTGCATTTCCGCCGAGCCCTGCGACAAGTGCCCACTTTGCTGGAACAGGAACTGCAGCCAGCGCAGCACTTGCTGCCAACACACTCGCGAGCCAGTAGAACACCGTGCCGAACGGTCTTGAGATTGTCCGGTGACTAAGGGAGCGAAGAGCCCATCCCATGGGAATGATGATGAACGGCAGAACCCCAAGTCCGAAGAACTGCATCAGTTGATCAGCAACCACCGCGCCGGGATAACCGAGCCAGTTTTTCGCAGGCTGATCGAGCGCACGGTTGAGCGAGGGATCTTCGACTGACCACGTCGCGAGGGCAAGACCGACAGCGATCAGGATGATGAACAGGATCACGCCAGCAAGTTCAAACAACCTCTTTTTGAAGAATTCCCTGACCGCAGCCGGAACGGCGCTGTCATCGGTGTCGTATGAAGGGTCGTAGGCCATAGATACCTCCGCCAGGCGCCAGGAAGGCACCGGCCATAACAAATCGTTAAGGCCAGTTTGGCGGCTCATGGTTAAGGTGCCGTAAAGCACGAAGGCCCGGCAATGCCGGGCCTTTTGTCTTGTGAATAGAGACTGGATTTAGCTGTGATAGGCGGTTTCGCCGTGGGTCGGGACGTCGAGGCCCTGGGTCTCGATATCCGATGTCGGACGAAGGCCGATCACCATGTCGATCAGCTTGTAGAGGACGGCGGAAACGACACCCGACCAAACCAGTGTGATGACCACAGCCTGAAGCTGAATCAAGAACTGTGCTCCAATCGCATAGTCATCTCCCTTGACGCCACCGAAGGCTGCGGCGCTGAGAATACCGGTTCCAAGAGCGCCGACGATGCCACCGATACCGTGCACGCCAAAGACGTCAAGCGAGTCATCGTAACCGAACTTCATCTTCACGCCGGACACGAAGACATAGCAGATCAGCGAAACGACGGCGCCCAAGATAATCGAGCCCATGGGGCCGATCGTGCCGCAAGCGGGCGTGATGGCAACAAGGCCGGCCACCATACCGGACGCAGCACCCAGCATCGAAGCCTTGCCGCGATGGACGCTTTCGATGATGCTCCAGGCGATGGTGGCAGCGGCCGTGGCGACGAAGGTGTTGATCATCGCCAATCCTGCACCGCCATTGGCTTCCAGATTCGATCCGACGTTGAAGCCAAACCAGCCGGTCCAGAGGATTGATGCGCCAATCATGGTGAGCGGCAGCGAGTGCGGGGCCATCATGTCCTTGCCGTAGCCCTTGCGGGGACCGACGAGCAGGCACCCAATCAAGGCGGCGATACCGGCGTTGATGTGCACCACTGTACCACCGGCGAAGTCAATCGCGCCGAGCTTGAAGAGATAGCCGTTTGCGTCCCATACCATGTGGGCCACCGGGAAGTAGACGAAGGTTGCCCACAGCACGCAGAAGGTCACGACCGCGGAGAATTTCACACGCTCCGCGAAGGCGCCGATAATCAGGGCTGGCGTGATCGCCGCAAAGGTCATTTGGAAGACGATGAACACATATTCCGGAATGACGAAGCCGGCGCTGAACGTGGCGGCCATCGAATCCGCGTTAACCCCCTTGAGGAACAGCTTGCCGAATCCTCCGAAAAAAGCGTTCTCACTTCCGCCGAAGGCGAAGGAATAGCCGTAGACCACCCAGACCACCATCATCACGGCGGCGATCATCGTGGTTTGCATCAGTATGGACAGCACGTTCTTGGCGCGCACGAGGCCACCGTAGAAGAGCGCGAGACCGGGCAGTGTCATGAACAGCACCAGAGTGCTGGCCGTCATCATCCAAGCCACGTCACCCTTGTCCATGACTGGTGCGGGTTCGGTGGTCGCATC
>CAZECZ010000149.1:0-10429 GCA_964510815.1 uncultured Aestuariivirga sp.
TGCCCAGCATCTCGAAAAAGGTGTGATGGCGCGCCGTGTAGCCGACATTGTCGAGGTCGTTGTGCTTGCCCCCGGCGCGCACGCATTTCTGCGCCGTGGTGGCGCGGCTGTAGGGCCGCTTCTCGACGCCGGTGAACACGTTCTTGAACTGCACCATGCCGGAATTGGCGAACATCAGGGTGGGATCGTTGCGCGGCACCAGCGGCGAGGAGGCCACGATCTCGTGACCCTGGCGCTTGAAGAAGTCGAGGAAGGTGGAACGGATCTGTGCAAGCCCAGTCATGGTACGCCCGGCAAATGAGATGAAGTGAATGTCGGCGCGTCTTTAAAGACCCAATCCGCCCCTGTCCAGAATCAAGAGGGCGCTGGGACCAGATCGCCTGAGTTCAAGGCGCTCCAGACGCGCGTGCGCCCTCCGGGGGAAGCGGAGGGCGCCATCGCATGCGGTGTGGGGCAACACCGTGGGCGACCGGATGCCGGTAGGTGCGGCATCCGGATGGGAGAAAAGAGAAGAAGAGCCGCCTCAGTCGTCCGAGGGTTCGGAGTCCTGATCGCCGCCATTGCTCAGGGCGTCGGCCAGAAGGCCGGCGTTGGAGCGGATGGTGGTCTCGATGGCATTGGCCATGTCCGGATTCTGGCGCAGGAAATTCTTGGCGTTTTCACGCCCCTGCCCGATCCGCTCGCCATTGTAGGAGAACCACGAGCCGGACTTCTCCACCACGCCGGCGGAGACGCCGAGATCGACCAGCTCACCAACCTTGGAGATACCTTCGCCATACATGATGTCGAATTCCACCTGCTTGAACGGCGGGGCCACCTTGTTCTTGACCACCTTCACGCGGGTCTGGTTGCCGACCACCTCGTCGCGGTCCTTGATGGCGCCGATGCGGCGGATATCGAGACGGACCGAGGCATAGAACTTGAGCGCATTGCCACCCGTCGTGGTTTCGGGCGAGCCGAACATCACGCCGATCTTCATGCGGATCTGATTGATGAAGATCACCATGCAATGCGACTTGGAGATCGAAGCCGTGAGCTTGCGCAGTGCCTGGCTCATGAGACGGGCCTGAAGGCCGGGCAGCTGGTCGCCCATCTCGCCTTCGAGTTCGGCCCGCGGCGTCAGGGCCGCCACCGAGTCGATGACCAGCACCTCGACGGCGCCGGAGCGCACCAGCGTGTCGGCGATCTCAAGCGCCTGCTCGCCGGTATCGGGCTGGGAAATCAGCAGGTCGTCGATCTTGACCCCAAGCTTGCGGGCATAGACCGGATCGAGCGCGTGTTCGGCGTCGACGAAGGCGCAGATGCCGCCCTTCTTCTGGGCCTCGGCCACCACCTGCAGCGCCAGCGTCGTCTTGCCGGAGGATTCCGGCCCATAAATCTCGATGATGCGGCCCTTCGGCAAGCCGCCGATTCCGAGCGCGATGTCGAGGCCCAGCGAGCCCGTGGAAATCGCCTCGATGTCCATCGCCTGATTGGACCCGAGCTTCATGATCGAGCCCTTGCCAAAGGCGCGCTCGATCTGGCTCAGCGCGGCGTCCAGTGCCTTGTTCTTGTCCATGGAAGAGTTCTCAATGACCCGAAGATTCGTCTGCCCCATTGTCCAACTCCTTATTTCACATGGGTCCGTGGCACGCAATTGACGGAAGTGATCCATCGATGTTTTGTGTATGTTCTAATTTTGTTCGTTTCGCAAGCGTAAAATTTGACCCTTGTTTTTCTTGGTAAATTTTTACGTATTGCAGAACGGGAGCGGAACGGAAGTGGAAATTACGCGAATGGCTGGCACCGCGCCGGAACGTCCAGGAAACTGACGCAACGGCGTCATGCCTCGAGCGCTTCCTTGACCTTCTCGACCAACTGCTTGAGCGAGAACGGCTTGGGCATGAAGGAATAGCCGCTCTGTCCCTCGAGGTCCTTCTCGAACTCCTCGCCGGGATAGCCCGACACGAAGACGAACTTGGTCTTGTTGCCCCTGGCTCTGAGCTCGCGCAGCAGGCGCGGCCCATCCATCTCCGGCATCACCACGTCGGAGATGACGAGGTCGAAACCCTTCTCCTCTTCCTCCACCCGCTCCAGCGCGCTTTCGCCCGAATCGGCTTCAACGACAGTGTAGCCGCGCGACGTCAGCGCCCGCAGCGCGAAGGCCCGCACCGCATCCTCGTCCTCGACCAGCAGGATGCGCTCCTGGCCGGTATAATCGGAACGCTTCGGCGCCTCGGCCGGCTTGGCGCCCGCCACGTCCTCGCTGGCCGCAGCCGGATAATAGCGCGGCAGGAAGATGCGGAACGTCGTGCCCTTGCCGATCACGCTGTTGCAGAAGATGAAGCCGCCGGTCTGCTTGACGATGCCATAGACCGTGGAGAGCCCGAGACCCGTGCCCTTGCCCACCTCCTTGGTTGAAAAGAACGGCTCCCAGATCTTGTCGAGGATCTCCTGCGGAATGCCGGACCCCGTATCCTCGACCTCGCAGACCACATAGTCCGCCGCCGGCATCAGATTGGGCGCGATATTGCCAGACGAATCGGCGGACATGTTGAAGGTCCGGACCGTCAGCGTGCCGCCATTTGGCATCGCGTCGCGCGCATTGACGGCGAGGTTGATGACCACCTGCTCGAACTGGTGGATGTCGACCAATACCAGCCCCAGGTCGCGCTCATGCGAAATCTTGAGCTCGACCTTTTCGCCCAGCACCCGGCCCAGCAGATTGCCGAGATCCGACATTGCCTCGCTCAGCGAATGGACCTTGGGCTGCATGGTCTGCTTGCGCGAGAAGGCCAACAGCTGGCGCACCAGATTGGCGGCCCGGTTGGCATTCTGCTTGATGTTCATGACATCGGCGAAGGCCGGGTCCGTGGGCCGCATCTTGGCCAGCAGCAGGTCGGCAAAGCCGATGATCGGGGTCAGCACGTTGTTGAAGTCATGCGCGATGCCGGAGGCCAGCTGGCCCACGGCCTGCATCTTCTGGCTCTGGGCCAATTGCACTTCCAGCGCCTTGCTCTCGGTCTTGTCGACGGCGAAGACCACGGCGGTCTCATCCTCGGCCGCAAGCCGGGTGAAGGAAAACAGCACCGTGCGGGGCTTCTCGCCCTGCAGCGTTGCTTCGACGCGGTGCAGGCTCGCTTCGCCGGCCAGGGCCGCCGCCAGCGCCTGCTGGAGCCCATGGCGCTCGGCTTCGGCCACGGCATCCGCCAGCGCCACCCCGCGCCGCGCCTTGGGCGACAGGTCGATGAAGGCGGCATTGGCCATGCGGATCACACCGTCGCTGCCGATCTCGGCAATGCCCAGCGGCGCGTTGTTGATGAAGCGCGACAGCCGCGGCGCGGAAATCCCGCTATCCGCCTCCGTGGCGCCTGAAAGGCCACGCGGCACCACCAGCGTGCGCGACGGCGACGGGGTGCCATCGGCGGCATAATCGACATGATGGATGACCCGCACCGGGAACAGTTCGCCGGTCGCCGGGTTGCGGAGATCGAGGCTGAAACTCTCGGTGATGGCTTCGCCCGGCTTGGCCGCTACACCGGAGATCAGTCGCGCAGCCTGTGCACCCACGATGTCCTTGAGTGTGATGCTGTTGCCGCTGGGCTCGGTGATGTCGAGCCCCAGCCACTGGGCCAGGGTGGCATTGAGATAGTCGACATGGCCGTCCGGCAAGGTGGAGAAGAAGCCGGCCGGCGCATTGTCGAGATAGGTGATGATGAACTGGAGACGCGAGAACGCCTGCTCCTGGCGGGCCCGGTCGGCGCTGATGTCTTCCAGCTGCCACAGCCGGTGCGACGCGGTCCCGCCACTTGCCACCGGTGCCGCCGTGAGCCTGATCCACACCGGCTTGCCGGCATCGGCGCAGGGTGCGGGCGATCCCGGCGGCAGACGCAGTTCGCGGCTGGCACGCTGGCCGTCCTGGACGGCCTGCGACAGCTGGTAGATCGGCGTGGCGAAATCGGAATAGCCTGCGAACAGCACATCCATGCCGACCAGCCGGCCGGTTCCGGCCTTGCCCGCCAGCTTGAGGAAGGCACTGTTGGCATAGACGGCCCGGCCGCGCCCGTCAGTGACCACCACGGGGTCGTCGAGCGCATCCACCAGCGCATCGAAGAACTGGCGCTCGCGGTCCCCCTTGTTGATCTGGAACACACCGGCGGCAAAGCCGAAGATCGCCACGAGGCCGACCGTCGCCAGCACGGCGCCGACCAGAACCAGCCAGTCCGGAAGGCCGCCCGGCAGCAGCTTGTAGCCCGCGCCGGCAACGACGGCTACCGCCAGCACCACGGCAATGGCAAGCTGCAGCCGACGGCCACCCCACGGTGCCGCAGCCACGAGCTCTCCCCTGCCCGGTGCGCCTTTGTCCGTCATGAATTCCACCCCGAATCATTGCGAGTATAGGCGAAATGACCGCTCACGGAATCCCGCGTTCCGTGCCCATGAGCGCGCTTTACAAACCCGCCCGGGACCGCCAGAGTTGTACCCATGGGTCGGATCGCCGCCCATTTGGAGAAACACATGATCAAGAAACTGCTCATTGCATCGGTGCTCGGCCTTTCGGTCGCCACGGCCGGTCCGCTGACCGCCCGCGCCGATGTCGATTTCGACTTCAAGGTGATTATCGGGGTCGGAGGCTACGGCAAGAACATATCCTGCGCCACCGGCAAGCGTATCGTTGCCCGTCATTTCAACAAGATCAAGGTCGTGGAGTGTGCTGGCACGACCTACCGCTATATCGGCCACCGCAAGGGCAAGCGCTTCATGATTCGTGTTGATGGGCGCGGTGGTTACATCAAGAGCGTCGACCGCTACTGAAACACCACGACAGCGGCGGCCGGCCCATACACACTGTCCCGGCCGCCCGAATCACCTGCTGAGACAGGTTAGCTAGGGAACGAGATGCCAGACCTGCCGCCAAACATCATGAACATCATCGTAGCCGCCCTGGTGGTACTGGCGGTCCTGATCGTCGTGCTGCTGGTGTGGCGCGCGCTGAGCCCGCGCATGTCCGGACGCCGCGGCCAGAGGCTCGGCATCAGCGAATATCACGAACTCGACAAGACCCGGCGGCTCGTCCTCGTGCGCCGCGACAACGTCGAGCATCTGCTGCTGATCGGCGGTCCGCAGGACGTCGTGGTCGAAGCTGGAATCCAGGTGCCTGGCACGCCTGCGGCCTACGTCCCGCAATCACCGTCCGCATCCCCGCAGCCGGTCACGCGGCCAGCGCCGCGCGCTCCCATTTTCGGCGACCGCCGTCCCTCGCCAGTCCGGCCGGCGGAAGCAAGCGACCCGCCATTGACATCGCCATCGGGCCGCGACCCGGACTGACAGCGAACAAAAAAGCCCGGCATCGCCGGGCTTTCCATTTCGATCGCTGTGCAGTCTGAGATCAGGCCTGCTCCGGGCCGTTCTCCGACGCGCTGCGGCGTTCGTCCATGAACCGGTTGAACTCGTCCTGATCCTTGGCGCGGCGCACCTTCTCGACGAACTCGCGGAACGCATGCTGCTCTTCTTCGAGCTTGCGGCGCTCCTCTTCGAGCCGCTTCAGCTGCTCGCGCTTGTAGTCATCGAAAGCCGCATTACCCGATCCGGACATGCCTGAGAAGCCGTAGGACGGACCGGCCTTCCACTTGGAGAAATCTGGCGCCTTGAAGCTCGACCACGGGGCCTTGCTGTCGGCCGCGCCGCTCCACATTTCGCCGTTCTTCCACTTCAGGAAAAGGGCCAGAAGCCCCAGTGGCCAGAACACCACGAAACCGGCGACCATTGCGCCCACTTCCCATGGCGACCAGCGCGATTTGAAACCGCCGCCACAGCGGCGATGACGGGTCTCGCCCATTTGTTCGAAACCAGCCGAAGCCGAATGTGTCATTTCTCCCTCTCCTCTGTTGGGTTGACAGGATTGAGATAGGTACGGCTGGCCGCACTTCAATGAAAATCGGTCCCGGGGTGATCCGATTTGCCCGGTTGCGAAAATCGGACAGAGTGCTTAACGCTCTGGCGAAACACTGATCCGAGAGGCCCTGAAATGTCCCAGCACAAGATCGCGATGCTCACCGCCGGCGGATTGGCACCGTGCCTGTCATCCGCCGTGGGCGGCCTGATCGAGCGTTACTCGGAGATCGCGCCGGACGCTGCCATGATCGGTTATCTCAGCGGTTACAAGGGCTTGCTGCTGGGCCAACACATTGCGGTCAGCCCCGAGGTGCGCCGCCGCGCCCATGTGCTGCACAGCCATGGCGGCTCGCCCATTGGCAACAGCCGGGTGAAGCTGACGAATGTGGCGGATTGCGTGAAACGCGGCTTGGTGAAGGAGGGCGAGGACCCCCTGAAGGTGGCGGCCAACCAGCTGGTCAAGGACGGCGTCACCATCCTCCACACCATCGGCGGTGACGATACCAACACCACCGCGGCCGACCTCGCCGCCTATCTCGCCAGCAACGGCTACAACCTTACCGTCGTCGGCCTGCCCAAGACCATCGACAACGATGTGGTGCCGATCCGCCAGACGCTGGGCGCCTGGACCGCTGCCGAACAGGGCGCCATCTTCTTCGAGAACGTCGTCAATGAGCAGTCGACCTCGTCCCGCCAGCTGGTCATTCACGAGGTGATGGGCCGACACTGCGGCTGGCTGACGGCGGCCACCGCCAGGGCCTGGCGCGAGCGCCTCGACGCCCACGAATTTTTGCCCGAGTTCAACCTGTCGCGCCGCCACAAGGATATCGACGCCATCTATGTTCCGGAGATGCCGATCGACATCGACGCCGAAGCGGACAGGCTGCGGCAGATCATGGACGAAAAGGACTCGGTCAACATCTTTATCAGCGAGGGCGCTGCCGTCCACGAAATCGTTGCCCAAATGGAAGAGCGTGGCGAGCAGGTTCAGCGCGACGCCTTCGGCCATGTGCGCCTCGACGAGGTGAAAGTCGGTGACTGGTTCGGCAAGCAGTTCGCCAAGAAGATTGGCGCCGACAAGACGCTGGTGCAGAAGTCCGGCTATTTCGGCCGCTCGGCGGCCGCCAACCAGGCCGATCTCGATCTCATCCGCGCCATGGTGCAAGTGGCGGTGGAGTCGGCACTCGCCGGCGTCTCCGGCGTCGTCGGCCATGATGAAGCCCAGGACGATGACCTTCGCGCCATCGAATTCCCGCGCATCAAGGGCGGCAAGCATTTCGATGTCACAACGCCGTGGTTCACCGAGATGCTGCGGGAGATTGGCCAGCACAACTGACATGAGACGGCAGGCCGCCATCGCAGTATTGACCTTCACCCTCGCCACCGGCGGAGCGCAGGCTGGCGATGACGCGCTGGAGGCTGGCAAGGCCGAGTTCATGGCCCATTGTGCCAGCTGCCACGGCGAGGACGCCAAAGGCGACGGGCCGCACGCGGTCGTGCTGGCCAAGAAGCCGGCCGATCTTACGGAGATCACGGCGCGCTATGGCAGCTTCCCGGCCGAGCGCGTGTTCGAAACCATCGCCGGACTCGATGACTCCGGCGCCCATGGCACCCGCGAAATGCCGATCTGGGGTGATGTCTTCGTCAGCGAAGCCGTGGGCAAGAGCGTCAAGCTGGAGGACGCCATGAAAGCCTCCGACGAGGCGACCAGGCGGATCGTCAACCTTGTGACTTATATCGAGTCCATTCAGGACCAACCTTAATCGGGGTTGGCGATTTCCATCTCATCCGAATCCGCCATCTTCGGCCTGAAATAGCGGCCAACGATAATCGGCAGCAGAAACCCAATGATGGCAACCGTCCACAGGGCAATGGAAAGCGGCGAGTCGATGAGCGAGAACCAGTTACCATCGGAGATCGTCATCTCGCGCCGGAGATTGACTTCCATCTGGTTGCCGAGCAGGACACCCAGCACCACCGGCACCAGCGGCACATCCAGCTTGCGCAAAGCCCAACCCAGAACGCCGAACAGGATCATGACCTCGAGATCGAAGATCGAGCCCGACACGCCGTAGATGCCCACGAAGGACAGCATGGCCACCGCCGGCAGCAGATATTTCGACGGCACCATCAGCACACGGACGAAGAGGCCGACCATCGGCAGGTTGAGCAGCAGCAGCATGACGTTGCCGATGAACAATGCGGCGATGAGCCCCCACACCACGTCCGGGTTCTTCTGGAACAGCAATGGACCAGGCGTGATGTTGAGCGCCATCAGCATGGCAAGCAGGACTGCCGTGGTGCCCGACCCCGGCACCCCCAGCGCCAGCATCGGCACCATGGCGCCGCCTGCGGATGCATTGTTGGCGGCCTCGGGAGCCGCAACGCCGCGCGGATCGCCGGTGCCGAATGTACGCTTCTTGTCGGAGACCTTCTTTTCCAGCGCATAGGCCATGAACGAGCCGAGCGAGGCCCCCGCACCCGGCAACACACCGGCGATGAAGCCCAGCACCGTGGAGCGCGCCATGGCGCCGCTGGTGTCCTTCAGCATCTTCATCGGCGGCAGGATCCGCCCGAGCTTCAGCTTTTCACTGCGGTTCTCGTCTCCACCCTGCCCCCTGTGCTCGATGAACAGGAAGACCTCCGACAGCGCGAACAATCCGACGATGGCGGTCAGGAAGTGGATGCCGTCGTAGAGATGTACCTCGCCGAAGGAGAAGCGGGGAACGCCCGTCTGCCCATCGACGCCGATCATGGCGATGCCGAGGCCCAGGCCCGCGGCCAGCACCGCCTTGGCCTGGTTGCGGCTGGCAAGTCCGCCCAGCGTGGCGAAGGCCAGCGCGAACAAAGCGAAATATTCGGCCGGACCGAACAGCAGCGCCACCTTGACGAGCTGCGGCGCCAGGAACACCAGCCCCCAGGTCGCGAAGAACGAACCGATGAACGAGGCAATGCCGGAGATCGCCAGCGCCTCGCCGGCCTGGCCTTTCATGGCCATGGGATAGCCGTCGAGTGTCGTCATCATGGCCGGCTCGTCACCGGGAATGTTCAGCAGGATCGATGAGATGCGTCCGCCATACATGGCACCATAGTAGACGCTGGTGAGTAGGATCAGCGCCGGCGTTGCCGCCAGGCCCAGCGTGAAGGCGAGCGGAATGAGAATGGCGACGCCGTTCGAAGGACCAAGCCCCGGCAGTGCGCCGATGATGGTGCCAAGGAGACAGCCAAGCAGGGCCAGCAGCAGGTTCTGCCAGGTGAGCGCCACCGCGAAGCCGTCGGCAAGAGAGGAGAATACGTCCATGGAGGCCTCCTCAGAAACCGAAAGGCCCGCGCGCCAGCGACAGGCCAAGGATGAGATGGAAGATGACGTAGATGCCGACGGAAATGGCAATGCCGGCGATCACGGCCTGGATTGGCCCCGCCCCCAGACGCCATGACAGAAAGGCTGCGGCGATGGCCGTGGCGATGACGAAGCCAATTTCGGGGAGCAGCTCGGCGTAGGCCACCATGACGACAACGGCGGCCACGATCTCGAGGATGCGGCCAAGTGCTGGCCATTGCGGCTCCGGATCGGGGCGCAGCATGATCACCAGGCCGGCGACGCCAACCATCACCCCGATGATGATGGGAAAGGTCTTGGGGCCTACGGGATCGGACAGGAAACTGAGCTCGATCTGCGTTGCCGCCCAGATGAAGAAGATGGCGAGGACCACGGAGGCCCCGCCGAGGATGCGATCGCTCATGCTGGCCCCTCCCCGGCCGAAGTGGCGGGCCGCACACGCGGCAGCCCGCCCGACTCTGCTCATGATCCTCCGGTTATGCTCCGGAGTGACCCGTACGATATTACTTCAGGATGCCGATCTCCTTCGACAGGGCGGTGATCTCATCGACCGAACCCTTGACGAAGGCCTGGAAATCATCGCCGCGCAGGTTCAGCGGGGCGAGGCCGTTCTCGGCCATGACCTTCTTCCACTCCGGCGAGTCATACACCTTGCCGATCGCGTCGACCCAATAGGCATAGGCGTCATCCGACATGCCGCCCGGTGCATAGAAGCCGCGCCAGTTGGCACCCACGGCATCGATGCCCTGTTCCTTGGCAGTGGGGAAGGAAGCGAAATCGCCTTCCATGCGCTCCGGCGCCAGCACTGCCAGCACCTTGATGTCGCCCGACTGCACGAAGCCCTTGGCTTCCGAGGCATCGCCGGTGAAGGCCTGCACCGACCCGGCCAGCAACTGAGTCACGGCCTCGCCGCCGCCATCGAAGGCGACGTACTTGATCTTGCGCACGTCCTCGATGCCGGCCTTGCGGGCCGCGATCAGAACCTTGAGATGGTCCCAGCCGCCCACGGCTGAACCGCCGGCGATGGCGACCGAGCCCGGATCGGCCTTGATCTTGTCCATCAGCTCGGGAAGCGTGTTGATGGGTGAATCTTTGGCCACCGCAATGACACCGTAGTCGGCACCGACCGAGGCCAGCCAGCGCACCTGATCCATGGTGTTGCCGGGATAGGCGCCCTGGGCAAGGCGCGTGGCGGTTGCGGACGAGGCCGCCACG
>CAZECZ010000150.1:0-10415 GCA_964510815.1 uncultured Aestuariivirga sp.
TCACCGGCTCCATGGAGCGCGCCATGGCCGAGACCAGCCGCCGCCGCGACAAGCAGACGGCCTATAACGAGGCCAACGGCATCACCCCGCAGTCGATCAAGAAGAACATCGCCGACATCTTGAAGAGCGTCTACGAGCAGGACCACGTGACGGCGGATGCGGGGCTGATGGAGGACGGCACGCCGCTCGTCGGCCACAACCTCGAAAAGGTCCTCGCCGACATGGAAAAGAAGATGCGCGAGGCCGCCGCCAATCTGGAGTTCGAGGAAGCCGCAAGGCTGCGCGACGAGGTCAAGCGCCTCAAGGCCGTGGACTTGGCGGTAATGGACGATCCCATGGCCCGGCAATCCGCCATCGAAGACGCCACCGCAAGCTGGCCGAAGCCCAAGGGCGGGCGGAGTGCGGGATCAAAGGGCGGCAAGCCGGGGACGCGGACGTATCGGGGCAAGAAGCGGTGACAGGGTGCGGCAGATTGTGATAACGAACGCGCATGACCAAACTTGAAAAAATCGAAAAGGACATTGCCAGCCTGAGCCCCGGCGAAGTGGCAAGACTGGCGGAATGGTTCGCCGCGTTCCGGGCCGACCTGTGGGACCGCCAGATCGAGGCGGACGCCAAGGCCGGCCGGCTGGACAAGATTGCGGAACAGGCGCTGGCCGACCACCGGGCAGGCCGCACCAAGCCGCTCTGATGCATGTCGCGGCGCCCTCTTTCTGGAGCGCCTACGCTGCCTTGCTTCAAGCCGTTCGGGTTCTGGCCGACAAGAATTTCGAGCTTCTCAAGCAGAACCCGCGGCACCCCTCGCTGATGTTTAAGAAAGTCGGCCGCTTCTGGTCGGCCCGCGTCGGTAGCGGCCACCGGGCGTTGGCGGTTGAGGCGGAAGATGGTCTCGTCTGGTTCTGGATCGGAGAACATGCCGAGTATGACAGGATGATCAAGTGAACACGTTTTGCCCGGTGCGCGACGAGGTCAAGCGCCGGGCAAGCCACTTCATCGTCTTATCTTTCACGGCATCGCATGCGAGATGATTTGAATACTTCCAGGATTACATGAAAGTGCATTCAGTTCAGCCCGCGACACTCACGCCGTCCGCGGCTTGATCGCGTCCAGCGTCTTGCCCAACGCGCGGCGCTGTTCCATCAGGTCGTAGTCCATCTGCAGGCCGAGAAAGAACCGGTCCGACAGGCCATAGTAGCGGGCGAGACGCAGCGCGGTGTCGGCGGTGATGGCGCGCTGGCCCAGCACAATCTCGTTGATGCGCCGCGGCGGCACGCCGATGGCGCGGGCCAGCGCATTCTGCGACAACCCGGCAGGCTTGAGGAATTCCTCCAGCAGGATTTCTCCCGGATGCGGATTGGGAAGCAGGTTCGCTTCCTCAGTGATAGTCGACGATTTCGACGTCTTCGGCATTGTCGTTCACCCATCGAAAACAGATTCGCCATTGATCGTTGATCCGGATCGACCATTGGCCAGCACGGTCGGCCTTCAGCGCTTCGAGCCGGTTGCCCGGCGGAATGCGCAGTTCCGCAAGCGTTTCCGCGCGATTGATCAGACGCAGTTTGCGCAGGGCGATGCCCTGAATATCGAAGGGCAGCCGCCTGGATCGCAAGCCTTGCCAGATCAGTTCGGTCTCGCGGCTGGCGAAGCTCCGGATCATTCGACACCTATAACGCACCACGTTATAAAACGCAAGACGTCATAGCGCTATCTCGTTAACGCACGCCGCCGTCATTTGCCTCCCCGCCCCGCTACGCTACACTTCCGCCACCCAACCGGGGCACCACGATGATCCTCTCCGCCGCCTCTCATACCTCGCCCTCGCGATCACCGCACTGGCGCTAACCGCCCCCGCGGCTTCGTCGGCGGAGGGGTTCAAGTCCGTGACCGTGGAATATATCGCCGCCCTTGCCGACCCCGGCGCGACCAGCGGCACCGGCGCCGAGACCTGGGGCCTGTGGCGCGAAGACCGGGGTGCGCGAAACAGGACCGTTCCGTCGTCTTCATCGTCGGCAAGGAAGAGTGAGCCGGCGCGCCGGTCCGCGCGATCATCGCTTGTTGTGACTGTTTTCTCACAGCGGAATTTATGCTTGATCGCGGCCGCCGTTGCCCACAAACTGCCTCTGAAACCCCACGCCAGACAGAGGCCCGTTGCATGACCCGATTGTTGAAGCGCTCCCTTCTCCTTTCCGTCCTTCTCGCCGGGATCGCCACACCGGCCCTCGCCGCCGGATGGACCGCGGGCGGCAACAGCGCCATCATTCCCGCTTCGATCGATGGCGCGAAACTGGATGGCGCCGGCATCAGCTGCGCCAGCGGCCCCTGGCTTATGACGCTGACCGGGGCCGATCCGGCGCTCACCGACGGCGCAACGGTGGCGCTCGGCGTCGATGGGACCGTTTTCCTCACCCGCCACCGCGGCGGCATCGTCATCCCGCCCGGCATCATCGCACCCCTCAAATCCGGCAAGCGCTTCTCGGTGTTCTATCCCGCCGATGACAGGACGCTGGAGACCGTGTTTCCGCTGAAGGGCTCGAGCAAGGCGCTGGATACGCTGCTGGAAGCCTGCGGCGCGCCGCAAGCCGTGACGGCGGACGCGGAAGACAGCAGTCCGTCCGGCGGCGGCGATGAACCCGGCCTGATGGGCACCACCCTCAAGGTGCCGGAACAGGTGAGCGCCGGCGCCCACGTGGTGATCGGCTACACCGGCCCCAACCTGCCGGGCGACTGGGTGGGCATTACCAAGGAACGGAGCAACGAGAACGCCTTCATCAACGGCGCCTTCGAATATACCCGCGACGGCGCGCCGGCCCGCATGACCGCACCCAGCACGCCGGGCACCTATGAGGTGCGCTATGTTGCCTATGAGCAGAAGAAAATCCTGCACGCGAAGCAAATCACGGTGACCGAGCCGGCAACGGCGTCGATGGAAACACCGGCAACGGCCTTCGGCGGCCATGGGCTTGAAATCAAGTATTCCGGTCCGGACGGCGGTGCCAACTTCATCCAAATCGTCAAGCCCAGCGAGCCGGCCAACAAATACGCCTCCGGCCACCAGTCCAATCTCGTCAGCTCGATCATCCGGCTGCGGATGCCGATGGAGCCCGGCGGCTATGAAATCCGCTATGTGCTGGGTGCGGGCGAAAAGACCGTGGTGGCGCGCAATCCGATCACCATTTCAGCACCGCCGCCGGTGAAAATGCCGACGCTGGAGGTCGAGGCCCGCAAGCGCTTTGCCATCGACCTTGCTGACGCGCCGCGCTTCCATGGCGACTACATCTACATCGCCCGCAAGGACGAGCCGCCGAAAGGCCATTCCGGCGGTCTCACCAGCGTCTCCACCGACGGCGAGACCACCATGTCGGCCCCGAAGGAGCCGGGCGAATGGGAACTGCGCTACGTGGTCCAGGTGGCAAGCGACTATCACATCCTCGGCCACGCCCCGCTGACGGTCAAATAGCTGCCCGTCAGAGGATGAAATCTCCCGCTGCGAGCGACGTGAGACCGCGCACGATGATGGTCATTTCCGCATCCGTGTCGGTGTCGGTATCGATGTAGACATAGGTATCAGACCCAACTGTCTCATACCGCACCTGGCCGTTCGCCGAGGTGTCGAACAGATTCGTTCCGATGAACTGGAATTTCTGGTTTCCCACCGCTGCGGCATTGGCATCAATCGCTTTCAGATCGATGCGGTCATCGATGGCTGTGCCGCCTCCGTCGAAGTAGAAGATCTCGTCTATCCCATCCGTGGCATTACTGTCGCTGACGGAGAGATAGCGGAACACATCGCGGAAGCTATCGTCAATGACGTAATCATAGAGCGAATCGGCTCCCCTACCGCCGATCATGATATCCCGTCCCCAGTCACCGAACAGGAAGTCATCGCCGTTGCGGCCGATGAGGACGTCGTCGCCATTCGAGCCTGCGAGCAAGTTAGCCTTGCCGTCGCCTGAAGACCTGTCGTTTCCCAGTCCGCCGACGACCTGTTCGATGTTGAGAATGATGTCGATGCCAAAGGCGCCAAGGTCCTGCCCTGTCTTGATAGTGAGGTCGACCGTCACTCCTTGCGTGTTGTTCACAAGATTGAAGCCATCGTCAGTTTGGTACGTAAATGTGATAGCGTCGTCGCCATCGCCACCATCAAAAATGTCATCGCCGGACCCAGCATAGAAGAGATCCGCTCCCGCACCGAGCGAAACGATGTCGTTCCCGGAGCCGTCATGAACGGACTGCGTTCCTCCACCGCCAATGCGGTGTCATCACCTGATCCGCACCAGGCCGTCCAGAGGAAGTTCGAACTTGCGAGCCGGCTGTAGTCGATGATATCGTTGCCCTCATATGTCTTGATATCGTAACCCGTATCTTCCACAGCCAGAACGATGTCGTCGAAATAGCCGAAATCAAAGGCGGCGACGTTGAGATCACCGGATACGCCTGATACGAGACCCACGAATGCCATGGCTTGTCCTCCTGTTGATGCATGGAGGGGTCACTTAGACATAAGTTAGTGCAGGCGCCAAGATGCAGCCTGTAATAAAAAGTGGATTTGAAATACCCGCCCTGATTGCGTCCATCCCCAATTCACCAGGACAACGTCGCCAATTGCCGGATGGCGACTTCGCGACAAGTCTACAAGATGAAATCTCCCGCCGCGAGCGACGTGAGACCGCGCACGATGATGGTCATTTCGGCGTTCGTATCAGTGTTGGTATCGATGTAGACGAAGGTGTCGGTACCGTCGGTTTCATAACGCACCTGGCCGTTGGCCGAAGTGTCGAAGGCGGCCGTTCCGATGAAATGGAACTTCTGGTTTCCCACCGCTGCGGCATTGGCATCGATTGCCCTAAGGTCGATGCGGTCGTCGGTGGTGGCGCCGCCGTCATCAAAGTTGAAGATCTCGTCGATGCCATCTGTCGCGTTGCTGTCCCTGATGTCGAGATAACGGAACACGTCGCGCGCGGAATCCGAGATTGTGTAGTCATACAGCTTGTCCGCCCCCTTGCCGCCGACCAAGATATCCCGTCCCGAATCGCCCAACAGCGTATCGTCGCCGTTGCGGCCGATCAGGACATCATTCCCGCTGTAAGCGGAGAGAACATTGTCCTTTCCGTTGCCCAAAAGCCGGTCGTTCCCAAAGCCGCCGTTGACCCCTTCGAAGTTCAGGATGACGTCCATACCGAAGACGCCAAGATCCTGCGCCGTCTTGATGGCCAGATCGACGGTGACGCCGGCGGTATTGTATACGAGCGGACCGAAGCCATCGTAGCTTTCGTATTGGAGCGACAGAACGTCCACCCCGCCGCCGCCATCAAACACGTCGTCGCCTGCCCCGTCATGGGCGAAATCGTTTCCCGCGCCGAGCGATATATTGTCGTTGCCGGAGCCATCATGAACGGACTGCGTTCCGCCACCGCCAATGACGGTGTCGTTGCCAGAACCGCAGTAGACTGTCCAAATATTTGAGGAACTGATCAGGCGGCTGTAGTCGATGAGGTCATCGCCCTCATATGTCGCAACCGAGGCACCGGTGTCCTCCACGGCCAACACGATATCGTTGAAATATCCATAGTCGTATTGAGCGACATTGAGATCGCCGGACACGCCTGATACCAGACCCACGAATGCCATGACCTGTCCTCCAACTTTTGTGACAAACGCGACTAAGGCACAGACTACCGCGCCCTACAATTCACAAAACGCTGGGGGCAGATGAGGTTTGCATCCGGCCGCAATCTGTGGCCAATCTGTGGCCAATCTGCTGCCATACAGCCTGAGGACCGCCCATGCCCGATACCCATTTCGCGTCCGGCGCCGCCTATGTTCGCGGCAACTACGTTCCCATCGCGGAAGCCACAATCCCCGTCACCGACTGGGGATTCACCCGGTCGGATGTCGTCTATGATGTCGTGCATGTGTGGGATGGGGCGTTCTTCCGCCTGAACGACCACCTCGACCGTTTCGAGGCGTCTATGGCCAAGCGCCGCCTCAAGATTGCGGAAGACCGCGACGCGATCGCCGCCGTGCTGCACCGGTGCGTCGCGCTGGCGGAACTCAATGCCGCCTTTGTCGCCATGGTCACGACCCGCGGCCGCCCGCGCATCTTCGGCTCGCGCCGCCCTGCCGATTGCGACAACTACCTCATCGCCTATGCCATTCCGTGGATCGACGTGATCCCCAAGGATGTGCAGGCGCGCGGCGCAAGGCTATGGATCGGCTCCACGCCGCGCGTGCCGGATGCCTCCGTCGATCCCACGGTGAAGAACTATCAATGGAGCGACCTGACGGCCAATCTGCTGGAAGCCCATGACGAGGATTTCGACACCTCCGTAACCTGCGACGCCCAGGGTTTCGTGACCGAGGGACCGGGTTTCAACGTCTTCGTGGCGAAGGATGGGCGGATCACGACACCGGACCGCGGCAGCCTGGGTGGCATCACCCGCAGAACTGTATTGGAACTGTGCAGCACCCTTGGCCTCGAGGCCGCCATCGCCCCTGTCTCCCGGGCCGACCTCGAAGACGCGGATGAGGTATTTGTCACCACCACGGCGGGCGGCGTCATGCCGGTCACCCGCGTCATGCAGCACATCATGGGCAATGACCGGCCGGGACCCGTGTTCCAGATGCTCCACGACGCCTATTGGGCTTGCCACAAGGATCCCCGCTTCGCGACACGGGTACGCCGTCAATGACGTGAGCCGGACTCCCACGGCTGCGTTGTCCTTCCGCCCGTTTGCCCCTATCAACGGTGCAGACAGATCAGGAGAACGAGCGGATGGCAAAGGTGCGGGGCGCGGTGATCGGGTGCGGGTTCTTTTCCGCCAACCACCTGAACGGCTGGGCCGAACTGAAGGACCGGTGCGAGATCGTCGCCGTTTGCGATGCCGATGGCGCCAAGGCCAAGGCGGCGGCCGAACGCTTCGGTATTCCGGCGCGCTACACCGACGCCGGGACCATGCTGAAGGAAGTGAAGCCCGATTTCGTCGACATCATCACCACCGTGAACTCGCATCGCGCGCTGGTGGAGCTCTGCGCGGCCCATGGTACGGCCATCATCGTGCAGAAACCGCTGGCCATCGACTGGGACGACGCCTGCGCCCTGGTGGGGGCGGCACACAAGGCCAACGTGCCGATCATGGTGCACGAGAATTTCCGCTTCCAGAAGCCGGTTCTGCGGGCCCGTGAGATCCTGGCATCAGGGGAAATCGGCGATCCGACCTGGGCGCGCTTTTCGTGGCGTACCAATTTCGACATCTATGCCGGCCAGCCCTATCTGGCGGAAACCAAGCGCTTCATCCTGATGGATATCGGCGTCCATGTGCTGGATGTGGCGCGCGCCTTCCTCGGCGAGGTCGACAGCGTCTTCTGCCAGACCCGCAGCATCAAGCAGGGGATCGCCGGCGAGGACATGGCCACGGTCCTGATGCGCCATGAGAATGGCGTCACCAGCGTCAACGACTTCACCTATGAGAGCCGCCACAAGCCCGACCCGTTCCCGGAAATGCTGCTGGAGGTGGAAGGCACCAAAGGTGCGCTCCGCCTGGGATTGACCGGCCGGCTGGACGTGAATTCGCCCAAAGGAGCGCGCACCGAAAATGTGGAAGTGCCGCGACTCGGGTGGGGCCACGAACCGTGGTTCACCATTCAGGACAGCGTGGTGACGATCCAGCGTGAATGGCTGGACAGCCTTGCCGGGGGCCGCGCCGCGCAGACCTCCGGGGCCGACAACCTCCGCACCTTCGCACTGGTGGAGGCCTGCTACAAGTCAGCCGAAACCGGCCTGCCTGTCACACCGGCAAGGGCCGGGTAGCATATAAAGCCGCCGGCATCTGCCCATGATTTGAGCCACCGTCAAATTCTTGCCCGCTTTCAAGGGTGTAGGAAGTAGCGGGGGCGCCGCATTTCCTTGCGACTGCCACCTGTGGTATGAGTCGCACCGGGGTTAACAGGGGAGAATTGGGCCGATGACGCTGAAGAAGAGCAGCCGGATCGCCATGATGTGTCTGGGGGCTGCAATCCTTGCGGGTTGTAGTACGTCGGGCACCGACACCGGCCGCGAGCCTCCGGCAGCCAACGGCCTCTCAGGCGGGGAAATCCACAATATTCTCGCCGGCAAGAGCTGGAATTTCAGGGGTCCCAACAACACCGGCACCACGCTGTATGCCGATGACGGCTCCTCACTGGTCGAAGTTGACGGCAAAGGCCGCACCCGCGGCCGCTGGGAAACCCGCGACGGCCAGCTCTGCGAAAGCTTCGAAGCCGCCCCGCCATGGCTGCCTGGCGGCGTGCCGATGAGCTGCTATCCCTTCTCGCGCGGGAGTTCTCCCGGTACCTATCAAGCTGGCAAGGCGGTCTTCACCCCGGCATAAAGGGGTTGTGATCGGGCGCCACATTCCGGCCACATGCCGTTCAAACTGCTGCCGTGTCACCGGGGCAAACGGGTCCCGCAGGCGGCAAGAGACCGAATCTGGGGCGACACAGATGATTTTGCAGATGAACAGGCGCGTTTTCCTGGCTGGTGGCATTGCCACCATGGCCGGCATGCCCGCGGCCTCTGCCCAGATCGTCCGCGAGCAGAAAATTCGGGGCAATGAGCAGGATCCGCTGCAGTGGGACGGCACGCCATCGGTGGCCGAAGAGCAGTACTACGACCCCGCCCTGCTGCCGCCACCCGAATCGCCGATCGATTTTTCCATCCCAGAAATCAATCCCCGCAAGATCAAGAAGCAATTCCGCCGCCAGTATGTGGAGTTCGAGGGCCCTGAGGACCCCGGCACCCTGGTCGTCGACCCGGACAACCGGTTTCTCTACCAGGTGCTGGTCTATGGCTATGCCAAGCGCTATGGCGTCGGCGTCGGCCGTGCCGGCTTCGCCTGGGCCGGCCACGCACAGATCGGCATGAAGCGGCGCTGGCCGCGCTGGGTGCCGCCGCGCGAAATGGTGGACCGCGACCCCCGGGCGCGCGAATGGGCCAATGGCCAGCCGGGCGGCCCCAACAATCCGTTGGGTGCGCGCGCCCTCTATCTTTATGCGGACGGCAAGGACACGCTCTACCGCATCCACGGCACCAACGAGCCAAGCTCGATCGGCAAGGCCATGTCATCCGGCTGTATCCGCATGCTGAACCAGGACGTTGCCGATCTCTATGACAACGTCATTGTCGGCACGCCGGTAATCGTCCGCACCTCCAGGGGAAGCTGATCCGGTGGCCCATCTTACCGCCATCGGCTTCGACGCCGACGACACGCTATGGCAGAACGAGACCTTCTTCCGCATGACCGAACAGCGTTTTGCCGATCTCCTGTCGGAACACGGCGAGCACCAGGTCATTTCGGAACGGCTGCTTGAGGCCGAGCGCCGCAACCTGCAGCACTATGGCTATGGCGTGAAGGGCTTCACGCTGTCGATGATCGAGACCGCACTGGAGGTGACCGGCCATCAAATCTCTCCCGTAGTGATCGGCGAGATCCTGAGCTTCGGCCGCCAGATGCTGCAGAACCCGGTGGAAACCCTGCCCCATGTCCACGATACGCTCGAAGCCCTGGCAGACTCTTTCCGTATCATTCTCATCACCAAGGGCGACCTCTTCGACCAGGAGCGCAAGCTGGCGCAATCGGGCCTCGGCGATTATTTCGACGCGGTAGAGATTGTGAGCGAAAAAACGCCACAGACCTATGAGCGTATCTTCCAGCGCCATGCCGATGGCGCGGAGCGCAGCATGATGGTTGGAAATTCACTGAAGTCCGACGTGGTGCCGGCAATTGCCGCGGGGTCATGGGGGGTGCATGTGCCGCACGAGATGACCTGGGCGCTGGAACACGTCGACCCGCCGGAGGACAATCCGCGGTTCCGCCGTATTGCCGACCTGAGTGGGCTGATGCCGCTCGTCAGCCAAATCACTTGAAGCCGGATCGCCGCTGTGGCACACGCCCGGCCCAGAAAACAAGGAAGCTGTCTTGACCGGTCCATTCATGCGTACACTGAGCGTTGCGGCAGTCTGCCTTCTGATCGCGGCCTGTTCGACCGGCCCCAGCGGCGTGCGTATCACCAACGGCGGCACCTCGGCGACGACCTCCAAGACGCCGGAGAAGATCCGCAACTTCTCCGACAGCGAGATCCGCAGCGCCATCGTCGGCAAGACCTTCCAGTATACCCGCGACGACGGCAACGGCTTCATCACCTACAACAGTGATGGCAGCTTCAGCTACCAGGACGACACGAAAGGCGGCGGCACCGGCAAATGGTCGGCCAACGGCGGCCAGTTCTGCGAAACCTACGGCTCCGGCCCCACCACCTGCGGCGACTTCAAGACCACCGGCGACGCCTATTTCGCTGCCAAGTCGCGGCTGGTTGAGATGAAGGTCTAGAGCCTCGGGCGGTCATTTGGAATCGAAAGTGATTCACAAATCAGTCTGAAG
>CAZECZ010000151.1:0-10393 GCA_964510815.1 uncultured Aestuariivirga sp.
GCGTTTGCGCCACCGCGCAATCCCATAGTGGCAACAGGGATAAACCATCGTAAGCGCGAAGTCGCGGGGGAATTGCATGAAAGTCAAGGGTGTGGCGATCATTGCCGTGGTCGGGATGTTGCTGGCTGGATGCGCGGCCGACAGCGGTCCGCGCGAGACGTCCGGCGCGCTTCTTGGTGGCGTCGCAGGCGGCCTCGTTGGCAACGCCGTTGGCCGTGGAGATGGCCGTGTGGCGACGACGCTGGTCGGGGCAGCGCTCGGTGCCGTCGTCGGCGCCAGCATCGGCCGGGATCTCGACGACCGCGACCGTGAATATGCCTACGAGGCGACCGACCGGGGCCTGCGCTACAATCGCGTCGAGGTCTGGACCAGTACCCGGGCGGGCTATCGCGGCCGCTTCCGGCCTTTGCGCACCTACTACCGGGGTCCGCGCATGTGCCGCGATTACGAGCACACCGTCTGGGTCAGGGGCGAGCCGCGAATCTATGCGGGCACGGCCTGCCGGCGGCGCAGCGGCGCCTGGGTTGTGGTCGGATAGGGCGGCTGATCCGTTAAAATACGTAACAAGTGTTGAACTGGGAGTGGCGGTCTTTCCAGTGGACCAATGGGCGTGATTGTGTCAATTAGCGCCCCAGCAGGGCTCTGCCCGGTCGTCTGGAAGTGGGAACAATATGAGCGATAACAAGGGTTTGATGGCGGGCAAGCGCGGCCTCATCATGGGCGTGGCCAACAACCGTTCGATCGCTTGGGGAATCGCCAAGGCCTGTGCGGCACAGGGTGCCGAGCTGGCCTTCACCTATCAGGGCGATGCGCTGCGCAAGCGTGTCGAGCCGCTGGCCGCCGATCTCGGCTCGAAGATCGTGGTTCCCTGCGACGTGACCAACATGCCGTCGGTCGATGCCTCCTTTGCCGCCATCGAGAAGGAATGGGGCGGTCTCGATTTCGTTGTCCATGCCATAGCCTTTTCGGACAAGGACGAACTCACCGGCCGTTATGTCGACACCACGGCGGACAATTTCACCAAGACCATGTTTATCAGTGTCTACTCGTTCACCGCTGTCGCCCAGCGTGCCGAGAAGCTCATGAACAATGGCGGCTCGCTGCTGACGCTGACCTACTATGGTGCCGAGAAGTGGATGCCGCACTACAACGTGATGGGGGTCGCCAAGGCTGGCCTCGAGGCGTCCGTGCGTTACATGGCCGCCGATCTCGGTCCCAAGGCGATCCGCGTCAATGCCATTTCCGCCGGTCCGATCAAGACGCTTGCCGCGTCCGGCATCGGCGACTTCCGCTATATTCTGCGCTGGAACGAATACAATTCGCCCCTCCGGCGCACGGTGACCATCGACGAAGTCGGCGATTCCGGCCTCTATCTGCTGTCAGATCTCGGCCGCGGTGTCACCGGCGAAATCCTCCACGTCGATGCGGGCTACCACATCGTCGGCATGAAGAATCCGGAAGCGCCGGATATCACGGTCAATGGTGGCGGTGAGTAAGTCGCGCCCGCCCGTCTACTTCATCCGGCATGGCGAGACGGACTGGAATGTCCAGGGTCTGATCCAGGGTTGGACCGACACGCCGCTCAACGGAAGGGGTCATCTGCAGGCACGGGCTGTTGCCGAAGCTCTGGCAGATACCGCCGTCAACTCAACCGATTTCAGTTTCGTTGTCAGCCCGTTGCTGCGCGCGCGTCAGACCATGGGCTACATTGCCGACGCGCTGTCGCTGGCCCCGGATCAGGTTGCCGTCGAACCTGCTGTACAAGAGCTTTGCTTTGGTGTCTGGGAAGGAAAGCACTTCCTCGACATGCGTGATTCGCCGGTGTACCCGGCCCATCCCGACGACCGCTACCACTGGCGGCCGGATGGCGGCGAAAGCTATGAGGACGGACAGGTGCGGATTGACCAATGGCTCGATACGCTGGACCGTCCGACGGTGGTCGTGGCGCATGGTGCCATCGGCCGCTGCGTGGTTGCCGGTCTGGCCCGTTTGCCGAAGCGGGACCTCGTCGACATGGTGATGCGGCAAGGCTGCTATTGCCGGCTTGCCGATGGTCAGGCAGACTGGTTTGACGCAACCGTCGATGCGTCTTAATCAGGTGCCATGTCGCACAATACCTTCGGTCATCTGTTCCGCGTTACCAGCTTCGGCGAAAGCCATGGTCCCGCCATCGGCTGCATCGTCGACGGTTGCCCGCCCAACATCCCGCTGAGGGCGGAGGAGATCCAACTCTTCCTCGACAAGCGGCGGCCGGGCCAATCGCGCTTCACCACACAGCGCCAGGAACCCGACCAGGTGAAGATCATGTCGGGCGTGTTCGAGGATGAGCGCACCGGCGGTCCTGTGACCACGGGCACGCCGATCATGCTGATGATCGAGAATGTCGACCAGCGTTCCAAGGACTATTCGGACATTCGCGACACCTTCCGCCCGGGCCACGCCGATTTTACCTATCAGGCCAAGTACGGAATCCGCGACTACAAGGGCGGCGGGCGCTCGTCGGCGCGCGAGACGGCCGCGCGCGTCGCGGCTGGTGCCATTGCGCGAAAGATCATACCCGGTGTCGAGATCAAGGGCGCGCTGGTGCAGATGGGTCCGCACAAGATCGATCCCACCAATTGGGACTGGTCGGAAGTCGGACGCAATCCGTTCTTCACGCCGGATTATAAGGCCGCCAAGTTCTTCGAGGACTATCTGGATGGTGTGCGCAAGGAGGGGTCGTCCTGTGGTGCCGTCATCGAGGTGACGGCGAGCGGCGTTCCCGCCGGCTGGGGCGCGCCGGTCTATGGCAAGCTCGACCAGGACCTCGCCTCCGCCATGATGAGCATCAATGCGGTGAAGGGTGTCGAAATCGGCGCGGGCTTCGCGTCGGCGGCCCTTTCGGGCGAGCAGAACGCCGATGAAATCCGCATGCACCACGGCAAGCCGGAATTCCTGTCCAACAATGCCGGCGGCATTCTGGGCGGCATCTCCACCGGCCAGGACGTCGTGGTGCGCTTCGCGGTGAAGCCGACATCGTCGATCCTGGCGCTGCGCAAGACGGTGACGGCATCGGGCGAAGAGACCGACGTCATGACCAAGGGCCGCCACGACCCTTGCGTCGGCATCCGCGCCGTGCCGGTCGGCGAAGCCATGATGGCCATCGTGCTCGCAGACCATTTCCTCCGGCATCGCGGCCAGGTCGGCTGGATGTGACCTTTCAATAGGTTGGTGCGTCATTGCTTCGCCAAGACGATTCCGTCTTGGCGCATTACCCACTAGGTGGCTCTGCCGGTCCGCCGCGTCAGCAGCCATGCCAGCGCGATGACGATGAGGCCATTGGCAAGCCCCGCCAGCCAGATGTACCGGGTGGCCTCCCCCCGGGTTTGCACAATGGTGCTGTCCTTGCGATAGAACTCCACCACCGACACGATCTTGCCGCTGGTGTCGGCCACTGGGATGTAGGCCTCGATCAATCCGCCGCTGCCCATGTCGCCCAGCGCCAGGTGTTCGCCCTTGCCCGCCTCCGGCGATGACATCAGGTTGACGTCAAGCTGTCCGTCGAAGGCACTGTTCAGTTCGATGTTGTCCTTGAACTGAACGCCAACCAGGTTGGCTTCGGTGGAATGCCGGATGAAACCGTCCGGCGAATAGACGTTGGCACGGACGATACCCGGAAGCTGACGGACGTGGGCCGCGAAGGAGGTCAGTGTCGGGCTGGGATAGGGCTGCGTGAACAAGTCTTCAGGGTGGACTTCGGTTGCCAGGATGCCGTCCAGAAATTCCTGGCTCAACCGCCCCTCGCGCTGCAGGTAATTTTCCGTCACCAGCCGCGCAACGGCCATGGCGAGGCCCCAGTGGACGGCCGCAACAACGAGCAAGGCGGTGATTGTGACCAGAGCGCGCAGCCGCATCGACATCATTCCCCCTAGATCAACCGGACTCATGACGGAATCATGAAAAGTCGGAATAGTTGATCGTCGTCAACTTCTTAGAGCAGAATTGTTGCGCCAAGGCTGGCCCACATTGACGCATTCCACTCAGGCCTCTTCGCCAAGGTCTGGGCCGGCATTCGGGAACAGGCTTTGACCTTGGGTTGCGTCTCGCGTAGCAAGCCTCCATGGCTGCTGTAAACCCTGATCTGCCCGACGGCCAATATGCCTGGATTCGGCTGGCGTTGTCGCTGGTGCTGGCCATCGTCGGCGGCATCGGCCTGTGGGTCGCAGTTGTGGTGATTCCGACTATCCAGCAGGAATTCGGCATCGACAGGGCAGGGGCCTCCTTGCCCTATACCGTCACATTCATCGGCTTCGGCCTCGGTGTCTTCGTCATGGGCCGGGTCGCCAGCCGATTCGGCATCATCGTGCCGCTTGCCATCAGCGGGCTGTCGCTGGGTGCCGGTTTCATCCTCGCCGCCATGTCGGAAACCTACTGGCAGTTGTTGATCATCCAGGGCGTGTTCATCGGCTTTCTGGGCAGTGCCTCGACCTTCGGTCCGCTGGTGGCCGACGTATCGCAGTGGTTCTTCAAGCGGCGCGGCCTGGCGGTCGCCATCGTCGCCAGCGGCAACTATATCGCCGGCACCATCTGGCCGCCCTTCATCCAGGCGGCGATCGAAACCCATGGCTGGCGTACCACCTATCTTGTGATCGGCGTCTTGTGCATCGACATCATGCTGCCGCTGGCCGTGTTGTTGCGTCGGCGGCCGGTTTTCCACGACGTCGCAAGCCCGGCCAGCCAAAGTGCCGGTGCCAAGGGACTGCTGCCGGGCCATCCGCTGCTCTACCCGGCGCTGGTTCTGGCGGGGCTGGCCTGCTGCGTAGCCATGTCCATGCCCCAGGTTCACATCGTCGCCTATTGTGCCGATCTCGGGTACGGTCCTGCCAAGGGCGCCGAAATGCTGTCGCTGATGCTGGGCTTCGGCGTCGTCAGCCGACTGGCTTCGGGTTTCATCGCCGACAAGCTCGGCGGCCTCACCACGCTGATCGCCGGCTCCTTCCTCCAGTTGCTGGCGCTGGCCTTCTATATCCCGTTCGACGGACTGGCGTCACTTTATGTCGTCTCGGCCCTGTTCGGCCTGTCGCAGGGCGGCATCGTGCCGAGCTATGCCCTGATCATCCGCGACCATTTTCCGGCGCGCGAGGCAGCCCATCGCATTAGCCTGGTTCTGACCGCCACCGTGCTCGGCATGGCAGTCGGGGGCTGGCTGTCGGGCGAGATCTATGATTTCACGGGCTCGTATCAGGCCGCCTTCATCCATGGCATCGCCTGGAACCTGCTCAATCTCGGCATTGCGCTCTGGGTGCTGTTCATCCGAACGCCACGCGCGCCAGTTCCATTGCAGGCACCGGCATAAGCAAAATCTGATCCGGATCAATGCCGTGATGTCGCAATTGCGATATTGCGTTGCACCAAGTTGTTAACTGTGGTTTTACTTCTGGCGGGCCGCCGCCCTCTACGCCGCTAGAACCCCAGCCGAGAGAGATTGAGAGATGGCGCCTGATTCCCGAAAATTCGTTTATTCGTTCGGTGGTGGCACGGCGGAAGGCCGCGCGGCCATGAAGGACCTGTTGGGCGGCAAGGGCGCCAATCTGGCGGAAATGGCCAATCTGGGCCTGCCGGTGCCGCCGGGCTTCACCATCACCACAGAGGTGTGCAACACCTATTACGCGAATGCCGAGACGTATCCGGAAGGCTTGGAGGCTCAGGTCGCCGCGGCGCTGGCCGGGGTGGAAAAGGTCGCCGGTGGTGGCCTGGGCGACGCTGAAAACCCGCTATTGTTGTCAATCCGCTCGGGCGCCCGCGCCTCCATGCCCGGCATGATGGACACGGTGCTGAATCTCGGTCTCAACGATGTCACCGTCGAGGCCCTGGCCAGGCGGTCCGGCGACCGCCGCTTTGCCTATGACAGCTACCGCCGCTTCATCAACATGTATGCCGATGTCGTCATGGGCGTCGACCACTCGGATTTCGAGGACATTCTCGGCGGTTACAAGGAAGAGCGCGGTTATGCGCTTGACACTGAGGTCACCGCCGATGAATGGCAGGATCTCATCGTCCGCTACAAGGATCTGGTGGCGCGTGCCACGGACGAACCGTTCCCGCAGGACGTCCAGGCCCAACTCTGGGGGGCCATCGGTGCCGTGTTCCGTTCGTGGATGTCGGCGCGTGCCATCACCTACCGCAAGCTCAATGGTCTGCCGGAAAGTTGGGGCACAGCGGTCAACGTTCAGGCCATGGTGTTCGGCAACCGCGGCGACGGCAGCGCCACGGGCGTGGCGTTCACACGTAACCCGTCGACTGGCGAACGCGAACTCTATGGCGAGTTTCTGGTCAATGCCCAGGGCGAAGACGTGGTGGCGGGCATCCGCACCCCCCAGGCGATCACCGAGAAGGCCCGCATCGAGGGCAATTCCGGCGCGCCGTCGCTCGAGGCGCTGATGCCGGAGACGTTCAAGGAGCTGGCCGCGATCTTCGACCGGCTCGAAACCCACTATCGCGACATGCAGGACATGGAGTTCACCATCCAGGAGGGCAAGCTCTGGATGCTGCAGACCCGCACCGGCAAGCGGACCGCCAAGTCGGCGCTCAAGATTGCCGTGGACATGGCACGCGAGGGGCTGATCTCGAAGGCCGAGGCGGTGCAGCGGATCAATCCCGCCTCGCTCGACCAGCTGCTGCATCCAACGCTCGATCCCAAGGCGAAGCGCGATGTCATCGCCACCGGACTTCCGGCCTCTCCGGGGGCCGCATCGGGCCAGATCGTGTTCGATGCGGATGAGGCCGAGAAACTCAAAGCGCTGCACCACCGGGTCATTCTGGTCCGCATCGAAACCAGTCCCGAGGATATCCACGGCATGCATGCGGCCGAAGGCATTCTTACCACCCGCGGCGGCATGACCTCGCACGCCGCCGTGGTGGCGCGCGGCATGGGCAAGCCCTGCGTTTCCGGCGCCGGCAGCATCCGTGTGGACTACAAGGCGGGTACCATGTCGGTCATGGGCGTCACGCTGAAAGAGGGCGACACCATCACCATCGATGGCGGAACGGGCCAGGTGATGAGGGGGGAAGTCGCCACCATCAAGCCTGAGCTCTCCGGCGATTTCGGCGAGTTGATGACCTGGGCCGACGAATTGCGCCGCATGGGGGTGCGCGCCAATGCCGAGACCCCGCTCGATGCCCGGACAGCGCGCGATTTCGGTGCCGAAGGGATCGGGCTGTGCCGCACCGAGCATATGTTCTTCGATGCCAACCGTATCGTCGCCGTGCGCCAGATGATCCTCGCCGACAAGCTGGAAGCACGCCGCGCCGCACTCGCCAGGCTATTGCCGATGCAGCGCCAGGACTTCATCGAACTGTTCGAGATCATGGCGGGATTGCCCGTCACCATCCGGCTGCTCGACCCGCCGCTGCACGAGTTCCTGCCGCATGCCGATCACGAGATCGACGAGGTCGCCGACGAAATGGACGCCAGTCCTGATGCGCTCCGCGCACGGGTGGCGGAGCTCAAGGAGTTCAACCCCATGCTGGGGCACCGTGGCGTCCGCCTGCTGATCTCCTATCCCGAGATCGCCGAAATGCAGGCCCGCGCCATCTTCGAGGCGGCGACGGAAGTGGCCAAGCGTACGGGCAAGGCTCCGATTCCGGAGGTGATGGTGCCGCTGGTTGCCAGCAAGGCGGAACTCGATGTGGTGAAGGACCGGATCGTCGCCCAGGCCAAGGCCGTGGCCGGTGAAACCGGCACCGCCATCGACTATCTCGTCGGCACCATGATCGAGTTGCCACGGGCCGCGCTGAGGGCTGGCGAAATTGCCCAGTCGGCCGAATTCTTCTCATTCGGCACCAATGACCTGACCCAGACCACCTTCGGTATCAGCCGCGATGATGCCTCGCGCTTCATCGGCGAATACACGGCCAAGGGCGTGTTTCCCACCGACCCGTTCATCTCGCTCGATACCGAGGGTGTGGGCGAACTGGTGGACATTGGCACGGCCCGTGGCCGGGAGGCGAAACCCGGTCTCAAGGTTGGCATTTGCGGCGAGCATGGAGGCGATCCGGCGTCGATCGCCTTCTGCGACACATTGCACCTCGATTATGTTTCCTGTTCGCCCTTCCGCGTGCCCATTGCGAGACTCGCGGCGGCTCAGGCAAGCCTCTCAAATCGCTGAGTATTTCGAATTGATGCAGGGCGTTAACCAAGAATTTGTCATGTCGGAATGTGGCTGGAAAAGTGGCGGCTTTCGGTTGCTGGCATGGTTAACCTATGATAAACGGACGTGCATTAGGCTACCGCGTGTTAACAACGCCGTCACAAGTCGCGGCCCACGGTGTGTCGAGGGGAAGTGAAGAGAGTAAGGCGCAGGGAAGGGCCGGTGCAGGCCCACGAATACCGGGACTTTGAAGTTCGTGAGGAGCGTGGTGCGCTCCGCGAATATGGTCCGATTGCATTCGGCGGTCTCATGCTGGTCACGGCATTTGCGTTCGCGGGCCATTACATGGGCCAGAACGCAGTGGCCCACAATGCAGGTCCCGATGACGTTTTGGACGTGCTGGTGGCGCCGTCTTCAAACATCGTTTCAAAGGGTTCGCTTCTGCCGGACGTCGATTCACTCGAGATCGTCAATATCACGGCTGTCGGGAAGCATGACGCCGTGGCGGTCGCCGGGCAGGACGTGATGGAAAGCGGCAAGGGTGATATCGTCTCGCCGCCGGTCAGGGAAACCACCATCGCCAAGCTGCCGGACGACGTCCAGATCATCCCTGCTTCGGTCAACCTGAGATCCGTTGACGAACCTACCAAGAAAAGGATCGCCATGACGCCGCCGGCGTCGAAGATCGAACAGGCTTTCAAGCTCAAGCGCAGCGAGGCCAAGGAAAATCGCGCCGAGAAGCAGAAGGCCGTGGCCCAGCGCCGCATCCAGCTCGCCGAAGAGAATTGCCTCGCCCGTGCCGTCTATTTCGAGGCCCGGTCTGAATCGGAACTCGGCCAGCTGGCGGTGGCCAAGGTGATCCTCAACCGTGTGAAGGATCCGGACTATCCCAAGACCATCTGCGGCGTGGTCTATCAAGGGTCGGGACGGCGCAATTCCTGCCAGTTCTCCTTTGCTTGCGACGGCCTGCCGGATGATGTGAGGAGCGCTTCCGCCTGGGCCAATTCCAAGCGCATCGCCCAGAAGGCGCTGGCGGGCGACTCGAAGGTCGCCGCCATCGGCACCGCCACGAACTATCACGCCGACTACGTGCGTCCGAAATGGGCGAAGAACATGAAGCGCCTCATCAAGATCGGGCGCCACATCTTCTATTCCGATTCATGACGGCAGCGCCGATCCTGTAACAATGCAGGGCGCCGTTCGGCGCCCTTTCTCTTTGCCGCCGACTTAATTAAAGCTAGGCCATTTCAAGAGGTGAAGCATGTCGTCGAAGGAAACTACGGGCACGGCCTGGACCTGGTACAAGGGAGAATGGCATCTGGGCAACCCGATGATCATGGGCCCCATGACCCATGCACCCTGGCTGGGCTCCTGCGTGTTCGACGGTGCGCGTGCTTTCGAAGGCGTGGCGCCCGATCTCGACCAGCACTGCCAGCGGATCGTGCGCTCGGCAGAGGTCTTCGGTCTCAAGGCGCTAAAATCCGCCGGCGAGATCGAAGAACTTATCCGCGACGGCATCGCCAAATTTCCAAAGGGTGCCGAGCTCTATCTCCGCCCGATGTTCTGGGCGGCCGACGGCTTCGTCGATGTCGATCCGGAGACCACCGAATTCTCGGTGAGCGTCTATGATTCGCCGCTGCCGAAGCCCAAGGGCTTTTCGGTCACCTGTTCGCCGTTCCGCCGGCCGTCGCTCGAATACGCCCCCACCGATGCCAAGGCCGCCTGCCATTATCCGAATTCGGCCCGGGCAATGCGCGAGGCCAAGGCGCGCGGTTTTGACAATGCCGTGATGCTTGATCCGGCCAGTAATGTGGCGGAGCTTGCCACCGCCAACATCTGGCTGGTGAAAGACGGTGCCGCGCACACGCCGGTGCCCAATGGCTGTTTTCTCAACGGCGTCACCCGCCAGCGCGTCATCAAGCTGCTGCGCCAGGCGGGCGTCACGGTGCATGAACGCGCCATCCGCTGGCAGGAGTTCATCGACGCCGACGAGGTGTTCTCCACCGGCAACTACGGCAAGGTGGTGCCCGTCACTCGGGTCGAGACGCGCGACCTGCAGCCAGGCCCCGTCATGCAGAAGGCGCGCGATCTCTATTGGGACTACGCCCACAGCGGGCGCTGATTACGGGCGCAACACGAAGGGCGTTCCCTCATAGGCCTCTTCGCCGCGGCCAATCTTCTCGATGGCGCGGACCATGCGGCCGCCACGGCCCATGACGTCGTCGGCCAACTGCACGATCAGCCGGTTGGGTGTTGCCGAAGGG
>CAZECZ010000152.1:0-10341 GCA_964510815.1 uncultured Aestuariivirga sp.
TCACGCCGATCGCCATGGAAGAGAAGCTGCGCTTCGCCATCCGCGAAGGCGGCCGCACCGTCGGCGCCGGCGTCGTCGCCCAGATCGTGGAATAGGAAGACCTGGCAGGAACTGTCCAGCAGGCAAGGCCGCCGTATCGCCGGCGGCCTTGGTCATGATCCTCTCCGGCACAGCAAATCGGGGAGGCATGGTTGGAAATGGGTGCTTGAAGCCAGCGGCCGAGCACCTACTCTAATAAGCGTTGACGAAGTCGCCTCTACCCCTTAAACGGCTGCCAATCCAAATCAGTCCCGAGGCGGCAAGGCACCACAAGCCTTCGCCGCCGCGACGTTTGGGTGAACGAAATGACTGATTTTCTTGGCGTCCCTGGACACCAGGGACGTCAGTAGGGGTATAGCTCAGTTGGTAGAGCGGCGGTCTCCAAAACCGCAGGTCGTGGGTTCGAGCCCTACTGCCCCTGCCATCTTTTAGGAAGTAGACGTGGCAAAGACCAATCCATTCGAGTTTATCCAAGAGGTCCGCGAGGAAGCCAACAAGGTGACTTGGCCAAGCCGTCGCGAGACGGTGATCTCGACGGTAATGGTATTCATCATGGTGGCCGTGGCTTCGGTCTTCTTCATGGCGGTCGACACCATCCTTCACTGGGGTGTCAAGGCCATTTTCGGCATCTAGCCGGCAGGAACGGGATAGACATGGCCAAGCGTTGGTACATCGTTCACGCCTACTCGAATTTCGAGAAGAAGGTGGCGGACTCCATCAAGGAGCAGGCAGCCCAGAAGGGTCTGGCCGAACTTTTTGAAGAGGTTTTGGTTCCGACCGAAGAAGTGATCGAAGTGCGCCGGGGGCGCAAGATCAAATCTGAACGTCGGTTCTTCCCGGGCTACGTCCTGGTGAAGATGGAACTCACGGATCAGGCCTACCACCTGATCAAGAATACCCCGAAGGTGACGGGCTTCCTCGGATCGGACTCGAAGCCGATCCCGATCACCGATGCGGAAGCCTCCCGCATCCTGAACCAGGTGGCCGAGGGCGTCGAACGTCCGAAGTCCACCTTGACATTCGAAGTCGGCGAACAGGTGCGCGTTGCCGACGGTCCATTTGCTTCCTTCTCCGGCCAGGTGGAGGAAGTTGACGAGGAGCGGTCACGCCTCAAGGTGGCCGTTTCCATCTTCGGCAGGCCAACGCCTGTCGAACTCGAGTACGGCCAGGTCGAGAAACTCCGCTAGACTCGTACTGACCGAACGGTGGGAGGCCTCACAAGCCGGACCACTAACCTCAAACTGCCGGTTATGTCCGGCGAGGGAAAGACAAGATGGCCAAGAAGATAGTCGGCTATGTGAAACTGCAAGTGCCGGCGGGACAGGCAAATCCGTCTCCGCCAATCGGGCCTGCGCTGGGTCAGCGCGGTCTGAACATTATGGAATTCTGCAAGGCTTTCAATGCCGCCACCCAGAAGGTGGAACCGGGCACTCCGATTCCGGTGGTAATCACGGCCTACCAGGACAAGTCCTTCACCTTCGAGATGAAGACGGCGCCTGCCTCTTACTATCTGAAGAAGCTGGTCGGCCTCAAGTCCGGTTCCAAGGAGCCTGGCCGTACAGTCGCCGGCAAGGTGACCATGGCTCAGTGCCGCGAGATCGCTGAACAGAAGCTCAAGGGCATGAACTCTCGGGATCTGGACGCGGCAGCGCGTGAAATTGCCGGCTCTGCCCGGTCCATGGGTCTGCAGGTGGTGGAGTAAGACGATGGTGAAGCTCACAAAACGGATTGCCAAGAACCGCGAAGGCATCGACACCACCAAGGCTTACACCCTTGACGAGGCCGTAAAGATGATCAAGGCCCGCGCCAACGCCAAGTTCAACGAGACGATTGAGGTGGCCATGAACCTTGGCGTCGATCCGCGTCACTCCGACCAGATGGTCCGTGGCGTGGTCAACCTGCCGAATGGCACCGGCCGCAACCTGCGCGTCGGCGTCTTCGCCAAGGGTGCCAAGGCTGACGAAGCCAAGGCCGCCGGTGCTGAAGTGGTGGGTGCCGAAGAGCTATTTGAACTGGTGAGCAAGGGCACGATCGAGTTCGACCGCTGCATTGCCACACCGGACATGATGGGCCTGGTTGGCCGTCTGGGTAAGGTTTTGGGTCCGCGCGGCATGATGCCGAACCCCAAGGTCGGCACCGTGACCATGGACGTCGCCGGCGCCGTGAAAGCTGCCAAGGGTGGTGCTGTGGAGTTCCAGACCAAGAAGTCCCCGATCATCCAGGCTGGTGTGGGCAAGGCGAATTTCACCGACGAGGCACTCGTCGAGAACATTCGGACCTTCGTCGACGCCGTCGTCAAGGCAAAGCCCGCAGCGTCCAAGGGCGCCTATGTCAAGAAATTGTCCATTTCTTCGACCATGGGTCCGGGGCTGAAGCTCGATCTGTCCAGCGTCACTGCTGCGGCCTGAGCGGCAACACAAGTTTCCGGTTGAGAAAGTCACGAGCTTTCTCAACCGGTTAGCCAAGGCCCTTAAAGCCTTGGATTACCTGTCCGAGATTGCTGGCGCGGGGACTCGTTTCCCTGCTTAAAACGCAAAGCCGGCATGAGATGGGTGTCGAAACGGAATTCGAGTTCCTATGTATCGGAACTTAAAGTCGGTTTGGACCTCAAGACCCTGGCCGGAAACGGTGAGGGGGACAGGCAAGTGAGCGCCGCTGAAGCGCCACCTGCCGAGTGCAGCTGGTGTTTGAGCGGTTGGTCCAACGGTGTGACGGCGGAAAGCCCGACCACCATTAAGGAGAGAGCAAGTGGAAAGAGCTGAAAAGAAAGAGCTCGTCGCAACGCTCCACGAGGTGTTCAAGACCACCGGCGTGATCGTTGTGGCCCACAATAAAGGCCTGACTGCGAACCAGGTTGTTGACCTGCGGAACAAGATGGCCGAGGCGGGCGCCACCATCAAGGTGGCCAAGAACCGTCTTGCGAAGCTTGCTCTGGATGGCACTGACGCAGCCGGGATCAGCGACCTGTTCGTGGGTCCGACTATGGTGGCTTACGCCGCCGATCCGGTTGTGGCGCCCAAGGTCACGTCAGCCTTCGCCAAGGGGAACGACAAGTTCGTCATCCTCGGCGGTGCGCTTGGCAAGACCGTCATGGACGCCAATGCGGTCAAGGCACTCGCCGAACTTCCCTCGCTCGACGAACTGCGGGGCAAGCTCATTGGTCTTATCCAGGCTCCGGCCACCAAGATTGCTGGTGTGCTTCAGGCTCCTGGCGGCCAGCTGGCGCGTGTGATGAACGCCTATGCCACCAAAGATCAGGCTGCCTGACGGCGCGCCTCCGACAACCAAACAAACCGACTGAAGGAAAGAGACTAAAATGGCCGATCTCGCCAAAATCGTTGAAGACCTCTCGAGCCTGACCGTTCTCGAGGCCGCTGAACTCTCGAAGATGCTCGAAGAGAAGTGGGGCGTTTCCGCTGCTGCTCCGGTGGCGGTTGCCGCCGCTCCGGGTGCCGCTGCCGCTGCCCCGGCCGAAGAGCAGACCGAGTTCACCGTTGTCCTGGCCGCTGCCGGCGACAAGAAGATCGAAGTCATCAAGGAAGTCCGCGCCATCACTGGCCTGGGCCTCAAGGAAGCCAAGGACCTGGTCGAAGGTGCGCCGAAGCCTGTGAAGGAAGGCGTCAACAAGGCCGATGCCGAAGCGATGAAGAAGAAGCTCGAGGCGGCTGGCGCCAAGGTCGAGCTGAAGTAACGAATTGCCGGAGGCGTCCCGCGCGGGACGCTTCCGGACCAGTGCTGCGTATTTCGCGACGGCTTGCCGGACCTCCCCGAAAGAGGGGGTTCGGCAAGCTGTCGAACATGCTTGTTTCAGAACTGTTAAGGAACCCAAATGGCCGAAACACAGTCCGCCGCTAGCCGCAAACGCCTCCGCAAGTTCTTCGGCAAGAACATCGAAGTGGCCGAAATGCCAAACCTCATCGAGGTTCAGCGTGAAAGCTACGATCAGTTCCTGCAGATGAAGGAACCGGCGGGCGGGCGGGCCCCAGAGGGCCTGCAAGCGGTATTCAAGTCGGTGTTTCCCATCACCGATTTCTCTGGTCAGGCCATGCTAGAATTCGTCCGCTACGAGTTCGAAGCGCCGAAGTTCGACGTGGATGAATGCCAGCAGCGCGGCATGACCTTTGCCGCGCCACTCAAGGTCACGCTGCGGCTCATCGTGTTCGAGATTGACCCCGACACCCAGTCGAAGTCGGTGAAGGACATCAAGGAGCAGGACGTCTACATGGGCGACATGCCGCTCATGACGGCCAACGGCACCTTCGTGGTGAATGGCACTGAGCGCGTGATCGTCTCCCAGATGCACCGTTCGCCGGGTGTGTTCTTCGATCACGACAAGGGCAAGACCCATTCGTCCGGGAAGCTGCTCTTTGCGGCGCGAATCATCCCGTATCGCGGTTCCTGGCTCGACTTCGAATTCGACGCCAAGGACATCATCTACGCCCGCATCGACCGCCGCCGTAAGCTGCCGATCACCACGCTGCTTTACGCGCTTGGTCTGGATGGCGAGGAGATTCTGCACACCTTCTATAACAAGGTGACGTACACGCAGACCAAGGATGGATGGAAGACATCTTTCGACCCGGCACGCTACCGCGGCATCAAGCCGACCTCCGACCTTGTCGATGCCAAGACCGGACAGGTGGTGGTTGAAGCGGGCAAGAAGATCACACCGCGCCTGGCGCGCAAGATTGCCGAGGACGGCACCACTCACCTTCTGGTGCGTGATGAAGACCTTCACGGCCTGTTCCTCGCCGACGAGCTGGTGAACGAGCAGACCGGTGAAATCTACGCCGAGGCAGGCGACGAAATCGACGAAAAGCTGCTCGAGTCGCTGAAGGAGGCCGGCTTTGCCGAACTCCAGCTGCTCGACATCGACCACATCAACACGGGTCCCTACATCCGTAACACGCTGAAGGCCGATAAGGTCGAGAGCTACGAGCAGGCACTGGTGGAAATCTACCGCGTCATGCGCCCGGGCGAGCCGCCGACCCGCGAAACGGCGGAGGCGCTGTTCAACGGCCTGTTCTTCGATCAGGAGCGTTACGATCTCTCGGCCGTGGGCCGCGTAAAGATGAACATGCGCCTGGATCTGGACGTGCCCGACACCATGCGGGTGCTCCGGAAAGAGGACATCATTTCCGTCATCAAAACGCTTCACGAGCTGCGTGACGGCAAAGGCGAGGTGGATGACATCGACCACCTTGGCAACCGCCGTGTGCGCTCGGTGGGCGAATTGATGGAAAACCAGTACCGTCTGGGTCTGGTCCGCATGGAGCGCGCCATCAAGGAACGCATGTCTTCGGTCGATATCGACACCGTGATGCCGCATGATCTGATCAACGCCAAGCCGGCGGCCGCCGCAGTGCGCGAGTTCTTCGGATCCTCGCAGCTGTCGCAGTTCATGGACCAGACCAACCCGCTGTCCGAGATCACCCACAAGCGCCGTCTGTCGGCACTTGGCCCGGGCGGTCTGACGCGCGAGCGCGCCGGCTTCGAGGTGCGCGACGTGCATCCGACCCATTACGGCCGTATCTGCCCGATCGAAACGCCTGAAGGCCCGAACATCGGCCTCATCAACTCGCTGGCCACCTATGCCCGCGTGAACAAGTACGGCTTCATCGAGACTCCGTACCGCAAGGTCCATGACGGCAAGGTCACCGACGAGGTGGTCTATCTGTCGGCGATCGAGGAACAGAAGCACCACATTGCCCAGGCGAACGTGGCGCTGACCGCGGACAACAGTTTTGCCGAAGACCTGGTGATTGCCCGTCACGCAGGTGACGTGCTGATCGTCCCGGCGGACCGCGTGGACTATGTCGACGTGTCTCCGAAGCAGCTGGTCTCGGTGGCGGCGGCTCTCATTCCGTTCCTCGAGAACGATGACGCAAACCGCGCGCTGATGGGCTCCAACATGCAGCGCCAGGCTGTGCCGCTGGTGCGCACCAACGCCCCGCTGGTTGGCACCGGCATGGAATCGGTCGTGGCCCGCGATTCGGGCGCTGCCGTTGCGGCCCGCCGCACCGGTATCGTAGACCAGGTCGACGCCAAGCGTATCGTTATCCGGGCCACGGACGAGACGGATCCGTCGAAGTCAGGCGTTGATATTTACACGCTGTCGAAGTTCCAGCGCTCCAACCAGAACACTTGCATCAATCAGCGTCCTCTTGTGCGTGTGGGAGATCGGGTGAAGGCTGGCGAAATTATCGCTGACGGCCCGTCGACCGATCTTGGCGATCTGGCCCTTGGCCAGAACGTGCTCGTCGCGTTCATGCCGTGGAACGGTTACAACTTCGAGGACTCGATCCTGCTGTCCGAGCGCATTGTGAAGGACGATGTGTTCACGTCCATTCACATCGAGGAATTCGATGTGATGGCGCGTGACACGAAGCTTGGCCCAGAGGAAATCACCCGCGACATCCCGAATGTCGGCGAAGAGGCACTCAAGAATCTCGACGAGGCCGGCATCGTCTACATTGGGGCTGAAGTGAAGCCGGGCGACATTCTCGTCGGCAAGATTACGCCGAAGGGTGAAAGCCCGATGACGCCGGAAGAAAAGCTGCTTCGCGCCATCTTCGGTGAAAAGGCTTCCGATGTCCGTGACACCTCGCTCCGCCTGCCGCCCGGTGTGGCCGGCACCGTCGTGGAGGTTCGCGTATTCAATCGTCACGGCGTCGACAAGGATGAGCGCGCCATGGCCATCGAGCGCGAGGAAATCGAGCGCCTTGCCAAGGATCGCGACGACGAGTTGGCGATTCTGGACCGCAACTCCTATGGCCGCCTGTCCGGTTTCTTGACCGGCAAGACTGCCACCGGCGGCCCGAAGGGCCACAAGGTGGAGGGCGAAATCACCGGCGCGACGCTGGAGGATATGCCCCGCTCGCAATGGTGGAACATCGCCCTCGGCGATGAGAAGGCCATGGCCGAACTCGAGGCCATGAAGCAGCAGTATGAGGAGTCGAAGAAGCGTCTCGATACGCGCTTTAACGACAAGGTCGACAAGCTGCGCCGCGGTGACGAACTTCCGCCGGGCGTCATGAAGATGGTCAAGGTCTTCGTCGCCGTGAAGCGCAAGATCCAGCCTGGTGACAAGATGGCCGGCCGCCACGGCAACAAGGGTGTGGTGTCCAAGATCGTCCCGATCGAGGATATGCCGTTCCTGGATGACGGTACCCATGTGGACGTGGTGCTGAACCCGCTCGGCGTGCCGTCGCGCATGAACGTGGGCCAGATCCTCGAAACACACCTCGGCTGGGCCTGCGCCGGCATGGGCAGGCGCATCGGCGAAATGCTGGACGCCAGCCGCGAGAGCAACAACGTCAAGCCGCTGCGCGATGAAATGAATCGCATTTACGGCAAGAACGAAGAACTTCAGGGGCTCGACGACAGCGCCTTGGTGGACGCAGCGGAGAATCTGCGTCGCGGTGTTCCGATCGCGACCCCAGTCTTCGATGGTGCCCGCGAAGAGGACATTGCCGACATGCTGAAGGAGGCCGGGCTTTCGACCTCCGGACAGGTGCAACTCTACGACGGAAAGTCGGGCGAACCGTTCGATCGTCAAGTGACCGTGGGTTACATCTATATCTTGAAGTTGCACCATCTGGTGGACGACAAGATTCATGCCCGTTCCATCGGTCCGTACTCGCTTGTCACCCAACAGCCTTTGGGCGGCAAGGCGCAGTTCGGCGGCCAGCGCTTCGGCGAAATGGAGGTGTGGGCCTTGGAAGCATATGGCGCCGCCTATACGCTGCAGGAGATGCTCACCATCAAGTCGGATGACGTCGCAGGCCGCACCAAGGTCTACGAGGCCATCGTCCGTGGCGACGATACGTTCGAAGCAGGTATCCCGGAAAGCTTCAACGTGCTGGTCAAGGAGATGCGCTCTCTCAGCCTCAATGTCGAGCTG
This sequence comes from uncultured Aestuariivirga sp., assembly GCA_964510815.1. GTDB lineage: Bacteria > Pseudomonadota > Alphaproteobacteria > Rhizobiales > Aestuariivirgaceae > Aestuariivirga. The sequence continues at coordinate 7,943 of CAZECZ010000152.1, forward strand.
CAGAACCCGCAGCAAGTTCCGTAAGTCGGCCGGGCGGGGAGCATGCCTCCCCGCCGGTTTTGAGTACCGTTTCAATAGGACCCCTGCGGGGAGGCCCCGCGAAAGGAGAAAGTGACCGATGAACCAAGAGGTCATGAACGTCTTCAACCCGGCAACGCCGGCCCAGACTTTCGATCAGATCCGCATCTCGATCGCCAGCCCTGAGAAGATTCTCTCGTGGTCGTTCGGCGAAATCAAGAAGCCGGAGACGATCAACTACCGTACCTTCAAGCCCGAGCGCGATGGCCTGTTCTGCGCCCGCATCTTCGGCCCCGTGAAGGACTACGAGTGCTTGTGCGGCAAGTACAAGCGCATGAAGTACAAGGGCATCATCTGCGAAAAGTGCGGCGTCGAAGTCACGCTGTCCAAGGTCCGCCGTGAGCGCATGGGTCATATTGAGCTCGCCGCTCCCGTCGCCCACATCTGGTTCCTGAAGTCACTGCCGAGCCGCATTTCCATGCTGCTCGACATGACGTTGAAGGACGTCGAACGCATCCTCTACTTCGAGAACTACATTGTTCTTGAGCCGGGTCTGACGCCGATGAAGCTGCATCAGCTTCTCAGCGAAAGCGAGTATCTCAAGGCCCAGGAAGATTTTGGCGAAGATGCGTTCACCGCCGGCATCGGCGCTGAAGCAGTTCGCGACATGCTGATGTCGATCAACCTCGAACAGCTGCGCGAGCAGCTCCGTGAGGAACTGAAGACGGCAACTGGCGACCTGAAGCCCAAGAAGATCGCCAAGCGCTTGAAGCTGGTGGAGAGCTTCATCGACTCCGGCAATCGTCCGGAATGGATGATCCTGACCGTTGTGCCGGTCATTCCGCCAGAACTGCGTCCGCTGGTTCCGCTTGATGGTGGCCGGTTCGCAACGTCGGACCTGAATGACCTCTATCGCCGCGTCATCAACCGCAACAACCGCCTGAAGCGCCTGATCGAACTGCGGGCACCCGATATCATCGTGCGCAACGAAAAACGCATGTTGCAGGAGTCGGTCGACGCCCTGTTCGACAACGGCCGCCGCGGCCGCGTCATCACCGGCGCCAACAAGCGTCCGCTGAAGTCGCTTGCAGACATGCTGAAGGGCAAGCAAGGCCGCTTCCGCCAGAATCTGCTCGGCAAGCGCGTCGACTATTCCGGCCGCTCGGTCATCGTCGTGGGTCCGGAACTCAAGCTTCACCAGTGCGGCCTGCCGAAGAAGATGGCGCTCGAACTGTTCAAGCCCTTCATCTATTCGCGCCTCGATGCCAAGGGTCTCTCGGCCACCGTCAAGCAGGCCAAGAAGCTGGTGGAGAAGGAAAAGCCGGAGGTCTGGGATATCCTCGACGAGGTCATCCGCGAACATCCGGTGCTGCTGAACCGCGCCCCGACGCTCCACCGTCTCGGCATCCAGGCCTTCGAGCCGGTGCTGATTGAGGGCAAGGCGATCCAGCTTCATCCGCTGGTCTGCACCGCCTTCAACGCTGACTTCGACGGCGACCAGATGGCCGTTCACGTACCGCTGTCACTGGAAGCCCAGCTCGAAGCCCGCGTGTTGATGATGTCGACGAACAACGTGCTGCATCCAGCGAACGGTCAGCCGATCATCGTGCCGTCGCAGGACATCGTGCTTGGCCTCTACTATCTGTCCGTCATGCGCAATGGCGAGCCGGGTGAGGGCAAGGCCTTTGGCAACATGGCCGAGATCGATCACGCGCTGGCGGCTGGCGTCATCACGCTGGCCACCAAGATCAAGGGCCGCATCAGCGAAGTGAATGCCGAAGGCCGCCGTGTGAACCGGATCGTGGAAACGACTCCGGGCCGCATGAAGATCGGTGACCTGCTGCCCAAGTCCATGGGCATCAGCTTCGATCTTTGCAACAAGCTGATGACCAAGCGCGAGATCTCCAAGATGATCGACGCCGTCTACCGCCATTGCGGTCAGAAGGAGTCGGTGATCTTCTGCGACCGCATCATGAGCCTTGGCTTCTACAACGCCTACAAGGCAGGCATCTCCTTCGGCAAGGATGACATGGTCATTCCCGAAACCAAGGAGAAGATCGTCGGCACCACGCGCGAACTCGTCAAGGAGTTCGAACAGCAGTACATCGACGGCCTGATCACTCAGGGCGAGAAGTACAACAAGGTCGTGGATGCCTGGGCCAAGACCACCGACAAGGTGGCCGAGGAAATGATGGCGCGCATTTCGGCCGTTCAGGTCGACGAGAAGACCGGCCGTGAGAAGCAGGTCAACTCGATCTACATGATGAGCCACTCGGGTGCCCGCGGCTCGCCAGCCCAGATGAAGCAGCTTGGCGGCATGCGCGGACTCATGGCCAAGCCGTCGGGCGAGATCATCGAGACGCCGATCATCTCGAACTTCA
>CAZECZ010000153.1:0-10220 GCA_964510815.1 uncultured Aestuariivirga sp.
CGGCGAGGACCCGTTTAATGCCTTCGGCGACACCGAGGCCCGCATCCGTCTGATCAACCAGAGCAACATCACCATCGTCGAGATCGATGTCGATGGCGATGGCAACCGTGACATGCAGATCGAACTGACGGGATTGGTGACGCTGACGGCTGACGACTTCAACATCGTTTAACGTCAGCGTCCCAGACCTTAGTGCGTAATGCGCCAAGACGGAATCGTCATAGCGAAGCAACTACGCACCAACCTATTGATGAGCGAGCAACTGATCTGACTTTTGATGGTCCCATCAAAAGTCAGATTGCTCTAAGGTCTCCGGATTCCCGGCCCGATCCGCTGATCGCGGATCCTGTTCAACTCGTCCGCAATGTCGGCGCGTGACGACAATCGCAAGCCGTAGTGAAGATCATCACGCGTCAGCCCGATGTCGGCCAGCATGTAGTCGTCGAATAACTGAAGCGTCCTCAGTTTGCGGCGGGCCTGCCAATTGCGGATCACGCGGCGGATCACGGCGAGGCCGAAGCCAAAGTCCTGGGTCAGTCCGGTTGATAGGGCAATCTTGCGCATGGCATCACCATTTGTCTCTATTGTATCAATCAAACTACTTGATTGTACGGGTTCAATTCTATAATGTACGCAGCCAATCGAGATCAATGGAAATATTGTCACCATGACAAGATGGCTGCCTCAGCTTCGCCGGGAGAAACCACTCTACATCGAGATTGCTGACGCCATTCGTCAGGATCTGACACGCGGCGTGCTCAAACCGGGTGACCGGCTGCCGCCGCAACGGGATCTGGCCTACCGGCTAGGCGTCACTACAGGCACGGTGACACGCGCCTATGCCGAAATCGACAAGATGGGTCTGCTCTCCGGTGAGGTCGGGCGGGGCAGCTTCCTGAAGAATCCCGTGGTTCGCACCATCGCATCATCATTGTCGCGGGACGTGGACAATGGCCTGATCGACCTGTCGCACGCGGCACCGCCCAATATCTACTCGCCGGAGGATCTCGACTTTGCGCTCCGGAACATGACGGGACAACCCAACAACCTGCGCCTGCTGGACTATGGCCCGATCAACGGATTCCCCGATCATCGCGCCATGGGTGCTGCATGGCTGGCACGCTCGGGCATAGCCGTTTCGGATGCCGACGTGATCGTGACCTCGGGCGCCCATGCCGGACTCGTCGCCTGCTTGTCGGCGCTGACCCAGCAGGGCGAATGCCTGATGACGGAGGCGCTGAGTTATCCCACGATCAAGCCGATTGCACGGCATCTGGGCCTGACGATCACCGCGGTGGAGATCGATGACCACGGACTCTTGCCCGAGGCTCTTGAACACGCCATCCGCAGCAGCGGTTCGCGCGTGCTGTATGCCATACCCAGCCTGCAGAATCCTACCGCCGGCACCCTGCCCCATGACCGGCGGCTGGCCATTGTCGAAATTGCACGGCGCCACGACCTGACGATCATCGAGGACGACCTGTTCCGGCTGCTCGACCCGCGGACGCAGGCCCCAACCTTTTACAGCATGGCGCCGGAGCGCACCTATCACATCACCAGCATTTCCAAGACGTTGTCACCCGGCCTGCGCGTCGGATTCGTCGCCACTCCCGCCGGCGTGGCAGGGCACGTCACGCGCCACCTGGCCGTGGCGGGCGGCCGATGTGCGGGCCTTGCGGCCGAGATCGCCCGCCAATGGATCGGCAGCGATACCGCTGACCGCATCCTGAACGCCATCATCACCGAAAATGCCACCCGCCGCCAATTGGCGCTGACGGTCTTGCAGGGCCGCAATGTGTTGTGCGCACCGGGCAGTTGCTTCCTGTGGCTCAAATTGCCCGAACAATGGACGCCGGGCGACCTGGCGCGCGAACTCGATGACCGCGGCGTTCGGGTGACACCGGGCACAGCCTTTGCTGTCGATCGCCGGACAGACGACCAGGCCGTCCGCATCTGCTTCGGCGGCACGGCTAGCCGCGACCAGTTCGGCAAGGCGCTGGCGACCGTCAACCAGCTTCTCGACCAAGACCCAGCCGAACGCTTCAACCACGTGGCATAAGAAAATTTACGAAATTTAACCATGCCGCCCAATTCCGCCTCTTGACGGTTGGCGGGTCTCGCCCTATCTCACCCGCCAGCTGTTAGCACTCTGCTCCATTGAGTGCCAACAGAGGTTCAGGTCCGGTGGGACCGTGGGCCACAGATTCCAGAAACGACGTCAAAATCAGGAGTTCACACATGAAGTTCCGTCCTCTGCACGACCGTGTTGTCGTCAAGCGGGTCGAGGAAGACACCAAGACCAAGGGTGGCATCATCATCCCCGACACCGCCCAGGAAAAGCCGATGCAGGGCGAAATCGTCGCCGTTGGCCCCGGCGGCCGCGACGAGACCGGCAAGCTGGTGCCGCTCGACGTCAAGGCCGGTGACATCGTGCTGTTCGGCAAGTGGTCGGGCACCGAAGTCAAGATCGACGGTGTCGAGTATCTGATCATGAAGGAAAGCGACATCATGGGCGTCATGGAGGGAAAGTCGGCCTCCAAGAAGGCGGCCTGATCCTTCCCTTCCCCGCATCCAATTCAAATCGATAATCAAGGAGTAGCAACATGGCTGCCAAAGACGTACGCTTTGCCGCAGATGCACGTGAGCGCATGCTGCGTGGCGTCGATATCCTCGCCAACGCCGTGAAGGTCACGCTGGGTCCGAAGGGCCGCAACGTGGTGATCGACAAGTCGTTCGGGGCTCCCCGCACCACCAAGGACGGCGTGACCGTCGCCAAGGAAGTGGAGCTCGAGGACAAGTTCGAGAACATGGGCGCCCAGATGGTGCGCGAAGTGGCCTCGAAGACCAACGATACCGCTGGTGACGGCACCACCACCGCCACCGTCCTCACCCAGGCCATCGTCCGCGAGGGCGCCAAGGCCGTGGCCGCCGGCATGAACCCGATGGACCTGAAGCGTGGCGTGGACATGGCCACCGCTGCCGCCATCGAGGACATCAAGAAGCGCGCCAAGAAGATCAAGGGCTCGGCTGAAGTCGGCCAGGTCGGCACCATCTCCGCCAATGGCGAGAAAGCCATCGGCGACATGATCGCCGAAGCCATGCAGAAGGTTGGCAACGAGGGTGTGATCACGGTTGAGGAAGCCAAGACCGCCGAGACCGAGCTCGACGTCGTCGAAGGCATGCAGTTCGACCGCGGCTACCTGTCGCCCTACTTCATCACCAACGCCGACAAGATGGTGGCCGAGCTCGAAGAGCCCTACATCCTGCTGCACGAGAAGAAGCTTTCGTCGCTGCAGCCGATGCTGCCGATCCTCGAGGCCGTGGTGCAGACCTCGCGTCCGATGCTGATCATCGCCGAGGACATCGAAGGTGAAGCACTTGCCACGCTCGTGGTCAACAAGCTCCGCGGCGGCCTCAAGGTCGCGGCCGTCAAGGCGCCGGGCTTCGGTGACCGCCGCAAGGCCATGCTGGAGGACATCGCGATCCTCACCGGCGGCCAGGTGATCTCGGAAGATCTCGGCATCAAGCTCGAGAACGTGACCATCGACATGCTGGGCAAGGCCAAGCGCGTCAAGATCGAGAAGGAAAACACCACGATCGTCGACGGCGCCGGCAAGAAGGCCGACATCCAGGGCCGTTGCGCGCAGATCAAGGCGCAGATCGAGGAAACCACCTCGGACTACGACCGCGAGAAACTGCAGGAGCGTCTTGCCAAGCTGGCGGGCGGCGTTGCCGTCATCCGCGTTGGCGGCTCGACCGAAGTCGAAGTCAAGGAGCGCAAGGACCGCGTTGACGACGCGCTGAACGCCACCCGCGCTGCGGTGGAAGAAGGCATCGTCCCCGGCGGCGGCATCGCCCTGCTGCGCGCCAAGAAGGCCGCCGAGTCGGTCAAGTCCTCGAACCCCGACATCCAGGCCGGCATCAACATCGTGTCGAAGGCGCTTGAGTCTCCGATCCGCCAGATCGCCGAGAACGCCGGTGTCGAAGGCTCGATCGTGGTCGGCAAGGTTCTGGAGAAGTCCGGCAACTACGGCTTCGACGCCCAGAACGAAGAGTATGGCGACATGGTCGAGAAGGGCATCATCGACCCGGCCAAGGTCGTGCGCGTGGCGCTCCAGGACGCAGCTTCGGTTGCTTCCCTGCTGATCACCACCGAGGCGATGATCGCCGAGAAGCCGAAGGACAAGGCAGCAGCCCCCGCCATGCCGGGCGGCGGCATGGGCGGCATGGACTTCTAAGTCCAGCGCTCAGCACAAGCTGAACCAGCAGAACCCCGGCGGAAACGCCGGGGTTTTCCTTTTCCAGCCGATCGGGTGAGCAGGTTGAGAGAGTATGTGATCACTTGCGCCTCGCCGATTGGTGATCGAAGTTGCAGTGACACTGCGGGGGTCATTTGCGACATGAAGGGCATGACACCGATCACCGATCGCGCCGGACGTTTTTCGGCACTCAAGACCGTGACGCTGGCCGCCCTCGCCGCTCCGGCCCTGTGGCTCGCCTACCGCGCCGTCACCCACGACCTCGGGCCGCTTGCCGTCAAGGAGGCACTGCTGGTGTTGGGGCTGTGGGCGGTGCGCCTGCTGCTGGTGACGCTGGTCCTGACGCCCGCCCAGCGCTTTCTCAATCTGCCCCGCCTGGCGCTTGTCCGCCGCATGACGGGTGTCGCCGCATTTGCCTACGCCGCCGGACATCTCCTCCTCTACATCGTGATGGAGAAGTTCAATCTCATTTTCGTCGCCAGCGAGATCGCGCTGCGCATCTATCTCACCATCGGATTTGCCGCCGTGCTGGGGCTTGCGGTTCTCGCGGCGACCTCGACCGACGCGATGGTGCGACGCCTCGGCAAGAGATGGAAGCCGCTGCACAAGCTGATCTATGTGATCGCCCCGCTCGCCGTGCTGCATTTCTTCATGCAGTCCAAAATCGACGCCAGCGAAGCGACATTGATGGCAGGTCTGTTCGCGTTGCTGATGATCTACCGCCTCCTCATCAGTCGAAAGCTGCAGCCGTCACTGCTGGTGATGTCAGCTGCAGCCTTGCTCGGTGCCGTCGCCACGGCTGCCATCGAATTTGCCTGGTATGGCCTGGCGACCGGCGTCGATCCATGGATCGTTGCCAAAGCCAATGTCATGGTCAGTCTTGGCCTGCGGCCGGCGCCGCTGGTGCTGCTGGCCGGACTCGCGGTGGCGGTCATCGTCGCCCTACGCCGCCATCTTGCCTCGCCCCATCCGGCACTCCGCGCACGTCCGGCCTGATAACCCGCGCCGGAAGAATCGGATGCCGCTCTCTTTTCCTTTGCCCGCGGTGTCCTATGTATCCTAGTGTCGAGTGTCATTGACGCGGGGTGAAGCGCATGCTGGCCTTTCTGTTGGCGCCTGAAAACACCATGTTTTCGGTTTCTGCGGCAGTCGTTGTCATCATCGCTGTGCTGGAAGCCGCCGGCCTGATGTTCGGCGCTAGTATCGCCGGGTTGCTGGATGGATTGTTCGATGGCCCCGATGCCGAGGGGGCACTCGTTGCAGATAGCGATGGCGGCGGGATGCTCTCCAGCTTGCTATCGTGGCTGCGGGTCGGCCAGGTCCCAGTGCTGGTGCTGCTGATCGCTTTCCTCGCAGGTTTTTCGGTCATCGGATACGCCATACAGGGCGCTATCTTCAATCTGACTGGCTGGCTGCTGCCGTCGGGCATCGCCGTCATTCCGGCGGTGGTTGGCGCCTTTCCCGCCACCCGCTGGTTCGGTGGCCTGCTTGCCGCCATCCTGCCGTCGGACCAGACGTCGGCCGTCTCATCGTCCAGCTTCGTCGGGTGCAATGCCGTCGTGACGCTTGGAACCGCCAAGGCCGGGACTCCCGCCCAAGCGCGCCTGAAGGATCGGCATGGCCAATCCCATTACGTCATGGTTGAGCCCGTCGACCCGCAGCAGAGCTTCCATGCGGGCACCGAAGTGCTCCTCACCGGGCAGTCGGGTGCCATCTTCCATGCCGCTCCGGCGCCGCTCCAATCCCCCCAGAAGGACTGAGGACCCATGTTGAATTCCAACCTTCCGAACATCGTGATTTCGGCGGTGATCATCGTCGTTGCCCTGTTCGCGATCGGGCTCATCGTGGCCAGGCTCTACCGGCGGGCTTCGAAGGAAGCCTCCTTCGTGCGCACCGGTCTTGGCGGCCAGCGCGTCATCCTGAATGGCGGCGCCCTGGTCTTTCCGGTGCTGCACGAGACGATTCCCGTGAACATGAACACGCTCCGGCTGGCGGTGAACCGCGCCGGCGACCAGGCGCTCATTACGCGCGATCGCATGCGGGTCGATGTGGTGGCCGAATTCTATGTGCGCGTGAAGCCCACCGAAGACGCGATCGCGGACGCTGCCCAAACACTGGGTGCTCGCACCATGCAGCCCGAAAAGCTCAAGGAACTCGTCGAAGGCAAGTTCGTCGATGCACTGCGCTCCGTCGCCTCGGAGATGACCATGGTCGAACTCCACGAGAAGCGCGTCGACTTCGTGCAAAAGGTGCAACACGTGGTGAGCGAGGACTTGCTGAAGAACGGCCTTGAACTCGAGACCGTGTCGCTCACCGGCCTTGACCAGACGAGCATGGAACATTTCAATCCCAACAACGCCTTCGATGCCGAGGGCCTGACGCGGCTCACCGAAGAGATCGAGCGGCGCAAGAAAATCCGCAACGATATCGAGCAGGACACCGCGGTGCAGATCCAGAACAAGAACCTGGAAGCGACCAAGCAGATGCTCGAGCTTGAGAGGGAGCAGGAATACGCCAAGCTGCAGCAGGAGCGCGAGATCGAAATCCGGCGTGCCGAGCAGGCGGCCGAAATCGTCAAGGAACAGGCGCAGCGCAACCAATCGGCGGAACAGGCCAAGATCGCCGCCGACCAGCAGGTGGCGCAGTCGCGCTTCCTTGCCGAGCGGGCAGTCGAGGAAGGCCGCATCGAGAAGGAACGTGCGGTCGAGACCCAGAATATCGCCCGTCAGCGGTCCATCGAGATCTCGCAGCAGGAGCGCGAGATCGCCGTGGCCGAGAAATCGAAGGAAGAGTCGCTCGCCAAGGCTGAGGCCGACGCGGCGCGGGCGCGCGCTGTCGAAGCCGAGGAGCGCGTGGTGACGGCGCGCGAAAAGGAAATCGCCGACCGCCAGAAGCAGATCGAGTTGATCGAGGCGCAGAAGGAAGCGGAACGCCAGGCAATCGCCATACGTGTCGCAGCCGAGGCTGAAAAGCTGGCCGCCGCCGACAAGGCGCAAGCCATGCGCGAAGAGGCCCAGGGCGTTGCCGACAAGACCCGCATTGCCGCCGAAGCCGAAGCGGCCGCCGAAAAGGTCAAGGCGGCGGCGGCCGAGGTGCGCTATGCGATCGAGGCCAGCGGCAACAAGGCGCTGAACGAGGCCGCCAACCTGCTGTCCAGCGATCAGGTCGCAATGCGCGTCAAGCTGTCGATCATCGAGAACCTCGAGGCGATCGTGCGCGAGTCGGTGAAGCCCATCGAGAATATCGATGGCATCAAGATCATCCAGGTCGACGGACTGGGCGCGTCTGTGGCGGGCCCTGCTGCCGCTGCCGGCCAGATGAATGGTGGCGGCGGGCTGTCGGACCAGATTGTGAACAGCGCGCTGCGCTACCGGGCCCAGGCGCCGCTGCTCGATGCACTGTTGAAGGAAGTGGGGCTCGATGGCGGGTCGGTGCAGGGGTTGGTGCCGCAGGTTGCACCGCCCGCAGTGCCGCCCCCATCCGCGCCATCAAAAGAACCGCCGCCAGTGGCTGCCCGATCCGTGGTGCCAGCGGCTGAGCCGCCTCCGACGCCAGTGCCTCCGGTCGCCGCCACGTGAGGCGGGCGCCGGCGGGACACATGCTCCGCCTTTCATGACATCACGCCGCCGTTTCAGGGCTTGCTTTCGCGGCCGCAGCGTATTAGAGAGGCGCCCGGTCAGCGCCCGTAGCTCAGCTGGATAGAGCACCAGACTACGAATCTGGGGGTCATGGGTTCGAATCCTGTCGGGCGCGCCATTCATCTTATTGATACTCCTATGTTTTTCACTGCACTGACTTTGGCTTGTCAGCCGTGGTTTGCAGGCGGTTTGCAAAAGCTGTTGCCGGGGCGTTCTCAAAGGCATAGATCGCAGCTTCCGAAAGCCGCTTCGTCCGGGCCAGATACTTCTCAAGGATTCGGGTCACGGATTCGAGCGTGTGGCCAGTGATCGCCGCAATCTGGGGGACCGTTGCCCCGGCTTCCGCCAACAGCGTCACGGCAGTCCCTCTCAGGTCATTGAAGTGCAGCCGATCACCGGGCGACTCGCTGTAGAGTCCGGCGGCCTTCATGTGGGCGGTCCAAGCCTTGCCCATGGCCTTGTCATCCTTGGCGGTGTGCCATGGCGTCTCGTCCGGGCGGGTGAGGATGAACGGCCCATTCTTGGGCGTGGAGTCGAGCATCGCCTTGAGCGCGGACGTGCATTTTATCCACACGCGCATTGAAGTCTTGGATTGCTTGAGGCTGATCGCATCGCCGTCATAGTCAGACCATCGAAGGCGAACCAAATCGCCGTAACGCTGCCCGGTGTGAATGGCGAGAATCATGGCCCGCTGCAATTCAGCCGGGGCGGATTTCATGAAGCCCATCACGTCACCCTCAAGCCAAATCTTCTCGGAACGGTCGCTATCATATAGCCGTTCGAAGCCTTCCAGCGGATTGCGGGCGATACGCCCCTTGGACTTCGCATAGGAGAAGACCGCCGACATGATGGTAAGTTGATTGTCGGCTTCGCGGGGATGGTCCCTTCCAATCCGCTCTTGATAGTCAATGAACTTGCCGATGACGCGGGGTGCAGCCAATGCAGCAATGGGCATGGTGCCGAATTCAGCTTCAAGCCTCTTGAGCATCCGCTTGTATTCGCGTTGAGTGCTTTCGCGCTTCTTCAAGAATTTCGGTGAAAGCCCATACTCACGAATGAGCGCGTTGACGTTGCCGACTTCATGCGGCGCAAATCGTTCGGCCTCTTGATAGTCGGATAGGAACTCCGGTGAGCCGGGCACCCCTCTGAGTCGCGTTCCGGTCGCACGGTGGTAGTAGAATTGCTTGATCGTGCCATCGGCAAGACGCTTCCGAACCTTATTGACGCCTTTCAACTTCACGCTGACCATACTCACGCTCCCAAGCGGACAATGCGGCTTCCGGATCATCGGACGAATGCGTTTGCTCCGCACCCTTGGCCATGATGACGATACGTCCGGAAGCATCGATTTCGACGCGGGCCACGTCAAGCCCGGCCTTCATGGCACCTTTAAGAGCCCGGCTTACGTCCACTTCCTTGAAGCGAAGTTGTCTCTTGGAAGACATGAGAACTGTCCCTGATTCATAGAGACTCCTTCGCCTCTCCTGTTGATGTTGACTGCGGTTAGGACTGCCGCCCGCCTGTCACGCTGACGGACGGCAGTTTTCTCAGAGGCGCTTAGAAGCTCCCGTTGAGTCGAACGTTGACGGTTGCCGAAGGATTGGCGGCGGCGGTGACGGCCACGCCAATCAGGGTGTTGCCGCTGGAAGTCTTGTTCACTTCCTTCGCCGTGTCATCCCAATAGACCTGATCGCCCGCGCTGATCGCCAGCGCGGAAGTCTTGGGCATTTCGAAGACGCCGCGCGTCACAAGGTCCACGTCATCGCCGGAGACGGCATCGCCAGCGGCAACGCCGAAGATGCTGCCCACAAGAGCACCGTCGCCGGATGCCACGTCATAGGGGGCGGCCAAGGTCAGGTTGTCGCCGGTCTGCACATAGTTCTTCATGGTCAGAGTCCTTTACAAGTTTGGAAGCGGATCACGTTCGGATGCTTGCCAGTGGTTTCAAGAATGAGTTGATCGGCGGCGCGAATGGCGGCGTTCATCTCTGAATCGCTCTTGTACTCAACCTCTTCGCCGTTCTGATCGCGCACACGGCGGATGCCCTTGAGGCGAGCCTCAATCAGGGAATCGCGCCATGTGCGCAGTTGGTCAGCCGTGAGGGCCATTAGGCACCCGGATTCCGGTAAGCACCGCGCCAATCGACGGCACCGCACCCGAAGTCGAGGATGACGCGGAACTCCATGCCCAACACGTCCCATCCCTCACGGGATGCGATCTGCGGCCCTTCCGCGCCGCTCAGGTAGCTGTATTCGAGGACGGGCAGGGTTGCCGGGTCCGCGAACAGATACCAAGCCGTTGCGGACGTGAGCCGGGCTTCGGT
>CAZECZ010000154.1:0-10169 GCA_964510815.1 uncultured Aestuariivirga sp.
TTCATCCTCAACAACCAGTACATGGGCATGGTGCGCCAGTGGCAGCAATTGCTGCACGGCAACCGCCTTTCGGAGAGCTATACGGAAGCCTTGCCGGACTTCGTCAAGCTGGCGGAGGCCTATGGCTGCGTCGGCATCCGTGCCACCAAGCCGGGTGAACTGGATGACGCGATCAAGGAAATGATCAAGACGCCGCATCCCGTCATTTTCGATTGCCGCGTCGCGAATCTGGCCAATTGTTTCCCCATGATTCCGTCCGGCAAGGCGCACAATGAGATGCTGATGGGTGAAGATGTTCCTGATGAGGACGTCGGCTCGGTCATCGACGCGAAGGGCAAGATGCTCGTCTAAGGCGCGCCCCCGCAGAGGAGATCGAGGATGCCACTTTCGAATGCAGTGAATACGACGCCAAGCGGCGTCACCATGATCGACGGGTTGCTGGCTGGCTCCCAATGGAGCGACGGGACGCCGGCGACGACCAGCGTCTCCGTCTACATCGCCGGGCAGTCGGGGCCGGAGTACATGAGCTACTCCGACACGACGGCCCGGACCGATCCGGAAGAGGCGGCGGCATTCCGGCTGGCCTTCGCGCAGATCGAGGCGGTGTGCAACATCGATTTCGTCGAGGTTGCCAACCAGAACCAGGCCAATATCACGCTGGGCGCCTGCAACAACGCGGACTCCGGCGGTTCACTGGGCTGGTCCTACTATCCGGCGTTTCCCGATGACTCGGCCGTGGTCATCAACTACACGGCCTATGCCACGAACGACTATTCGAGCCTCGAACTCGGCGGCTATGACTTCGTGACCTACATTCATGAACTTGGCCACGCCGTGGGGCTCAAGCATCCGCATACAAGGGAAGGAGCAAGTTTCCCGAAGTTTCCCGGTGTCAAGGCTGCTTACGACGACTACGGCGATTTCGACCTCAATCAGGGCGTCTACACGATGATGTCCTACAATGACGGCTACGCAACGGGGCCGCTGGGCGCGCTCGATCCCGATGTGACGCCGACCTATGGCTGGGGCGCCACGCCCATGGCGCTCGACATCGCCGCACTACAGTATCTGTACGGCGCCAACACGAGCTACCATACGGGCAACAACACCTACGTGCTGCCGTCGGCCAATGTGGCGGGAACGTCCTACAGCTGTCTCTGGGACGCCGGCGGCACCGACACCATCAAGGCCGGCAGCAACGCCAATGCCGTGATCGACCTCAGGGAGGCGAAGATCACGGTGAGCAATGGCGGTGGCGGATTCATTTCCTCTCAAAACGGGATCCATGGCGGTTTCACCATCGCGCAAGGGGCGGTCATCGAGAATGCGGCGGGCCTGGACGGCAACGACACGCTGATCGGCAATGGCGTCGACAACCGGTTGACCGGTGGCCGCGGCAATGATGACATGCGGGGCCTGAGTGGCAACGACAGGCTGCTGGGCGATGCTGGCCGCGACACGCTGCAGGGTGATGGTGGCGCCGATCTGCTCAAGGGCGGCAATGGATCCGACAAATTCGTTTTCACGGATATTCTCGACAGCACCGTCTCGGAAAGCGATCGCATCGCCGACTTCCGTCATGGCCATGACGTCATTCGGCTGGATGCCATTGATGCCATCGCCGGCGGACTTGATGATGCTTTCGACTTCATCGGCGACAGCGCATTCAGCCATGTGGCAGGCGAACTCCGTGCTGCTCTCAACGGAGCCGGGACGTTCACGATCGTGTCTGGCGATGTCGATGGCGACGGCGGGGCCGACTTCCGGATCAAGCTCACCGGCAATATCGCATTCGACATCGGGGATTTTATCCTGTGATATGCGGATGCCTGCAGATCCCTCGGCGAGCCGGAAACTGCAGGACTGGAAACCTGTATAGCCGGGATTGACCCCGAGAAAGAGATACTTCATGGCTTCGTCGAGTGCTGTCAATACCACCCCTAGCGGTTCAACCCTCATCGACGGCATGCTGGGTGGCACCAACTGGAGTGACGGCACGCCGGGCACGACTACCATCGAGGTCTATATTGGCGGAATCGCCGGGGCCGAAGCCATGACCGTAACGGGAACGACGGCTACCACCGGGCCCGAGGAAGCGGCGGCGTTCCGGCTGGCCCTGCAACTGATCGAGAATGTCTGCAACATCGACTTCGTCGAGGTGTTTGACCAGCCCTCGGCAAACATCGCCATGGGAGCTGTCAGCAATGCCGACGCACCCGGGAGCCTGGGCTGGGCCGATTATCCCGGGACCGTGAGCAGCACGCAGACGGGTTTTGTGATCAATTACGATGCCTATGTGACCAATGATTATTCGAGCTTGCAGATCGGTGGATATGACTTCGTGAGCTATATTCACGAGTTGGGCCACACGCTGGGGCTGAAGCATCCTCACGGCAGCGAAGGCGGTGCTTTCCAGCCGTTCCCGGGAGTGACCTCGGCGTTCGGCGACTATGGTGACTTCAACCTGAACCAGGGCGTCTACACCATGATGTCCTACAACGACGGCTATCAGACGGGGCCGCTCGGCCCGCTCAGCATTGACGCCAGCCCGACCCATGGCTGGGAGGCAACGCCCATGGCGCTCGATATCGCAGCCCTGCAATATCTCTACGGCGCCAACATGTCCTACAACACGGGCGATGACGTCTATGTGCTGCGCAATGCCAATGCCGCCGGGGCCTATTACAGCTGTCTCTGGGATGCCGGCGGGACCGATACCATCATGGCCGGTGGCAGTTCGAACTGCGTCATCGATCTCCGCGATGCCAGGATCGAAGTGGGCAACGGTGGTGGCGGCTTCATCTCGGCGCATGACGGGATCTATGGCGGGTTCACCATTGCCAATGGTGTGTTCATCGAGAATGCGACCGGCGACGCGGGCAGCGACCTGCTGATCGGCAATGAGATCGCCAACGCACTGACCGGAAATGACGGGAACGACGACCTGTTCGGACTCGCCGGGGCCGATACGCTGCTTGGTGGCCATGGCCGCGACAAGCTGCAGGGCGGCGAAGGCGGCGATTTCCTCGATGGCGGCAGGGCGGCGGACAAGTTCGTCTACACCTCCATTCTCGAAAGTTCCGGCGCCGATTGTGACATGATCCGGCATTACCAGCACGGAAAGGATGTGATCAGGCTCGCCGCCATCGATGCGGACACCACGACAGCCGGCGTCGATGATGCCTTCACTTTCATCGGCAGCGATCCGTTCAGCGCGGCGGCGGGCGAATTGCGCGCCTTCAAAAGCGCCGGCGGCCTCGTCACCATACTGACCGGTGATGTCGATGGCGATGGCGCTGCCGATTTCCGCATCAAGTTCGCCGGGGACATCGCCCTGGACATCGGAGACTTCATCCTGTGATGCGGGCGGCAGTGGCAGACGGGGGATTGCATGAGGACCGCAAGGACCTCGCGCTCGACCTGCGCCAGCTGCTGTCCAGTGCCCGGTCGTGGCCGCTGCCGTTTGCCGGCAGCTATGTGGCGTTCCATGGCGTCTTCGGCAACCGGCTGGTGATTGACATCGATCCCCGCGAGGTGACCCATCAGTTTCCGCCAAATCGCTTGATCGGAGGCCAAAACGTGGCGGCGGCCGACTATTTCCTTGGCCGCGGCCCCTGGGCACCGATGCTCGAACCGTTGGACAAGTCCGTCATCCATCGGGAAGTGGCGGAGCTGCTGGCCCACGGGGGCCGATACCGGGGCACGGCTGGATATGCCGCGCTTGTCCGGCGGTTGGAGGCCGGGCGGCCGGCCATTCGCAATCTTCAGGACCTCGACAGCATCGCGCGGATCGACGGCTATTTCGAGGATCTCCATCGGCTGATTGTCAGCATCCGTGACAATGGTTATCGCCGCCGCCCCGACTACGACGGGCTGGAGAGTGCTTCGGACGCCGCCAAGGCGTCGTCGCCTGTCAGGCCCGTCCTGGTCGAATTGATGGAATCCGAGATCGGGATTGGCGTCGATGCCGACGGCAGCCTGGTCCGCGTCGGCCCTGGCAACCACCGCATGGCGATTGCACGGCAGCTGGGCCTTGCCCGCGTACCAGTCGAGCTGCGGCTGTTTCATGCGGCCTGGGTGCGCCGGCAGATGGCGCAGGGCAAGGGCCCCCTGCAATCGATCACCGCCGGCGTCCGCCGCATCGGTGCCAAGCAACAACGTAACATATCGGGAGACCACCCATGAACCAGACCGCTCTGCAGCAGCCGGCATCCGCCTATTTCCTTGAGCCCGAGACGCCCACGGTCGAGACCCATACGCTGGCCGTCATCGTCGACAACGAGCCGGGCGTGCTGGCCCGTGTCATCGGCCTGTTCTCGGGGCGCGGCTACAACATCGAGTCGCTGACCGTCTCCGAGACGCAGCACGAGAAGCACGTCTCGCGCATCACCATCGTCACCACCGGCACACCGTCGGTCATCGAGCAGATCAAGAACCAGCTGGGCCGCATGGTGCCGGTGCATTCGGTGGCCGACCTGACGGTGCAGGGCAATGCGATCACCCGCGAACTGGCCATGGTGAAAGTGGCGGGGGCGGGCGAAAAGCGCGTCGAGGCACTGCGGCTGGCGGAGGCCTTCCGGGCCCGCGTCATCGATGCCGGCACCACCAGCTTCATCTTCGAGATCACCGGCAAGAGCGACAAGGTGGAACACTTCATCTCGCTGATGGTGCCGCTCGGCCTCGTCGAGGTGGCGCGCACCGGTGTCGCCGGTATCACCCGTGGGCCCGAGGGCATGAAGATCTGAGGCTCGCCGATGCGCCGTACTTTTTGGCTGTTGTTGCGGCTCGGTATTGGCGTCATTGGTGCCTACCTGCTCCTGCGCATCGTTGCGGTGGCCGCGCTCGGCTACCCTTGGACCGACATGGACTGGGATGCGGACGGTTTCACATCTCCGTCCGACCTTCTGAGGGCAAGTGATATCGGCCGGCACGAAGTGACTCAGGATGGCCTAACGTGTCTTGAATATTTCGCGTTGAAGGACGGGCTCCCGGTAAAGGTGGTCTGCCCCCGCCGCTGAGCAATTTTGATTGGTCTGACATTTTTTCTCTGAACCGGATCATTTCGACGGTCCAATTTGTGGGTATGGATGACACTCCAATGGGTTGGAGTGCCTGCCGTGCCGTGCAAATTGTCTGTCAACGTCAATGCCATCGCATTTCTTCGCAATCGCCGGGATGTGCCCTGGCCGTCGGTCGAGGGGCTGGGCCGCATCGCGCTGGAGGCGGGGGCGGTGGGCCTTACGGTGCATCCTCGCCCTGACGAGCGGCATATCCGGGGGACCGACGTCACGGTGCTGCGCGATCTCATCCGCACGGACTTTCCGGGCCGCGAGTACAATATCGAAGGCTATCCGGACGAGCGCTTCCTGAAGCTCGTGGAGGAGAACAAGCCCGATCAGGTGACACTGGTGCCCGACGATCCCTCGCAGGGAACCTCCGACCACGGCTGGGACATCGTCATGAACGTCGGCCTGCTGAAAGATGTAATCGCGCGCATCCATGCAGGGGGCATGCGGGTGTCGCTGTTTGTCGATGCTGACCCCTATGCGCCGGAACTGGCAAAGTCTGTGGGTGCCGACCGGATTGAAATCTACACAGGCCCCTATGGCGGCGCCCTCGAGCCGGAACGGGCCAAGCGGGAACTGGCGCGGGTGGTGGAAACGGGCAGGGCCGCGGCTCAGGCGGGTGTCGGTCTCAATGCCGGCCACGACCTGACACGGGACAATCTGCCGCCGCTGGTCGAGGCGCTGCCAAATCTTCAGGAAGTCTCGATCGGCCATGCGATCACCGCCGATGCGCTCACTTTCGGGATGGCAGAGACCGTGCGGCTGTTCCGCCAGGTGATCGGCGACCTCTGACACGCTCTTGCTGCCGGGGGCGGTGAGAGCGCTCTGAAAGGAGACATCGTGATGATTGAGGGATCCTGCCATTGTGGTGCCGTGCGGTGGCGCTTCGAGGGCGTGCCGGAGTCAGCCACGGCCTGCAACTGCACCGTCTGCCGCCGCTATGGCGTGTTGTGGGCCTATGACTATGACGGCGAGGGCATCAAGGTCACCGGCCCGACGCGGGCCTATGTGTGGGGCGATAAGACCATCGGTTTTCACTTCTGTCCCGCCTGCGGCTGCGTCGCCTATTGGCGGGCGCGGCAGCCCGGCAAGGATGGCCGCTACCGCATCGCCGTCAATCTCCGGCTGGCCGAACCCGAAGCGGTGGCCGCCATTCCGATCGATCATTTCGATGGCCTCGATACCTTCGATGACCTGCCGCGCGATGGAAAGTGCGTGAAGGACTACTGGTTCTGATTACGCACAAGGGTCGAAATTGAGCCGATGGCCCGGCCGTGGCCAGCGCATCTTCACCACCCGGCCGGTGCTTGAGAGCGTAATGTAGGCGTCCATCAGGTCCGGGCCGCCGAAGCAGATGTTGGTGGTGACGGGGTCCGGCATGGGAACGTATTCTACGAATGCGCCATCGGCGGCGATCACGTTGATGCCACCCAGCACCAGCGATGCCACGCAGACATGGCCATTGGCTTCGACGGCGAGGGAGTCGAAGGACGTGTAGCCTGCAGGTCCCGTGAGATGCCGCCCGCCGTTTTCATGCGGCGGTGCCTTGCGGATGACGCCGGGCTCCACGATGTCGAAGCCCCAGAGATGGCCGGTGCGGGTCTCGGCGACGTAGACCGTCTTGTCGTCCGGTGACAGCCCCACGCCATTGGGCATGATCATCGGCTGAACGAGTTCGCGGATCAGGCTGCCATCGGTCTTCGCGTAATAGAGCGCCCCGAAATCGACATCGCGCGCACGGCGCTTGCCGTGATCGGTGAAATAGAAGCCGCCATGCTTGTCGAAGACAATGTCGTTGGGGCCGCGCAAGCCGTGGCCGTCGCACTCGGTATAGAGCACCTCCACCTTGCCGGTGTCGATGTCGATCCGCTCGATACGGCCACCGCTATAGTCGTCTGGCTGACCGGCGGGGAAATACTTCCCGTCCTCGATCCGCCAGGAGAAGCCGCCGTTGTTGCAGACATAGAGCTTGCCGTCCGGCCCGAATGCCGCGCCGTTCGGTCCGCCGCCGGGCGTGGCGACAACGGTCTTGCGTCCATCAGGCGCGACGCGGGTGATGCAGCCTTTCGGAATTTCGACCACCAGCAAGCCACCATCGGGCAGCATGACCGGGCCTTCCGGGAAAGCGAGGCCGGCGGCGACTTCTGTAAAGTTGATGGTCACGTCAATTCTCCGGCTTCACGGGCAAGGGCAGGGGCGCATTGGCGCTGCCGGTCTTCAGTTCCACGGTGGTGAAGGACAGGCGGGTGTCACCGATATTCTCGAGGTCATGTACCATGTTCTCGCCGGGGCCGAAGGTGAAATGGCGGGTCGTGCCTTCCTTGTATTCGGTTTCGGCGACGCGGCCGTCGGCGTAGTGCGAGCGGGACTTGCCGGCGCGCGTGGCCGTCCAGAAATAGTTGAGGACATGTTTGTGGTAGGCGACGCGCTCTCCTGGGGCGAGGTCGATGGTCCACACCCTGACGTCTTCGGTTTCGGAGAGCAAGCGCTGGCCCACCATGCCGTTGCCGGCCATGGCCTTCTCCTTCTCCGCCTTGCGTTCGTCATCCGTCATGCTTCGATCTCCGCGTAAAGAACCACCAGCGACGTGCAATCGAGCGGCATCACCGGGTTGGTGTAGATCATGCGGGTGTGGCGGCCCTTGTCCTGAAACGCCTCGCTGACAAGATCCGATGCACCGTTGAGGCATTTGGGGTGGTCCTTGAAGCTCTCGTCCACCCACAAGGTCCCTTCGAGCCGGACGATGCGCTTCACCTTCGAGAGTTCGCCTACCGCATCCTTGATCTGGGCGATGGCGTTGAGGCAGGAGAGTTGGCAGGACTTGTAGCCGTCCTCGCCCGATATCTCCCGCCCGATGCGGCCGGCATAAGCCAGCTTGCCGTCCTGCCAGGGCAGATTGCCGGAGGTCATCACCAGATTGCCGGTGATGGCCCATGGCACATAGTTGGCCACGGCGCCCGCAGCAGGCGGCAGCGTCAGGCCGAGTTTGGCTATTCTCTCTTCAGGCGTCATGTGGTCCTCCCGTGCACAGCCTAACCCATTGTCCACTGGCGGCAAGACGCTTCATGGTTCGTAGGGAACTCCGGCGCTATGGTGGGCGTCTGACGATGACGGCTTTCCTTCATATCGCGATTTGCGGTGCGGGTCCCGCCGGTCTCTCGGCAGCGCTGGCGCTGCACCGGCTGGGCCATCGCGTCACCCTGTTCGAGCAATTCGAGGCGCCCCGGCCGCTGGGTTCCGGCCTCATCCTGCAGCCGTCCGGCCTTGCGGTGCTGGACTGGCTGGGGCTGGGCGAACGAATGCGGGGGCTCGGGGCGCGGATCGACCGGCTGTACGGCAAAGCGAGCATCTCCGGGCGGGTGGTGCTGGACGTGCGCTATGCGGCACTGGGTAATGCGCGCGGCCTCGCCGTCCATCGCGCCGCGCTGTTCAATGTGCTCTTCGAGGCGGTGCAGCATGACGGGATTGGCGTCGAAACGGCGAGTGCGGTCAAGGACTTGGACGGAACATCTGTGATCCTGAATCAAGGCCGGAGAGCGGGGCCGTTCGATCTGGTCATCGACGCGCTGGGGGCGCGCTCGCCGCTCATTGCCCACGCCGCGGCACCCGATTGCCGGCGCCCGCTCGGCTATGGCGCGATCTGGGCCAGCCTGCCATGGCCGGATGCTCCCTTCGATCCCCATGCCCTCGAACAGCGCTATGACAGGGCCTCGGTGATGATCGGTGTGTTGCCGATCGGTGCCCAGCGCGAGGGTGCAGAAGCCCAGACCGCCTTCTTCTGGAGCCTTAAGACAGACGCTTTTCCGCGCTGGCGCGCGGCCGGTCTGGATCGCTGGAAAGCGGAGGTGTTGGGGTATTGGCCCGATGTCGAACCGGTGCTGGCCAGCATCAGGGAAGCGGATCAGATGATCCTGGCGTCCTATGACCATCACACCCTGCCGCTGCCCTTCGGCCGCAAGCTCGTCTTCATCGGCGACAGTGCGCATTCCACCAGCCCGCAGCTGGGGCAAGGCGCCAACATGGCATTGCTCGATGTCTACGCGCTCACGGACGCGCTTCGTGAGACGCCAAATCTCGATGATGCACTGGTGACTTACGCCAGAAAGCGGAGGTTTCATGTGAGGCTCTATCAGGGCCTGTCGCGGGTCTTCACGCCGTTCTACCAGTCGGATTCCACCCTCCTGCCGCTGCTTCGAGATCAGCTGGTGGCGCCGATCAGCCGGGTTCCGCCGGCACAGCGGCTCTTGGCGTCCATCGTCTCGGGAAGGTTCGGCGGCCCTCAAGTACCTGCTGCATAGGCGGTTCCACGCATTGCCGCTTGCCATGCGCGCCTTGCACCGCTAATCCCCCGCCATCTTTTCAATGGGAAACAGGGGTCTTCGACCATGCGCGTGTATTACGACCGGGATGCCGACGTTAATCTGATCAAGGCCAAGAAGGTCGTCATCGTGGGCTATGGCAGCCAGGGCCGGGCGCATGCGCTCAACCTGAAGGACTCGGGCGCCCAGAACATCGCCATCGCGCTGAAGGCCGGCTCCGCCACCGCCAAGAAGGTCGAGGCCGACGGCCTCAAGGTGATGACGGTGGCCGAGGCCGCCAAGTGGGCAGATCTCATGATGATGGCGACGCCGGACGAGCTGCAGGCCGACATCTACCGCGACGAGATCGCCCCCAACATCCGCGACGGTGCGGCGATTGCCTTCGCCCACGGCCTCAACGTCCATTTCGCCCTGATCGAGCCGAAGAAGACGGTCGACGTGATCATGATTGCGCCGAAGGGCCCCGGCCACACGGTGCGCGGCGAATACCAGAAGGGCGGCGGCGTGCCCTGCCTCATCGCCATCCATCATGACGCGTCCGGCAACGCCCATGATCTGGCGCTCTCCTACGCCTCCGGCGTCGGCGGTGGCCGCTCGGGCATCATCGAGACCACCTTCAAGGAAGAGTGCGAGACCGACTTGTTCGGCGAGCAGGTGGTGCTGTGCGGCGGCCTCGTCGAGCTGATCCGGGCTGGCTACGAGACGCTGGTGGAAGCCGGCTACGCCCCCGAGATGGCCTATTTCGAGTGCCTGCACGAGGTGAAGCTGATCGTCGACCTGATCT
>CAZECZ010000155.1:0-10121 GCA_964510815.1 uncultured Aestuariivirga sp.
GCCTCGCCGTTCCACTCGGTATCGATGCCCGCCATGATGCGGAGCAGCGTGGATTTGCCCGAGCCGTTGGGGCCGAGCACGCCGATCTTGGCGTCCGGGTAGAAGGACAGGTGAATGTTGTCGAGAACCTTCTTGCCGCCGGCATAGGCCTTGGAGAGGCCGTGCATGTGGTAGATGAACTGGCGCGCCATCGCGAATGTCTTTCTTCAATTGGGGGAATGAGTTGGCGCGCTTGTAGTGACTTACGCCCCCGAAATCAACGCCTACGCGCGGCGCAGCACTGTAACCGAAATATTGCTGCGATGAACGAAGCCCAGACGCTCGTAGAGACGGATGGCGCCGGTGTTGCTGGCAAAGGTATGAAGGAACGGCGTCTCGCCCTGCGCCTTGATCCGCGCAGCCACCGTGCACAGCAGAAAGCTGCCATATCCCCGCCCACGGAAGTCGGGATGGGTGCAGACAGCGCTCACTTCCGTATAACCCGGCACCTGCAGGCGGTGACCAGCCATGGCCACCAGCCGACCCTCAATCCGGACTCCGATATAGCCACCGAAGCGATTGGTGCGGGCGAGGAATGGCCCTGGCTTGGTGAGAGCCGCAAGCTCGACCATTTCCGGCGCATCGGCATCGCCGAGTTCGAGGAATGCGTGGTCTCCTTCCGGAGCTGAAAGCCTCTCCGCGACCATTTGAACCCCGGGCCACACATGCTCGGCCACGATACCGCGCGGCAGCGGCTGGTCCCCAACACGTGCCGAAATGATCATTCCGTCGGCCGGAACAAGCTCCGCCAGAGCAGAGAGTGATACATCGCCATCGTCTGCGGTGCCCGCGAACGGCGATATTTCGGCTTGATAGCGGCGGGCATGGACCGTGCCCAGTGCGATCGGCGCATGGCGGGTGCTGAGGGCATGGAAGACGGCGCGATCGAGATAATGCTCCGTCATGCGCCGTCCTCCAGTTTGGCCCGCTGATCCAGCGGCTTCTCGGCAAGCGCCTCTTCGATCCTGGTCAGCTGGTCGAGCAATGGCCCGTCGAGACCGTCACAGATTTCCGCGACAGCGGCGGTCACGCCTGGCCATACCACGCGCTTGCCGTGTTCGACCAAGGCCTGGCCCTGCTCCGTCAGCGCCACACGCTTCACCCGCTGATCGGTATCCGATCGCCGCGGTACCACCAGCCCGCGGGCCTCAAGCTGTACGAGACTGCGGGTAACACCAGGCTGGGCGATCCCGAGGGTCTGGGCCAGTTCGCCCACCGTCAGCGGCCCGTCCCGGTCGATTGCACCCAGCATCGTCCACAGCGCGCCGTGAAGCTCGATGCCGCGGGCCGCGGTCAGCCGCTGCACATCGGCCTGCATACGCTCGCCGAGCCGCTTCAGCCGCGAGCCAAGCGTCAGGTAGCCATAGTCACGGACCAGATCGCCGGTCATCGGACTCCCTTTCATAACATGATATATACCATGTTATATATATGCCTGCAAGCGCTAATGCCTTGCCCACACGCCGCCAAGTCAGACGTGCCCGGTCCCCTCGCCTGCAGCGGCTTTCCGCGACGCTTCGACCTTCAGTTTCTTCTGGTAGCGGCCCTGCACGATGTCGACGATGACGAGCGCCGCCACGACGAAGTAGAAGGTCGACTTCTCGAGCGGGCGGATCTCGTAGCCGAAGAGATCGAGATGGGCGATGTGCGCCCCCTCCGACAGCAGCATGACGCCCACCAGCAACAGCACGAACAGGCCGAGCACCTCATAGAGCCGGTTCTTGTCCAGGAAACGCGCGACATGATCGGCGAGCAGCACCATCAGCGCGCCGGAGAGGACGATCGCCAGCGACATGACGACGAAATTCTTGGTGAGCGCCACCGCCGACAGCACGGTGTCGAACGAAAACACGACGTTCATCACCAGGATCCACACCAGCGCCATGGCAACCGACCGGTGCTTGGGGCCTTCACGCTCGCCGTGTTCGAGATCCTCGATCGTCATCATGTGACGGATCTCGGTGAGCGCTGTCTTCATCAGGAACAGCCCGCCGGCCATGACGATCAGGCTGTGACCGTTGACGATCCCATGCATGATGGGAATATCGATTGAAAACCAGGGTTGCTGGAACATCGCAATGAGTTGCAGCACGACGAACAACAGCACGATCCGAAGACCGATAGCGAGGATGGTGCCGGTGCGCCGGACCCGGGCTTGCTGGTCAGGGGCCACCCGCTTCGCTTCGATCGAAATGTAGAGAAGATTGTCGAAGCCCAGCACCGTTTCCAGCGTCGTCAGGATCACCAGCGTGATCAGACTGCTGACGGTGAACAGCTCGACGAATTCCCGCGACAGTTCGGAAAACATGCGACCCCCAGAATCGGCTTCACGCCATAGTGTCATTGCCGGACATGGCCAGGCAAGGTCTGAACTAGGCCGGTGGCGGTTCCGTTCCCCGCCGCATGGCCAGCCACCAGACCAGCAGGCCAATAACGAAAGGCGGCCCGGCAAGAGTGGCGATCACCTGCCAGGTGACATACTGGCCATCCATATTGGCGAGGAACAGCAGCCCGCAGCCGCCCGAAAACAGCATGGTGAGCAGCGCCGCCGCCCCGAAGATCAGCCTCAGAGTGGAATGGCGCGGCTGACCATTGGCTGCACGCCGCCGTTCATGCCGATCGAGCAGCAGCCAGATGATGGCCCCCAAGAAACCCAGTCCAACCAGAAGAGAGATCGGTCCCACTATGACTCATCCTGTGTTGATGCGGTGTCCGCTGGCGTCTTCAGGTCCTTCAAAACGGCGATCGACAGGGCGCCCTTTGCTGCGAAGGCCGCCGCCGTCAGCAACGTCAGCATGTCAAGGCTCGGATCGCCCCAGCCGGAACTGGCCCAGAACGCGAGAACGAAGAGGACCACGATGGCATCGAGGATTGCCAGAACAATGAAGACCCAGCTTCCGGGTTTGGCCATGCCCCAGAGTGCAGCAATCACCGCCACATTCAGCGCCACTATCCCTCCCGGGATCAGTGCCAGCGACAGCGCAGACAGCGCAGCGCTGGTGCCACTTTCCGCGAACAACACCAGCGCACAACCACCCGCAAAGAGGATGACGAGAATACAGAAGATGGTGAGTATGACCTTCATGCTTCACCTCGCGATTGGGCCATCCGCCGCCGTGCAGCTTCATCGCGGTAGAACATGTTGTAGGTTTCGAACGGGATGATCTGGCCCGCCGGCGTCACGAAATGGATGCAGGAGCGCTTTACCCGGCCGATGCAGAAATTGTGCTGGTCCATGAATTCGACGATGGCGATGCGGAAGATGTTCTCATAGCCCATGCCCTCCGGCACCGGCACTTCGGGCAGGCAGCAGAGTAGCGCGTCGAGCTTCTCCGGGTTGTTGCATTCCGCCGTCGACAGCGAGAAGAAATTCAGCACCTGCTTGTGAAGGTCCGGGTATTTCTCGAAGGTGATGGCATTGGGCAGCGCCTCCACCAGCATGTCGCGCGGGAAGAACGAAGTGATGGGCGCGATTTGCTTTCCCTTGCGCAGCGCATAGCCGATGGCGATGGATTCGGGATTGCAGGGCAGCGGAATGATGTCACCTGCGCCAAAATGCGTTCCCGCCTCGATGATCCTGCGGCGGATATCCGAAAGCACGATGCGGTCGCGAGCGGGATCGAAGTTCTCGTTGCGGCCAGCATCCTGGATCGGCTGGAAGGTAATGCCGCGCACGCATTTCCATTGCAGGGCAAAGTCGATGATCTCCCCCAGTTCATCGTCGTTCAGGCCCTTTTTCACGACAACGACCAGCGTGGTCGAAATCGACTCGCGCTCCAGTGCCTCGAGCGCCTGCCTCCGGATGCGGGTGAGGTCGGCGCCGCGCAGAGCCTTGTGAACCGGGGCGCGCAGCGAGTCGAATTGCAGATAGACTTCGAAACCGGGCTTGAACCCGCTCAACCGCCTCACGAAGTCCGGTTCCTGCGCGATGCGGATGCCGTTGGTGTTGAGCATGATGTGGCGGATCGGGCGCCGCTTGGCTGCCTCAATGATCTCGATGATCTGCGGATGGATCGTGGGCTCGCCACCTGAGATTTGCAGGAGGTCGGGCTCACCTTCGGATGCGACGAGCGCATCCATCATGCGCTCGATCTCGGCCAGCGGGCGGTGTGACGTCTTGGCCGTGGAACTGTCGGCGAAGCACACGGGGCAGGTCAGGTTACAGGCTTCGTTGATGTCGATCAGCGCCAGGCAGGAGTGCTGCTCATGGTCCGGGCACAACCCGCAATCATAGGGGCAGCCGTACTCGGTGCGGGTCTGGGGCTGCAATGGCCGGTCGCCGGGCTTCAGATAGTCGTGACAGAGCTTGTAGTAGGCGGCGTCGGTGGAGACGAGCGCCTTCTGCACCCCATGGGACTGGCAGCGCTTCAGGTAATAGACGTGGTTATCCTCGATGATGATCTTGGCCGGCACCAGCGCCATGCAGGTATCGCACATGGACGTCGTCTGCCCATAGAAGACATAGGGTGCCACCTTGCGGATCGGAGCGTTCACGGCTGGTTCTCCTTCGGCGCAAACAGATCGGCGGTCCAGTCCGGCCCCATGATGGCGAGACCCGCAGTGATCAGGCTCAGCAGACTAAACAATGACACCGGCGGCACGCTGAGACCCGCGAAGCCCACGACTCCTGCCGACCACAGGCCGGCGAGCGCCATAAGGATGCGCAGCACGATCTTCTGCTGGTTGCGCACGCCCTGCTCCGCCTGTTCCACAGCATTGGCAAAGAGAATTGTGAACAGGCCGGAAAAGAATGTGGGCAGCGCCGCGATGGCGACGAACACCCAGACAAGGAAGGACAGTGCCGGTACCTCGTCAATCTGGAAAATCTCACGCACCAGTTTCCACAAGAACAGGATCACTGCGACAATGGCCACACCGGCTGCCAGTTGCAACCAGCCCAGCACCCGGCTCCACAGGGATGCCCTGTTCACGTCTGCGCTCCACCCCTTCGCATCATCAAGAGAGAATAGACCACGAGTCCGGCACAAATGAAATGGAACAGATTGAGGGGACCGACGATGGTTCCATAGGGTTTGAGGAACTCCCATAAGAAGCGTTGTGCGCCATATGCCAGCACCAGCAAATAGAAGCCATTGCACATGAAGAATGGCTGGCGGCGGCCGATGAGGACGAGCGCTGCCATCAGAAACAACGCCATGGTGAAGCTCTCATAGAGCGCCACCGGATGTCGCAAGATGCCGTCGCCGAAGTCGTGGCCCCAGGGCAAAGATGTCGGCGTGCCATAGGTCTGGTCTTCCATCCCTGCGAAGTAACAGCCCCAGCGGCCGACCGCGACACTGGTGGCGAAGGCCGGCACGAAGATGAGGCCGGTGGAGCCCTCGATGCCCTTCACCCGCTTGAAAATCTCGATAGCAGCAATGGCACCTGCAAGCGCACCGACGATGCTCCGCCCCACGCCGGGCTCGCCTGACAGCCAGAGGTTCAGGGTCCCCGCGCCAAAGCCGCCGACGACAGCTCCCAGTACCAACGAAGCGGCATAGCCAATACCGGCACTTTCGATCTTCTGGCCTGCGTCTGACAGCCGCCAACGATAGACCAGTGCGGTCATCGTCAGCGCTGACAGAGAGGCCAGAAGATCAAAGGACGTGTGAACGATCACGCCGTCCGAAGCGCAGGCAACGCATTCCAGGCAAAGATCAGCATCCCCGCCAGGAACCCGAAGGACGCCACAGCGGTGATCGGTTCGAGCGACTCGTTGCCCTTCAGGAGGAAGAACAATGTTACCACCAGAACGATGCCGCTGACCGCCTGAACCCAGAAGTGAACGAAGGCCATCCGCTTCGCTCCGATGTCTGGAAACAGGTGATAAAAGAAGGCGAAGACGGACGACATGATCCACCCCGCCACCATGATGTGGGCGTGGGTTGGCATCTCGCCGTGGTCATGACTGGCAGCCATATAGATGCCAAGGATCATGCCGCAGATGGCGTAGACAATCGCAAGTATAAAGAAAAGGCGCGCTGCACCCTTCATGGTCGTTCTCCCTAGACCAGCCTCACCCCCGGCGCAGCACATCTACACCGAGTCTAGGGTGTTTGCGAAGCAGCTAACTCTGATAGTCGAGCGCGTCGCGGATAATTTTCTGCAGGTCTTCGCGGCGATAGGGCTTCATGATGATAAAGCCTTCACGGAAGCGCGGCTCTTCCTGGTGCACCATGGCACCTTTCGGATAGCCGGAGGTGTGCACAACCTTGAGGTCGGGACGGATGCCGCGGGCCGCCTGGGCCAGATCGAAACCATTGAGGCCGCCCGGCATGACGACGTCGGAGAACATCAGGTCGATCTCCGGATCTTCCTGCAGCCTTGCCAGTGCCTGGAGGCCATCTTCCGCCTCGATGATGTCGTAGCCGAAATCCTGAAGGAAGCCGGCTGCTACGGCGCGCACCGCTTCCTGGTCCTCGACGACGAGAATCTTCGGCTTGCGCGGTTCGGCGGCAGCTGTTTCGTCAACTACCTGCTCGACCGGTGCCTCCGCGGGATCGGTGGCGATCTGCTCCGGCGACACGCCCAGCACTTCAGGAATGATTTCACCGGCGACAAACTTGCGCGGCAGGTACATCTTCACCGCGGTGCCGTGGCCTTCCTCGCTGTAGATGTTGATATGGCCACCCGACTGCTTCATGAAGCCGTAGACCATCGACAGTCCAAGGCCTGACCCCTTGCCCTGCTCCTTCGTGGTGAAGAATGGCTGGAAGACTTTTTCCAGCAGGTCAGCAGACATGCCAGCGCCGGTGTCGGAGACGGCCACCATCACATAGTGGCCAGGCGTCACGTCCTGATGCTTGTCGGCATAGACCTGATCGAGATAGACGGGCTGCGATTCGATGGTCAGCAATCCGCCCCTCGACATCGCGTCACGTGCATTGATCGAGAGATTCAGGATTGCCGATTCAAGTTGTGACGGATCGATCACAGCCAGTGGTTCGCCGCCCATGAGATCGGTCTTGAGCTGTATCTGTTCGCCAATGGACCGCTCGATCAGGGGCGCGATGCCGTTCACCAGATCGTTGATTTTCACGTCGCGCGGTTCAAGCTCCTGCTTGCGGGCGAAGGCCAGCAACTGGCGGGTGAGGCCGGCGCCCTTCCGGGCGGCGTCAATGGCTTCGCCCAGGCGCTTGGTGGAGCGGTCATCCGGCAGGCGGCCTTCAAGCAATTCAAGATTGCCAATGATCACCGTCAGCAGGTTGTTGAAATCATGGGCCAGTCCGCCGGTCAGCTGGCCAATGGCTTCCATCTTCTGTGCCCGCTGCAGCGAGTCCGCCGCATTCTTCTTGTCGCTGGTGTCGAGGATCTGCACGACCATGTGCTCGATGTCGCCCGCCTCGGTGCGCTGAATGTTGACTTGCGTTTCGCCCGTGATGAGCTTGCCAGCGGCGCCCACATAACGGAATTCCTGACGCCCATGGTCCCTGCGGTCCTTGAGCAGATTGCTCATCAAGGTCAGAAACGCCGGGCGATCGTCGGCATGCATGATGTTGTCGAGGGCGATGTCACCGGGTTCGCGGCCGAGCAGAGACCAAAACGCCTCGTTTCCGAGATTGATTTCACCGGTCGGCGACACCAGGGCCAAGGGCTGGATGGCGCATTCGAAGGCGCCCTTGAAGCGGTGGTCTTCGGGTGCTCCGGCCTGCTGTTCGACGTTGACGGAAACCGGCTGGTCGATCAGGCAGACGGAGCGCTCGATGCGGCCCTTGTCGCCGCGATAGGCATTCATCGACAGCAGTACCTGGGCCGTCGATCCGTCCTGCTTCACGACGCTGACGAGTTCCGCCCGGCAGACCCCCGACTGGAAATAGGCGGGGTAAATATCCTGAACCAGCCTCGCGCGCGACTCCGCCGTCAGGAAGTCGTTGAAGGAGCGCCCCGCCACCTCCGACAGGGTATAACCCATGGCGGCGGCCCAATGCTTGTTCACAGACGTGATGCGGCCAGCGCCATCCATGCAGTGCAACATGACGGGCAGGTTGGCCAGCAGCATTTCGTAAACTTTGCCATTCTGATCCGGGAAGAACGGCACCAGGCTGTCGGTGCGGACCTGCGGCTGCGGCTTTTCAATCTTCCAGGCTGGCACGGCCGAACGGAGTTCGTCCCATCCCGTGAAGGGCTGGCCCAGATTTGCGGCGTTGACAGGCGGATTCATGGCGGCAGCCTCTTTGGAAAGTGCTTACCATCATGATTAGAGTGGCCTCAGTTAATGGGACCTTGACCACTTCCCTAAACTGAGAGTTTTCGGGATCACCGCTTGGCAACAACCGGCGTCGTGGTTAACAACTGCTCTACGTTGCCTTCAGGCCGTCTCCGGACGCCCGATCGCCTCGGCCGTCACTTTCGCTTCGAGCAGCCCGTTGTCGTCGACGGCGTCCGGCAGCAGATGTTTCGCCGCCGACACGCGGACCTGCGGATTGGCACCGCCCATCTTCTCCACGGCCTCGGCCGCGGCGGACTGTGCGATGTCATGTGCCGCCTCCAATGCCGCCGCAGCGTTGGTGAAGCTCACGGTGCCCTTGGGACCATGGAGGCGGAACAGGCCGCTGCCGTCACCTTCGATCACGATTATGACGGTTTGGGCGATGACGCCGGTCGCGGCGCCAACGGCATTCGCCACATCGAAATGGGGCGGAAAGACCATTTCACATCCCAGCCGCTCTGCCACTTCCGTGTAGTAGATCCGCACCGGGCCACCGACTGCGACCACAGGGACCGTTGGCGAGATCGCGATCTTCGCCAGTCCGAGGTGCGGGCGTCCGGAGCAGAC
Source organism: uncultured Aestuariivirga sp. (assembly GCA_964510815.1). Classification (GTDB taxonomy): domain Bacteria; phylum Pseudomonadota; class Alphaproteobacteria; order Rhizobiales; family Aestuariivirgaceae; genus Aestuariivirga. The sequence goes on from CAZECZ010000155.1 coordinate 8,816, forward strand.
TGCATCCACCAGTTCGTGGTTACCGAGGGAGCGGCCGAAGGCGGTATCGAGGATGACGTGCGACGTGCGCCGCACCGTCTCAGACCACACGTCCCGGCAGAAGCTGCGCACGCGCTCATCGTCGCCCAGTTTCATGTCGCGAAACCGGACCATGAGTCGCGCGGCAAGCTCGGCCGCAGGTCCTGGCCAATTGGCCTGCAGCCCCAGCACATGGGCCGCATCAGACGGTGTGAACCCGCCTACCTGCACCAGCCCCTTGCGCTTCAGCGAGGCCAGGGCGCGCTGGGCCGCCGACGACACCGCCACGCTGCGAATCGCACGCGGCCGGCCGGATACAAGCGCCAGCAGTTCGGCTTCCCGCGGCGACAGTTCGGCAACCGGGCCCGTCCCGTCGCCGCCGAATGGCTTCAGGACGAATTTCCCATGCAACGATCCGCCCTCGTTATCGGCAAGATCAGCTTCCAGCATCGCCAAAACTTCCGGGTATCGCGACGCCAGAAGCGAGACCGGCGCCACCCGTTGCGGGCCGACCTGGATCTTCCCATCGAAGCTCACGGCGATTTCACTGTCACCGCCAAGCCCGATGGTGCGGACATCGATGGCCTTCACCATGGTCCGCCAGCCGCCGACTTCCGCGCCCTGTTCGGCAACCTGCGGGCGGCCATTTGTCAGGATGCCGAGATCGGTGGTGGTGCCGCCCATGTCGGACATGATGAAATCCTTCAGGCCGCACAGCCACGCGGCGCCGACCAGGCTGGCCGCCGGGCCAGACAGCACCGTCTCGATGGGACGCAGCGCCACCTTCTCGGCGAGCGCCAGCGTGCCGTCTCCCTTCACGATCATCAGGGGACAATCGATGCCGATCTCGGCCATGGCGCGCCGCACGGCGGTGATCAGCATCGAGATCCGCGAGATCAGCCTGGCATTGAGGACAGCGGTCAGAGCCCGGCGCGGCGCATCCAGCGCCGACGTCAATTCCGTCGAAAGTGTCGCCGGCTTGCCGGTCCGTTCCGTGATGATGTCCCGCGCGCGCTGTTCATGGGCGGGATTGCGTACCGCGAAGGCCGACGCGATGGCAAAGGCATCGACCGCCATCGACTTGACCGCTGTTTCCAGCGCGGCGGTGTCGAGCGGCTTCGCCTCGTCGCCATTGTGATCGTGCCCGCCGCCGATCAGCGCGATCGGCATGCCCGGAAACGCCTTGGCGATCCCGGTGCGCTCGGTCATCGCCTTGTCGAAACCGATCAGGATGACGCCCACGGCACTGCCATGCCCCTCCACGACCGCATTGGTCGCCAGCGTCGTC
>CAZECZ010000156.1:0-10097 GCA_964510815.1 uncultured Aestuariivirga sp.
TCCTGCCATGGATGCGCTGGAGCCCCCCGGCCACCAGCGTATATTGCGCCAGCGGCCCCTCGTGACCGGTGAGCAGCCTGACACCCTTGGCGAGGTCGAGGGCGGAGCCGCCGCCCAGCCCGATTACCCCGTCACATGCCTCTCCCTTGTAGAGCGCAAAGGCCTCCAAGACGGCGTCCTCGGTCGGATTGGCGGGCGTTCCGTCAAACACAACGCCCGCACCGCCGATGAGATCCATCACCTTTCCCACCAGACCCGTCGCCACCAGTCCCTTGTCGGTAGCGATGAGCGGGCGCTTGATGCCGAGACCGTCCATGAATTCCTTGAGACGGCCAATCTGTCCTTCGCCGAACTCAATGCGTGTCAGGTAATTGATGGTGCTCATGGGGCGGAACAACTTTCTGCTTGGATTGCCGGGGTTCGAATCAGTTGCAACGTGTAAGAGGCTGGCACTCCGTGTCAATCTCGTTTGTGCTGGATGGGGAAGAATTGTGATTGACCCCGGTGGCGCCGGCTGATGGAGCCTTCCGGACTATTTTCTCAACCTGAACAGCCGGATTGTCCAGGCGGCTCGCATCATTGGCAAGCTGGATCGCGCTCCCTTGAAGATAATCGCGTAGTCACTCGCCGTAGGGTACCCAGATGTTCTTGACCTGGGTCGCGCGGCGCAAATAGTCGTGGCCTTGACCCTGGGCGCGATCCTGCCAGTTGCGGCGCTTGCCATTTGAGACCCAGGTGGGCTTGAGATTTCCAGCGGATGCCAGTTCGACCATCGCCGAACCCTCCCGTCCGCCCATGTACCACAGGGCATCGACGCCATCGTGTTCGGCCAGCGTCTTGGCCAGTTCGTCGCGGTCACCGGTCACCATATTGACGACGCCTCCGGGCAGGTCAGACGTGTCGAAGACCTGATAGAGATCAGTCGCGGCCAGTGGATGGGCGGGCGATGGCACGACCACCACCCGGTTGCCCATCGCGATGGCCGGCATCACCAGCGCCACGAAAGCGAGGAGTGGCGCCTCGTCCGGGCAGACAAGGCCCATGACGCCGAACGGCTCGTTCATCGCCAGCGTCACATGGCGGGTCTTGGTGGCATGTACCCGGCCGTCATACTTGTCGGCCTGCGCGGCATACCAGAAGATGCGCTGGAGTGCGGCATCGACCTCTGTAACGGCCGCCTTCGGCGATTGCCCGATGGACTTGAGGCGGCCAATGAATTCATCCCTCCGTGTGCTGAGGTTCTCGGCGATGTAATAGAGCACCTGTGCGCGGTTGTGCGCCGTGGCGGATGACCAGCCGGATGCCTTCGATGCCGCTTCCACCGCATTGCGGATGTCCTTGCGGTTGCCAAGGCCCGCCTGCCCGATGGCCCGCCCCTTCGCGCCGTAGACGGTGTAGGAATATCCGGAGTCCGGCCGGGCCTGTTTGCCCCCGATGTAGAGCTTGGCCGTGCGGTCGATGGAGGGAAATCCACCGGCATCGGTGATTGCAGCCGGCGCCGCACCCAGTGCCGTGGATGTCTTGTCACCCGCCAACTTGAGGCCGGCCTCCCAGTCCGGCACGAGATATTCATACATGCCCTCGCGCCCGCCCTCGCGGCCGAAGCCGGACTCGCGATAGCCGCCGAAGCCCGCGGCCGCATCGAAGAGGTTGGTGGCGTTGATCCACACCACACCCGCCTTCATGCGCGCTGCCGTATCGAGCGCAAGGTTGATGTTTTCGGACCAGATGGTGGCAGACAGCCCATAGTTGGTGTGATTGGCGATGGCTGCGGCCTCGTCCGGCGTGCGGAAGGTCATGACCGAAGCGACGGGACCGAAGATTTCCTCCGTCATCGGCGTCGACGCCGTATCGACATCAAGGAACAAAGACGGTGCGTAGTAGAATCCGGCATTGGGCAGCGGGCACGGCGCCTGGATCAATGTGCCCCCTTCGGCCTGGCCCTTGGCCACCAGCGACTGGACGCGCTCCAACTGGATCTTGTCGACGATGGGCCCCATGTCCATCGACTTGTCGAGCGGATCACCCACCCGCAGCGTCGCCATGCGGCGTTTCAGCTTGGCGAGGAATTTATCCGCGATGCCTTCCTGCACGAGAAGCCTCGACCCCGCGCAGCAGACCTGGCCCTGGTTGAACCAGATCGCATCGACGACGCCTTCCACCGCCGCGTCGAGGTCGGCATCCTCATGGACGATGAAGGGCGACTTGCCGCCAAGCTCCAGCGACAGCTTCTTGCCCGAGCCCGCCGTCGCCTTGCGGATCAGGCGGCCGACCTCGGTCGAGCCCGTGAACGCGATCTTGTCGACATCCGGATGCTCGGCGAGTGCCGCGCCCGTCTTGCCATCGCCGGTGACGATGTTGACCACGCCTGCGGGAAGCCCCGCCTCGCGGCAGATTTCCGCGAAGGCCAGCGCCGTCAGAGGGGTATATTCGGCCGGTTTCAGCACCACGGTGTTGCCCGCCGCCAGCGCCGGTGCCACCTTCCACGCCAGCATCAGCAGTGGAAAGTTCCACGGGATGATCTGGCCGCAGACGCCAACGGCGCGGTAGCCGGGGAACTCATCGGCCAGCACTTCGGCCCAGCCCGCGTGGTGATAGAAATGCCTGGCCACCAACGGAATGTCGATGTCGCGCGACTCCCGGACCGGCTTGCCGTTGTCCATGGTTTCCAGCACCGACAGGAAACGCTCGCGCTTCTGCACCAGCCGCGCCAGGGCATAGAGATGACGGGCGCGGTCGTGGCCCGAGAGCCGCGACCACATCCAATGGGCCTTGCCGGCGGCCTTCACGGCCGCGTCGATATCGGCAGCCGTTCCTTGTGCGACCCGGGCCAGCTTCGCACCCGTTGCGGGGTTGAGCACATCGAACAGCTTGCCGCCGCTTGAGCCTGCGAACTTGCCGCCGATGAAATGGCCGAAGCCTTTCTCGTGTGTCTTCAGCCAGTCCGTCACATGGCCGTTCGCTTCCGGTGCCGGGCCGTAATCCATGGTGTCGAGAATCTCTTTGACGCTGGGCATAGGAAGACCTCAGGCGAGCGGATGATGGGTGAGAGCCGCGTAACGGCCGGTAACGAAATGTTCGAGCTGGCGCTCGACGTCGGCCAGCATCGAGCTGGCACCGATGCGGAACAGGTCGGGCTCGAGCCAGCGGCGCCCCAGTTCCTCCTTCATCAGGATGAGCCAGTTCATGGCGTCCTTGGCGGTCTTGAGCCCGCCGGCCGGCTTGAAGCCGATCTTGAACCCCGTGAGATCGCCATAGTCCCTCAGTGCACGGACCATCGTCAGGCTGACCGGCAATGTGGCGTTGACGTCTTCCTTGCCGGTCGACGTCTTGATGAAGTCGGCGCCGGCCTGCATCGCCACCATGGACGCCTTGTAGACGTTGCGGAGTGTCTTGAGGTCGCCGGTCGCCAGGATGGCCTTCATGTGTGCCGCCCCGCAGGCCTCGCGCATGGCCGCCACCTCGTCATGAAGCGCCTGCCAGTCTCCTGTGAGCACCTGGGCGCGATGAATGACGATGTCGATCTCGCCGGCCCCCTGCTCGACCGCATAGCGGATCTCGCCCAAGCGTTGCGGCAGCGGCGTCAGGCCGGCCGGAAATCCCGTTGCCACGGAGGCCACCGGAATGCCCGATCCCTCCAGCGCCTTCACCGCATGCGGCACCATCGCCGGATAGACGCACACCGCACCCACTGTCGGCGGGTTGTCGGCCAGTCCCAGCGCCTTGACGATGTCGTCCCTGAGCGGCCGTCTTGCCTTCCAGCATAGCCGGTGCACCCGGCCCGGCGTGTCGTCGCCGGCAAGTGTCGTCAGGTCGATGCACTGCAGCGCCTTCACCAGCCACGCCGCCTGGTAGGCCTTCTTCACGGTGCGGCGCGTGCCGATGGTCGCCGCCCGGCGCTCGGCCGCCGACAGGTTGACGTGAACGTCCTCGAACCACGCGGTTTGCAACGGCGTTCCGGGATTCCGGGTCACGGCACTGAAGCCGTGATGATGTGGGCGCAGTTCGTTCATGGCGGTCGTCTCCGAGGGCGCTGTCCTGCGGCCGATGAGGATCAGCATGCCTGTTATCCACGATGTTGCTCTCGCAATCAATCTGGCCGCCACGCCAGCGGCTTGCCTGCCGGGGCGATGCCACCTAGCATGTAAACCGTCATCGTGCCTGGAGTCGTAACGCGTGAACCCGAAGGAATTGCTCGCAGCGGAAGAATTCATCGTCCGGCCGGACCCTGGCGATCCCAGACTGTCGGCGAGCGTCGAGGGCATCGACCAGACCGGTGCGGCCGTTGCCACGCGCGTGGTCACCGAAAAGCCGCTCACCCTGTTCCTCAACCGGCAGGAAATCGTCACCATGATGACGATCGGCGATCATCCCGATCTGCTGGCCGTCGGCTATCTCCTGAACCAGAACATGCTGCGCCGTGACGATACCATCACCGCCGTCGACTACGACCCGGAGATCGACGTGGTGGTGGTGCGCACCGGCCGCGAGACCAACTACGAGGCCAAGTTGCAGAAGAAGGTTCGCACCTCCGGCTGCGCCCAGGGCACCGTGTTCGGCGACGTCATGGAGAGCTTCGACACCACGCGCCTCGCTGCGGATGGGACGCTCAAGACCTCCTGGCTCCATGCGCTGACGAAGAAGATCAACACCGCCCCCAGTCTCTATCTCGAAGCGGGTGCCATCCACGGCTGTGTGCTGTGTCAGGAGGACCGGCCGCTCGTCTACATGGAGGACGTGGGCCGCCACAATGCAGTGGACAAGATCGCCGGCTGGATGTTCATGAACAACACCGATCCCGCCAACAAGATCTTCTACACCACCGGGCGCCTCACCTCGGAAATGGTGATCAAGACCGTGATGATGGGCATTCCCATCCTCGTGTCGCGCTCGGGCTTCACGGCCTGGGGGGTGGAACTGGCCCGCAAGGCGGGACTGACGCTGATCGGCCGGGCCCGCGGCAAGCGCTTCATCGCACTGTCCGGCGCCGGGCGCATCGAGTTCGACCTCGATCTGCCGGATCACGAAGACGACGACGGCCCGAACCGCAAGGGTGCGTCGCGGGAGAGAGACGAATGAGAGAGAAGCTTGCGGGTGTGGTCCTCGCCGGCGGGTTGTCGCGGCGCATGGGCGGCGGCGACAAGAGCCTGAAGCAGCTTGGCGGCCGCCCCATGCTGGCGCGGGTGATCGAACGCCTGGCGCCGCAAGTGGGCGCTGTAGTCCTCAATGCCAATGGTGATCCCGCGCGGTTCAAGCCCTTTGGCCTCCCTGTCGCTCCCGACCCGATTGCGGGCTTCGCCGGGCCGCTGGCCGGCGTCTTGGCCGGCATGGAATGGGCCAGCGGTTCCGGCGCAGCCTTCACCCATGTGGTGAGCGTCGCCAGCGACACGCCGTTCTTTCCCGCCGATCTGGTTGACCGCTTCGTCGCAGCTGCCGATGGCCGGCCGGAGCGCATCGTGCTGGCCTCATCAGATGGCAACCGTCATCCCGTCTTTGGTCTCTGGCCCATGGCCCTGAGGCAGGACCTTGCGCATTGGATGGCAGGAACGGATACCTACAAGGTCCTCGTCTGGACCGGGCGCCATGATTGTGTGCTCTGCCCATTCGACATGATCCCATTTCAGGGCCGCACCATAGACCCCTTCTTCAATGCCAATACGCCCGAAGACCTGGCGGAAGCCGAGGGCTTGCTCACGGAGTTGGCGGGATGACGGGCCGCAAGCTCCTCGACGACTGTTTCCTGCATGACAAGGACCGCATGAAGCATGCGGATTGCCTGGACCAGATCGTTCGTCAACTCGGCCCCGTCGTCGGGCGAGATCATGTGAACGTGGCCGAAACCGTGGGGCGGTTCCTGGCGTCGGTGATTTCAGCGCCGCGCAATGTGCCGCTGCACGACAATGCGGCGGTCGATGGCTATGCCTTTTCCCACGCCGCCCATGCGGCAAGAGATGGACGGTTTCCCATTTCGCTTCGCATTGCCGCCGGCGATACGAGGTCCCATGATCTTCCCGACGGGACGGCTGCGCGGATCTTCACTGGTGCTGTGATGCCCGAAGGCGCGGACACGGTGGCCATGCAGGAGGACTGCACGCTCGCCGATGACGGCAAGACGGTCATCATTCCACCCGGCCTCAAGCCCGGTGCCAACCGCCGCAAGGCCGGCGAGGATGTCGCCGCGGGTGCGACGATACTGCATCCCGGAACCAGGCTCCGTCCGCAGGACATCGCGGCATTGTCCTCGTTCGGCCTGGCGTCGGCCGACGTCTTCGCACCGGTCAAGGTTGCGGTGATGTCGACGGGCACGGAACTGGTGGAGCCGGGCCAATCGATTGCCGTCGGCCAGGTCTATGATTCGAACCGGGCCATGCTGAAGAGCCTGGCGGCCACGCTTCCCTGCACGGTCACCGATCTCGGCATTCTGCCCGATGATGCCCGGCTGATCGAGCGGACCATCGCGGAGACGGCCCGCGCCCACGATCTGATCCTCACCAGCGGCGGCGTTTCGCGCGGCGAGGAAGACCACATCGTCACCGCCATCGACCGGCTGGGCAAACGCCACATCTGGCAGATCGCCATCAAGCCGGGGCGGCCCATGAGCTTCGGCCAGATCGGCGATTGCGTCTTCATCGGACTGCCAGGCAATCCGGTCGCGGCCTTCGTCTGCTTCCTGCTCTACGTACAACCCGCCATCACCGTGCTGGGCGGCGGCCAATGGCAGGAACCGCCGCGGTTTCCGGTTCCCGCCGGTTTCACTGTCGCCAAGAAGAAGGCGGACCGGCGTGAATTCTGGCGCGGCTGGCTGGAAACCGATGCGGACGGCCGCCTTTCCGTCAAGAAATTTGCGCGCGATGGCTCTGGGCTCATCTCGGGTCTCAGGCAGGCCACCGGCCTGATTGAAATTCCGGAAGAGGTCACCGCCGTCAACGAAGGTGACCTCGTCTCGTTCCTGCCCTTCTCCGGCTTCGGGCTTCCGGCATAGTCCTCGCTATTCGATGACGATCGACGGCGCCCGGCGGTTGGCCATCGCCTGCTCCGCCGTCATGCGGTCCAGCACTTTCGCGGCGATGTCGCGATAGATCCGGGCATCCTTGCTTTCCGGATCGGCCACTACCACGGGCGTTCCCGCATCAGACTTCTCGCGGATCGCCATTTCCAGCGGCACCTCGCCGAGGAACGGCACGCCGATCCGGTCCGCTTCCCGGCGCGCGCCGCCGTGGCCGAAGATGTCGTGGCGGTTGCCGCAATCGGGACAGACGAAATAGCTCATGTTCTCGACGATGCCGAGCACCGGCACATTCACCTTCCGGAACATGTTGAGTCCCTTCCGGGCATCAATCAAGGCCAGGTCCTGCGGGGTCGAGACGATGACCGCGCCGGCCAGCGGCACCTGCTGGGCCATGGTCAGTTGCGCATCGCCCGTGCCAGGCGGCATGTCGACCACGAGGACGTCGAGTTCGCCCCATTGCACTTCGCGCAGCATCTGGGTCAGGGCCGAAATCACCATGGGCCCGCGCCAGATCATCGGCGTCTCCTCGTCGACGAGGAAGCCCATCGACATGACCTTCAGCCCATAGGCCTCCATGGGCTTGAGGATGCGGCCGGAAACCGTCTGCGGACGGCCGGAGATGCGCAGCAGGCGCGGCATCGAGGGCCCATAAATGTCAGCGTCGAGAATGCCGACCTTCAAGCCATTGGCCTGAAGCGCCAGCGCCAGATTGACCGACGTCGTGGACTTGCCCACGCCGCCCTTGCCGGAGGCCACGGCAATGATCGCCTTGATGCCCGGCACCTCGATGCTGGCGGCGGGAGGCGGCACGGCGCCACGCTGCATGGGCGGCGGCACGGCGCTTGCCTGCGATGCCCCCGGTGCCGGGCGGACGGGCTTGGCTTCCGCCGTGAGCGCCACGCGCACGGCGTCGACGCCGTCCATCTCGCTCACCAGCTTTTCGGCGGCCAGCCGCAAGGGTTCGAGTTCGGCGGCGCGTTCTGCGGGAACGGTGATCGTAAAGAATACTTTCCTGTCCTTGGCCACCACATTCGAGACGAGCCCAAGGCTCACCACGTCGGCCGTGAGGTCCGGCCCCTTCAGTCGCTTGAGACGGTCCAGCACCGCCTCCCTGGTCACATCGGTCATTGTCACTCCAAATTCGAATGCGTCATCATCCCATCAGCCGGCGGCGCAGCGGCACGCGGGGCACGGCGGGTTCCGGCTCCGACAGCGCTTCCGGCTGCTCCATCTTCTCCCCGGCGATCTCATCTTTGGCCGTCAACTCGTCAAGCGGCGCCGGCTCATCGCCTGTGTCCGTCAACCCGGCTTCCGGCGCGCTTTCCGCTGCGCCGTCCCTCTCGTCCGCCGTCGACAGAACATCCTTCAGCTGCCCGACGTAGCCCTTGCCAACCTCCCAGGCGGAGCGGAACGCCGCCGTCTCCGTCACATTGAAATCCATGTCGTAGTCGTTCAATCCGTCGACATTGGCGAGCACCGGATGGCTCGTCCACAGCTTTCGCAACGCGCGCCGCCGCAAGATGCCGGGAACACCCGATTTCAGGAACGGGCTGAAGTCCGACTCATAGGTCAGCGCGTCGATGTCGATCGCCTCGGCCTCCTCCCGGTTCGCCTTCAGAACCGGGTCCTCATCGGCTTCCGGCACATCGGGGACGGGTGCGGCCCCGGGCGCGGCAGCCGGCTCTTCCGGAACCTCGGCCTTCGCCGCCAGCTTCCGCCGCGACCATCTCGCGAAGAGATTGCCGCCGCCGTCCGTGTCCTGGGGTTTCCTAGTCATTTTCCGAGCTGTGCTGCTTCTTCCTGTCTCGCTCGAAGATCGGTTCCTGGCCGAATTGCTCTTCTGCCGGTTCCGCTTCCGTCCGCTTCCGTTTCCTGAACGGCTGCTCCACATGATGTTGGTTGACGAACTGGATCAATTCAAGGGCAATCCCCGGAGGAATTGCCACGCGCTCGACAATATCCTCGGCTGAGTCCTGAAAGTCCTGCGCCTCATAGGGCGAAAAGGTGACGCTATGGACGATATAAGGCAACGGCGACGTGTCCTCGTCATCGCGCCGCAGCACGACGAAGAGAGACGGCTGGGCGCTTTCGAGGTTGTGGACATAGGCTTCCGTGTCCGCGGCATGGCAATAGATCTCGGCGTGGCCCATGAAGTAACGGGTGAAGTCCTTGTCCCGCACGGCCACCGAACCCGTTTCCAGCGATGACTCGCCATCCAGCACCGCCACCGGAATCCAATAGTCGTCAGCCCATTTGGAGCGCGCCTTTCGCCGCTCGGCGAGCACGCCCACGGTCAATCTCAATTCACGGCTCACGAGTCGGTTGGCCCTCTGGCAGACACATCCAGGGATTATCTTTGCCTTTCCGGGATTAGGCAATAAATTCCGTCGAAAATGGAGGCCAGATGGCACAGTCCAACAAGACATTTCTGATCTGCAATTGTGAGAAGAGCATGGCGCTCGATGGTAAGGCCATCGGCAAGGCGCTGGACATCGGCGAGTTGCCGGTTCACTCCTATCTCTGCCGTTCGGAGATCGACAAGTTCGAGGCTGCACTCACCGGAGATGCGCCGCTGTGCGTGGGCTGCACCCAGGAATCGCCCCTGTTTGCCGAGATCGCCGCCGAGGCCGGCCGAGACGTCGCGGCCTTCTTCAATATCCGTGAAATGGCCGGGTGGACAAAGGCGGCAAAACCTCCGGTTGCCAAGACTGCCGCGCTGATGGCGGCTGCGGCCCTGGACGTGACGCCAACCCGGGTCAAGACCATCGCAAGCGACGGGCTTTGTCTCGTCTACGGTTCGGGACAGCAGGCGTTCGAAGCCGCCAGCCTGCTCAACCGGCAACTCTCCGTCACGCTGCTGCTCAAGGACAGCGCCGGCCTCCTGCTGCCACCCGTCCTCGACATCCCGGTCTTTTCCGGCACCCTGCGGCAGGCCACAGGCACCCTTGGCGCCTTTGAAGTCACCGTCGACGGTTACGCGCCGATGCTGCCGTCGTCGCGCGCAACACCGCAATTCGCCATGGCCCGCAACAATGCCAAGTCGGCCTGCAGCGTCATCGTCGATCTCTCTGGCGATGCCCCCCTGTTC
>CAZECZ010000157.1:0-10007 GCA_964510815.1 uncultured Aestuariivirga sp.
TCACTGGCCGCATCGAGCAGGACACCGGCCTCATGGTCGACCGCATCGACCGCGCCGCCCGCGAACTCGAGCAGGTCTCGGTATCGACCGCGGTCAAGCTCGACGATGCCGGCCGCAAGTTCGCCAAGCACGTCGAGACCGCCAACACCTATCTGGCCGATCAGCTGTCGACCGCCGCCACCACCATGGACGAGCGCATCGAGTCGATTTCCATGGAGCTCACCGGCAAGCTCGAAACATCGAGCTCGCGTGTCTCCGAGCGCCTCGACGACGTGACCCTGCTGGTCGAACGCTCGCTCGACAAGTTCAATGGCGAGATGGAACGCGTGCTGGCCAACCGCAAGACCAACCTCGATCAGCTGATCAACGATGCCTCCAAGCGCGCCACCGAGATCGACGCGGTCATGACCAGCTACATGAACCTCATCGAGGACTCGCTGGCCTCCTCCGAGTCGCGTGCCAAGGAGATCAGCCGCATCGTCGCCGAACAGACGGCCGCTGCCCAGCGCAATCTGGAAGAGGAAATCTCCAAGCTCGAGTCGACCTCCGGTGGCCAGATCAACCAGGCGGCCCGCGTGCTGAAGGACCAGCACGAACGCGCCATGGTGTCGATGAACGAAATGCTGTCGTCGACCGCAACCGACTTCCAGCAGACCGCCCAGGATATGCGCATCACCGCCCAGCAGGTGGTGAAGGATATCGATGCGGCGCGCAACGAACTGAAGCGCGCCATCCTCGAACTGCCGGACGAGACCCGCAACAATGCCGACGCCATGCGCCGCGTGGTGGCCGACCAGATCGCCGCCCTCAATGCGCTGGCCGACGTGGTGAAGCGCCAGACCGGAAACCTCGATGTGTCCGGGCCGGGTGTTTCCCTCAGTCGAAGTTACCGGGATCCCTCACCGGGAAAAGCTGAGGGCGCCACGGTTGCCGCTCCCCAATATGGAGCCGTGAGCGCCCCCGGAAAGTCCAGCGAGCGGAGCGAGACGGCACCGGCACCGGTCACACCCAGGCCCGCCAGCCCGCCGCCACGCCCCGAACGGGAAGCGCCGCGCGCCGAACGGGAGCCGAACCGTCCCGAACGGGAAACGCCCCGCCCCCTGCCGGAACTCTCCCGCGAGATGATCGGCCTGGTGCAGAAGCTCAACGCCGCGGCCCGTGACCTGGTCGAAGCTGTCGATGGCAATCTCCCGCGCGACCTGGAGCGCCGGTATGCGGCAGGCGAGCACGATGTCTACACCCGCCGCGTCTTCGAAGGCCGTGGCCAGCGCATCGAGCGCAGCCTCGCCGAGCGTTATCCGGATGACCGCCTGGTGCGTGGCCGTGTCGACAGCTACGTCCGCCTGTTCGAGCGCCTGCTCGACACCATGAGCACCTCGCCCAAGGGTGAAAACCTGGTGGAATCCTGTCTGGCCTCGGAATCCGGCCGCATCTATGTCATGCTGGCCGCCCTCGCCGGCCGCATCCCGGCGCAACGCTAAGGGACCAGACATGGACATTGCCAAGCCCTATCTCCTGTTCCTGGGAGATGTGCAGGACCAGCTTGCCGCCAAGACCGCGATGGGCATCGTTGATTGGCAGCCAGAGTGGTGCGTGGGCCAGCTCCGTCTCCCCGGTTGCAAGGCCGGCACCGGCCTGCCGGACATCACCATCGCGGAAGCCCTGGCGAAAGGCGCCCGCACCATGGTGGTCGGCGTCGTCAATGCCGGCGGCGTCCTGCCAGATCATTGGGTGGCCGAGATTGTCACCGCCTTGGAGATGGGGCTCGATGTCGCCACCGGCCTGCACAAGCGGCTGGGCTCGATCCAGGCCATCGCGGAAGCCGCCATAACCCATGGCCGCAAGCTGCACGACGTTCGCTACACCGACATGACCTTCGCCACCGGCAAGGGCACGAAGCGCCAGGGCAAGCGCATCCTCACCGTCGGTACCGATTGTTCGGTCGGCAAGAAATACACCTCCCTCGCCCTCGAACGCGAAATGCACAAGCAGGGCCTCAGCGCCGATTTCCGCGCCACCGGCCAGACCGGCGTGCTGATCTCGGGCCGCGGCCTCGCGCTCGATGCGGTAGTGGCAGACTTCATCGCCGGCGCCGCCGAGTGGTTGACCCCGGAAAATGATCCCAATCATTGGGACGTGGTCGAAGGTCAGGGCTCCCTGTTCCATCCCTCCTTCGCCGGTGTGACACTTGGCCTGCTGCACGGCGCCCAGCCCGATTGCTTCGTCGTCTGCCACGAGCCGACCCGCGCCACCATGCGCGGCGTCAAGCATCCCCTGCCCTCCATACAGCAGGTGATCGACCGCACCGTCCTCGAAGGACAACTCACCAATCCCGCCATCGCCTGCATCGGCATCGCCATCAACACCGAGCACCTCGCCGAAGAGGTTGCCCTCGCCTATCTGAAGGAAACCGGCGAGGCCCATGGCCTTCCCTGCTGCGATCCGATCCGCACCGGCGTGACGCCCATCGTCGATGAAGTCGTCCGCCGCTACGGGCGCTGACATGCTCACGCTGACCGCAAACGCCGAAAGCTGGCCCATCGCAGGCAGCTTCACCATTTCGCGCGGCTCCAAGACCTCCGCCGATGTCGTCGTCGCAACCCTGAGCGACGGCACCCATCAAGGACGCGGCGAATGCGTGCCCTATCCCCGCTACGAGGAAACCGTGCCGCAGGTGCTCGATGCGCTGCATGAAGGTGCACACGACATTCCCCATGACATCGTGCCCGCCGACATCCCGTCGCGCGTCGCACCCCATGCCGCCCGCAATGCCTTTGACTGCGCGCTTTGGGATCTGCGCGCCAAACAGGCGGGAAAGCCGGTCTGGCAGCTGGCCGAACTGGGTGAACCCACACCACTGGTCACCGCCTACACCCTGAGCCTCGACACGCCGGAAGCCATGGGCGAGGCCGCTGCCCGCGCCGCCGGCCGCCCGCTCCTCAAGTTGAAGCTCGGCCGCGACGGAGACGTCGAACGCCTGAAGCGCATCCGCGCCAATGCGCCGAACAGCCGCCTCATCGTCGATGCCAATGAAGGCTGGAACCCGGAGAACCTCGCCAGCATGCTCGCGGCATGTGCCGATGTCGGCGTCGAACTCGTCGAACAGCCGCTCCCCGCCGGCAACGACGAAGCGCTCCGCCACATCACCCGCGCCGTCACCGTCTGCGCCGATGAATCGGCCCATGACCGCCGCGAACTCGATCAGCTGATCGGCAAGTACGATGCCATCAACATCAAGCTCGACAAGACCGGCGGCTTCACCGAGGCCCTGTCGCTCGCCACCGCTGCCCGTGAACACGGTCTCAAGATCATGGTGGGCTGCATGCTCGCGACATCGCTCGCCATGGCGCCGGCCTTCTACGTGGCGCAGATGGCAGACGTGGTGGATCTCGACGGTCCCCTGCTGCTGAAGCAGGACCGCGATCCCGGCATCACCTACGACGGCAGCCTCATGCACCCGCCGCCGGCCGCGCTTTGGGGGTGACGGTGAGGCGCTTCAAAAGAACCGCCAGCCCCAGCGCCATCACCGCATAAAAGCACATCACAAAGAACGCACGTCCGCCCAGCACGCTGTAGAGCGGGCCGGATGACCACATGGTGGCCGACATCAGGATGCCGCCGTTCAGCGCCGAGAACAGCCCTTGCACCGTGTTGCGCATGCGCCCCGGCACAGTCTCGCGGATGTAGTGCATGGTGCCGAGATGGGTGAGCCCGAAGGACCCCGCATGCAGCGCCTGCACGATGAACAGAACGGCCAGCGGCGGCTCCAGCCCGATGACGAACCATCGCGCCGCTGCTGCCGCAGTCCCGGCCATGATGAGGTTGACCGACCCCAGCGCCTTGCAGAAGCGGTTGGAGAACGCGAACATCAGCACTTCCATGATGACGCCCACCGCCCATAGTTCCCCGATGGTGAACTTGCCATATCCCAGGCTGTCGAAGTGCACCGAGCCGAAGGCATAGAGGAGCCCGTGGCTCGATTGCCCGATTGCCGCCGCCGCCACGAAGATGATGAACCCGCTGCCCGTCACCACGCCCCACACCTGGTTTATTTTCACAGGCTCGTGGCGGGCCGGCTGGATGCTCCGGTCCGACGGCAGCACCAGTGCCGCCAGCATGCCGATCCCCTGCGCACCGGCAATCAGCAGGATCACGGCATGCACCGGGATCACCTCCAGCAGAGCACCAGCGATCAGGCTCCCCGACAGGAAGCTCAGCGAGGCCCACAGCCGGATGCGGCCATAGTCGATGCCATAATGCGCCGCACCGTCCACCGCCAGCACTTCGGTCAGGGGAACCACCGGCGCCAGCATGGCGCCCGCCACGCTGGCCATGATGAGGATCGGCACGAAGCCGCTCATGAAATGCAGGGACAGATAGGAGGCGAAGGACAGCGCCACGGCGGTGATGACCACGCGCCGCCGGTCGCCATGCAGATCCGCCACGAAGGTACCAAGCGGAATCGCCAGCACGCGGATCGCCGTCATCACCGCGAGCACCAGTGCCGTCTCGGAATCGCTCAGGCCCTTGTCCTTCAGCCACAGCGGCAGGAACGGAAGCTGGATGCCCGTCCCCAGGAACAGGAAGGCATTGAAGAACGACAAGCGGAGGCTGAAGGCTCTTGGCGACATGTCACGGCCGGAAAAGCTGCCTCTAAACCAAACATTCACCACTCGCCACAATAATGCCCGCCGGGGTGACCTGCGATGGATGCAGGGGTGAGTGGAGTATGCGTATGTCGGAGTTGAAGTCCGGCCAAGGCAAGGACCTGGGCCCGGAAGATTTTGATGCCATCCGCGAAGCCGTGATGGAAACGCCACGCGGTCGCTGGTTCCTGTCGGAGTATGAGTTCCGTCTGCGCAAGGCCGAAACCGCCGAGATGCTCGATGGCATGAAGCGCCTCGAGACGGCCGTCAGCCACAACCATGACACGATCATGCAGCGCCTGTCCGAAGCCCTCGCTCGCGGCCCCGCGGCAGCGCCGTCCGGCACCTCGCCGGCGCCGCAGGCTGGCCTGGCGCCAAAGCACATGAAATATTTCAAGCAGGACGAGGAGATTTTCGAGCCCGCCCCGCAGGCGAAGATCGCCGCCGTTCCCGAAGCGCCGAAGCCCGTGACGCCGCCAAAGCCCGAGGTTCCCAAGGGCGCCAAGCTCATCATCCGCCGAACAGCGTCGCCTGCTGCGGTAACTGAGACCGTCGCGGAGGGCAATCCGCCGGCGGCGCCGGAACCTTTCACCGCGGAACCCGTCGCCAGCGAGACACCGGCCATCGAACCCGTAACACCAGAGGTGTCCGCGCCCTCGGCCGGGGCTGCACCTGAGCCGCAGGTCGTCGATGCCGCCATGCCGCCGGAACCCGCTCATGCGGAGCCGGTCCAGGCCGATGCCCAGCCCAAGCGCCGCATCGTCATCATCCGCCACAAGCCGGGCGACGACATCGAGGTCCCGCTCCAGGACGAGATGGCCGAAGCGAGTTAGATCTCGCCTTTCAGCACCTTCGCATAGAGATCGGCGTCGCAATTGCCGCCGGAGGCAACGACGCCGATGGTGCGGCCTTCGGTGGCGATCTTTCCGGCGCGCACCGCCGCCAGGGCCGCCGCGCCGCCCGGCTCAATCACCAGCTTCAACACCTCAAAGGCAAAGCGCATGGCGGCCGCCGCTTCGCCGTCCGTCACCACCAGCCCTTCGCCCAGCAGCCGCCGGTTGATGGCGAAAGTCATTTCACCGGGCGACGGCGACAATAGCGCATCACAGATCGAGCCGGCCGTCCTTGCATTCGTCTCGCGAACGCCGGATTTCAGGCTCCGCGCATGGTCGTCGAAGCCCGCCGGCTCCACCGTATGCACCTTGGTGCCGGGCGATATCGCTTCCATGGCCAGCGCGATCCCCGCCGAGAGCCCGCCGCCGCTGCAACAGGCCAGCACGTCATCCAGCACCATCCCCATCGCCCGGGCCTGTTCGGCAAATTCCAGCCCGGCCGTGCCCTGCCCCGATATGATATCGGGGTGTTCGAATGGCGGCACGATCACCGCCCCGCGCTCCTGCGCAATCTGCCCGGCGATCGCCTCGCGCGATTCCGTGGCGCGGTCATAGGTCACGATTTCGGCACCATAACCCCGCGTATTGGCCTTCTTGATCTCCGGCGTGTCGGCCGGCATCACGATCAGCGCCGGGAGGCCTTGAAGCTGTGCCGCCGCCGCCACCCCTTGCGCGTGGTTGCCCGAGGAATAGGCCACCACACCGCCCGGATGTGCTTTGGGATCGAGCTGCGAAATGCAGTTCCATGCGCCGCGGAACTTGAATGAACCGGTGCGCTGCAGGCATTCCGCCTTGATCAGCACCCGCCCGCCAACCCTGTCGTTGAGTTTCTGCGATTCGATCACCGGCGTCTTGACGGCGAAGCCCTCGAGCCGCCCTGCCGCCCGCTCGATATCCCTGAATGTCGGTAGCAAATTCATCCCCTTGCGTCTGGCCTTGAGATGACCATAGCCTGCCCGCGATCCGCTTTGCTAGAAGGCAATACATGACCCGCGATCCCCGCTACGACATCCTTTTCGAACCCGTCCGCATCGGCCCGCATGTGGCCCGCAACCGCTTCTACCAGGTGCCCCATTGCAACGGCATGGGCCACCGCGATCCCTCGGCACTTGCATCCATGCGTGGCATGAAGGCCGAAGGCGGCTGGGCCGTGGTGTGCACCGAAATGGTCGAGATACACCACGGCGCCGATGTCGCCCCCTATGTCGAATTGCGCATCTGGTCGGATCACGACATTCCCATGCTGGCGCGCATCGCGGAAAAAATTCATGCGCACGACTCGCTGGCCGGCATCGAGCTCTGCCACTCCGGCGCCACTGCGCCCAATCTATGGTCACGCGAGGTGCCCATCGCCGCCAGCGCCATGCCGGTGGCAAGCTATGCAGCCGACCCCATCCACGCCCGCGCCATGGACATCGAGGACATCCGCAATCTTCGCCGCGCCCATCGCAAGGCCGCGCTGCGGTCGCGCGAAGCCGGCTTCGATCTCGTCTATGTCTACGCCGGCCACGGGCTTGGCATCTTCCAGCAGTTCCTGTCGCGCGCCACCAATCAGCGTACGGACGAATATGGCGGGTCGCTGGAAAATCGCGCCCGCCTGCTGCGCGAGGTGATCGCAGAAACCAAGGACGCGATCGGCGGCACCTGCGCGGTGCCCGTCCGCATCGCCATGCACGAGTTCCAGGGCGCCGCCGGCCTCGAACCCGCCGAGGTCGAGGACGCCATCGCCATGATGGCGGAGATGCCCGATCTCTGGGACCTCTCGCTCTCCGACTGGTCAAAGGATTCCCAGACCTCGCGCTTTTCCGGGGAAGGCTTCCAGGAACCTTATATTTCCGGGGTCAAGAAGCTCACCACCAAGCCCGTCGTCGGCGTCGGCCGCTACACCTCACCCGACACCATGGTGCGCGTCATCAGGCAGGGCATCATGGACATGATCGGGGCGGCGCGCCCTTCCATCGCCGATCCCTTCCTGCCGAAGAAGATCGAAGAGGGACGCCTTGACGACATTCGCGAATGTATCGGATGCAACATCTGCGTCACCCATGATCACACCATGACGCCGCTGCGCTGCACCCAGAACCCTACCATGGGCGAGGAGTGGCGCCGCGGCTGGCATCCGGAGAACATCCACCCGAAGCACACCGATTCCCATATTCTCATCATCGGCGCCGGTCCGGCTGGTCTCGAAGCCGGCCGCGCACTGGGCCAGCGCGGCTATCAGGTGACGATTGCCGACCGCGCCGCCGAAGCCGGTGGCCGCGTGGCAAAGGAATGCCGCCTGCCGGGGCTTTCCGCCTGGGGCCGGGTGCGAGACTGGCGCCTCCTGCAAATTGGCAAGATGGCCAATGTCTCGCTCTATCTGGAAAGCGACATGACGCCGGAGGCCATCGCCGACGTTGGCGCCGATCACATTCTGGTCGCCACCGGCTCCAACTGGCGCCGCGACGGCACCGCCCGCCATCACGCCCGCCCGATCCCGATGGACCCGGGCGCCGGCATCCTGACCCCCGGCGACATCCTCGCCGGCAAGCGCCCTGCCTCACGCCACGTGGTGATCTACGACGACGACCACTACTACATGGGCGGCGTTCTCGCCGAACTGCTGCGCAAGGAGGACCACGACGTCACCCTCGTCACCCCCGCGGCCCTGGCCTCCTTGCACACCAAGGCCTCGCTCGAGCAGCACATAATCCAGAAGCGCCTCCTGGAGCTGGGCATTGCCATAGAGTCCAATACCGCCCTCGACGCCATCACGGAGGACCACGTCACGCTCGCCTGCGTCTTCACCGGCCGCACCCGCCAGCTGGAGGCAGCGTCCACCCTGCTCGTCACCGCCCGCAATCCGGAAGATGCGCTCTATCACAAGCTGATGGCCCAGGGCCTCGCCGTCACCCGTGCCGGCGATTGCTTCGCCCCCGTTACAATTGCGGCCGCAGTCCATTCCGGCCGCAAGTTTGCCGAATGTTTCGGCCGCCCGTCGCCGGATCATCTGGACCTCCCGTTCCGCCGCGAGGTGGCGGCCCTCAGCCCATGATCATCACATTTGCCTCATTCCGGTCGCAGCATTCGGGTAAAACGCCATGGAGTTAACACCGCATTTACCACATTTGCCCACAGTCATCGGAACGCCACTGGAGATGAAGCCCGTGCAGACCCGCCGCATTTTCACCCGCAACCTGCTTGCCATGGGAAGCCTCGTGGCCCTTGGCGCAACGCAGGCCTGGGCGGAGGACCCGGTGTTCACCAGTTCGCTCCCGTCCGCCCCGCAGAAGAAGGCACCCGTCGGCGACCTCGCCACCCGCACCGAGATCGTTGCGGGCATGGACCAGGTGCCGATGCTGAGCCCCGCCTCCTATGATGCCATGTTGGGCGCCATCGCCATGTACGAGGAGTTTGCCGCTGGCGGCGGCTGGCGTGAACTGCCGCAGCAGACGCTCAAGAAAGGCATGAAGGGCGATGCGGTGATCGCACTGCGACAGCGTCTCGTGTCCGAGAACTATCTGCCCTTCGACACGCTGACCGAAGGCAATCCGGAGGTCTTCGACGACGAACTCGTGGAAGCCGTCCGCGCCTTCCAGATCAATCACGGCGTCCTGCCGTCGGCCATTGTCGCCAAGCTGACGCTGGCTCAGCTCAACGTCAGCGCCGACAAGCGGCTCGCCATGCTGCGCGAGAACCTGCCGCGTGTGCAGGCCTATGCCGAGGGTCTGGGGGAACGTTCGATCCTGGTCAATATTCCCGCTGCCCAGCTCGAAACCGTTGAATATGGCCGCGTCTATTCCCGCCACAACATCGTGGTGGGCAAGCTGGAGCGCCCCTCGCCGACGCTCGCCAGCACGGTCAGCGACGTCAACTTCAATCCCTACTGGAAGATTCCTGCCTCCATCGTCGAGCGCGACATCGTTCCGAAGTACCTCGCCGATCCCTCCTATCTCGAAACCAATCACATCCGCGTCTTCGATGGCGTCGAAGGCCCCGAGGTGGATCCGGCCCTCATCGACTGGTCCATGACACCGCCAGACCGCTATTTCTTCCGCCAGGAGCCGGGCGAGCACAATTCGCTGGGCACCGTGAAGATCAATTTCAAGAACCAGTTCATGGTTTATATGCACGACACGCCGCATCGCGAACTGTTCGGCCGCAACGTGCGCTTCGAAAGTTCCGGCTGCGTGCGCATCGACCAGGTGCAGACCGTGGTCGACTGGGTGCTCGACCGCTCCGGCGCCGCCCTGAGCCCGATCGCTCTGGAAATGATCCGTGCCGCCGTCGAACCCTTCGACCAGCCTGTCGAGCATGGCCCCGACGTGCGCTTCATGTATCTCACCGCATGGGCAACCGAGGACGGACGGGTGAATTTCCGTCCCGACATCTACGGTCTCGACGGCACTGGCTTCATCTGGGGTCAGCCCGAAGCCAAATCCTTCTGAGCAGTCTTGCAGCACCGCGCCGCCGGTTCTAGTGCGTA
>CAZECZ010000158.1:0-6241 GCA_964510815.1 uncultured Aestuariivirga sp.
GCTCTAGGAATAAACTACGCCACCTTCGGCGGGCGCTGCTCCAGGCTGCGCCACTCTGCGACCACCTTTTCAAAGCTGCGGTTCGGTGCGCGGCCCTCGGCAAATCCGAAATTCTCGAAATGCTGTGTCGCGTTGCCGATATGCCCGGACTTCACGGCCTTGGCCACATCCGGATAGGTCGTCAGATACCACTCCTCATCGACCTCGTAGCGGCGGGGCAAGCGTCCCTCGCCATGTCCGAATGCCACATAATGATGCAATGCGGACTGCAGCTTGCCGGAATCCACCGCCGCCTTGATGTCCGGAAACCGCTCGAGATATGAGTCGGCATCGAACACTCTGGCGAATGCTGCCTCGAGGAGCTTGTTGAAGGCGCGAGCCGACATGCTGACGGTCTCTTCACCGCTGAGGCCAACACTGCGGCGGACAATCTTCTTGAGGACAGATCCCGGCGGAACGTACATGGGCGCAGGCCCCTCCTGTTTCGACTCCCGATTACCTCCGCCGCCAGCATCTGCATGGGACGAAGCTGCCATCTTCAAGTTTGTCCTGGACATATCACCTCTCTCCGCCCCTCCCGCAGCGGTAGATACCCGTATTCGCCCACACGCGCCATGATTTTCGTTCTAAAGGCAGGTTCTTTTCCCGCATTGCTCAGACATTGTGCAAATGGCGAGGCCCAAAGAGGGCGGCATCCATCATGCGCATGGTGAGCATCCAGCGCCGGAAATCCAATTCAGCAAACAGCCTGAAGAGCGACCGCGTGTAGGCCCACACCATGGACGTGACGCCCGCCGGATGTCCCGTCCGGAACATCAGCTGAAGCGGCCGGGGCAAGAGACCGCGCTGAGCGAGCAACTGCGCGACCGCGCGCCGCTCTTGATACATCGCTTCAGACGTCTTGCGATACAGCGCCATGTGCTGGCTGCCCACTGCACGGCGGCGCGCCATCGATTGATGCAACTTGGCTCCGATCTTGTTTCCGCCGTGCTGGACATAATCAACCAGCGCCTCATCAAGATAGATTTGCGGCCCAATGCTTGCGGCTGCAATGGCTGTGATATGGTCGTGCAGGAATGAGCCGTTGTACTGGGTCATGAGGGCGAGCGCCAAACGTGCCGTCATCATCGGAAACAGGCATGTCATTCCTGTGACAGTATTGAGCAGCAGCGTGCCCAGCAGATCGTTTGGCTCGCGCCGTGATTCATAACGATGGAGCGAGTTGGCGATGAGCGTTCCATCTTCCGCGACAACACGCGCATCGCAATGGACCAGCGCCGCACCGCTGCGCTGCGCATGGGCCGCAAGCCTTGCGAGCTTCTCCACGTGCCAGTCGTCATCCTGATCTGCGTAGCAGAAGAACTGGCCGTCGCCGGCCTGTGCCAGCGCGCGCTCCAGTCCCGCCGCAAATGCGCCCTTCACGCCAAGCGGCTCCGGGTTCGTAACCACATCGAACCCCGCGGCAGCGATGAGATCGCGCAATGCCGCATCATCTGCCGTTTCGTCCCCGTCAAGAACCGCGACACCCGAGAGTGTGACGCCCGCCTGCGCAAGGATGCTGTCGATCTGGCGCTTGGCCAGACCGATGTCCGGCTTGTGGAACGCGATGATGACCGTGACGGCCAGCTCTGAATCAGCGGCGGGCACCGTCTCCGCGACCCCTGATCTTACCTCGCCACCAGCCACGGCGGCGCCCGCTAGAGGCCATAGGAGGCTGCGTCTTTTCCGCTGTTCGGCAGCACGAACTCCGCATTTCCGGCGCGCACTTCGATCACGCTGTCAGGCTGTATCGAACCGCCCAGATCGAGTTCGAACCCGTGATGTCCGTCGCCTATTCCGGCATCGACGAGATCGGCCCGCCGCATGTTCGCCGCTGTGCTGTCCAACACCTTGCCATCCGCGACAAGATGAACCTTCGCCTTGATCTTGGGCTGGTCGACCACCATGGCCCATCCCCGGAGCTTTCCGTGAACGATGCGGCCGACATGACCGACATAGCGCAAGCGGGAGGATTGCAGGTAGGTCTCGGGTCCATTGCGGACGGTCTCCAGGGCGTTGGCGCGGAGATCATCGGAGAGCGTGACGCCACAGAAAGCCGCCGTGGTTTCGATCGACTCCATCGGAAACTGCAGAAACTTTTCATAGGACACCAGCAGCATCGGACACTTCAGTCCGCTGATGTTCTTGACCAGTTGCCCATATTCATTGACGAGGCGGGGCAACGCCGGAATGATGTCCATCTGCATCGACACATGGTTGCGCATCCCAATCGCCAGAATGTCGCGGAACATCACGATGATCCGGGGCTTGCGCAACACACGGACAAGGTCGGGCAGCGACTTGTAGGCATTCGGCCGTTTGAAACCCCACACTTTGTGGTTGGCATTTCGCGAGGCGACGAATGATTTCATGCCGCTGAAGTCACCCTTGTCGACGTAATCTGCCGCTTCGACATCCTCGAACACCGCGTTGTCGATGCGGTCTCCCATGAACACACCAAATGCGTGCATCAGTGATGACATCATCGACGTCCCGCTGCGCGTCAACCCCACGATCACGAGCGTCGCCTCGCCACTGAAGGGCTCAGGATTGATTTCGGCGAGTCCCTTGTTGACCAGGCTCTCTTTCGCGATCTTGTTCATAGGAAGTGAGGTGTCCTCAGCACGTCTCGGGGTCACAGGAAGGCAGAGTACGCATCGAAATCTACCTTGTAAATAGACTCAATTTTCTGCTTGGCCTCTGGCGTAAGCAGTTGGTCGTAGCGGGGAAATTGCCCAAGCTTGGACACCTGATGCCGATTGAAGATCATGGTATCGAGAGCATCGCCCTCCATCTCGTCCTGGCCCGCCTTGCGCTTGTGTTCAAGCTTCTTGAGCCAGTCCAGATCCGCAAAGTTCGTCGTCGGATAACCCATGTCCCCCTCGAACCTGTTGAGTTCGGTGAACAGGTCCTGCTTGGTGATATTGATCACCACGTCCGGCGATCTTTCAGCTTCATAGGGATGAAACTGCGGCCGGAAGTGAATATCGACTGCCGGCATATCCAACTCGGCAACCATGTCCAGGAAGGTCTGGAATGAGAACCCCCTTGCCGCGTCATGTCGGCCGCCGTCGAATTTCGCCAGTTCCTTTTCCGCGAAGGGAGTCTGCAACGCGTGCCGGTAGATGCTGACCGCGCGTCCATAGGGATCACGGATGATGCGCAGCACCCGGTTGGCGGTCAGATCGCCGTGGATGCTGCGCGCGTAAAGCGGTGACAGCTGGTAGCGCTCTTCCCGGTGCCGGTGCGGCCAGGCGGCATACTCATGTACATCCTTCGAAAAGCCGGACACATGGGCAAACCAGACATAGGTGGTCGTGCATGCCGATTTGGGAGACCACAGCACGGTGAGCTTGATATCCTCGTTCACCATCGGCCGCGGTCCATCGGTGATCGGGTTGCCAAAGATCTTTGGCGCGCGGCGCACGAGTTGCGGATCCCGCGGCGTTGTCGGCCGCTTGTCCCGCGCCCTGGCGGCAGGCTTGTCACGCATGGCCTGGCCGGCCTGGCGCGGGCGCAGGTCGGCGAGCTTCCCCATCTGCTGGCGGCCAGCTGCAGCTTGCCGCGGACGTTGACCGGCGACTGCAGCCGGTTGGCGGCGATTGAGCCGCGCAGGCCGGTCGATGTCAGCTGCCTGCTGCGCCCGGCGGTTGGGCCTGACCGGCTGTTGCAGATCACCGGGCTCCAGGCGGCGGTTGCGCCGCGGACGCTCATCGAGGTTGCCTGGCAACTGTTGCCGCCGGTTCGGCCGCGAGGGCTGTTCAAGTTCTCCTGTGGCCTGGCGGCGATTACGGCGCGGGCGTTCACCAAGCTCATCGCCCAGCTGCTGACGGCGGGTCAGCCGCGGCCGCTGTTCAATGTTATCCGCAGCCTGACGGCGGTTGCGGCGCGGATGGGGATCGAGGTCATCGGCCTGCTGCTGGCGGCGATTGCGCCGCGGACGTTCGTCGGCATCTGCAGCCAGCTGACGGCGATTGCGCCGCAAGGGCCGCTCGCCAACATCCTGCGGCATCTCGCGCCCGGCCTGCCGGCGGCGGCGCTGCCGGCCGCCTTCGAGCTGCATCTTGGAATTTATGTAAGCAAGGATGATGGAGTTGGGATCCTCGTCCACTGGCTCCGGTACATCGGCTCCCTCGGCCTTGAGCCCGTCGCTGAGCAGGCTCGCGGCGCCTGCGACCGGCTTCAGCAGATCCGCTTCGCCCGCGATATCCGTCTCACGGTCTTCGTCATTGTCTTCGTGCAGCGATTGCCCCAGACGCTCTTCCATCCACGCGATGTCTGCCTGGTGGCTTTCAACGATGGGCGCAATCAGCGACGGCGCGAGCCGCAGCTTGGTTACCGGCAGGGCGCTCAGCATCTCCGTCAGCTTGGCGGCGTCGCCCCCTGTCAGTCCCGGCTTGTTGTTCAGCTTGGACCAGTTGCCATAGGCGAACAGGACTCCCGCAATCTCGCGTGAGATCGACTCGTTCTTGCGTATCTCCTGAATCTTGCTGAAATCGATACCCAGCCGGTCGCAAAAATCGCGCACCACGCTGCCGTCGGCAAAGCTCGCCGGATCGAACTTCCACAGATGGACGTTGTCGCGCCCGAACACCTGATCGAATTTCTCGAACCGGTCCTGATAATCGGGGTAGAGCTTATCCACCCTGAAATGTTCCAGATGGCCGGTCTTCACATGCTGCTGGAAGGCGCTGGAGATAAAGCCCATCGGCGCCCTGACATAAGAGACGATTTCGACATCCGCCGAGCGCTGGTCGAAGAACGCCTTCATCCGCTCGAGTTCTGCGATCTTCAGCTTCTTGATGCCCTCGCCGGAAATCACCAGCGTGCGCTCTCCCGCCGCCTCCAGCGATTTGTGGATATCGTTGCGAACCCGCTTCGCATACTCCGTGATGCCGGCTTCGTCGTAGCCGCGCGCCCGGTTGATGGGATGGCGGAGCGGCGATGCCGAAAAAGCGCTGAACACCGGCACGCTGTGATTGGGAGCCCCGGTGATCTGGGCGTAATAGTGGTTCTCATCATCCAGTGCGGCGAGGCTGTGCTGGATCGATGTGGATCCGGTCTTGTGCATGCCGATGTGAATAACGCACTTGGCCATAGAGTTTATTCCTCGTTACAAGCGGAGGGACATTATGAATGCAGGTCCCCCCGGTTACGGTCGCTAGTCAATATTGATCGAAAAGTCCTCGCGCCGCAGCGTCAGATGCGGCGAATAATGAGGATCGCGCGCGAGCTGCGGGCCCCACTTGGACAGCATGTAAGTGACTTCGCGCTCAAAGCGCGCCCGCTTTTCCGGATTGTCCTCGGTCCCGCGCGACAGGGATTCGTGATGGTAGAGTTCGGCAAATGGCGTGAAGGCATTGGAATAACCCGCTTCCATTACCCGCAGGCAGAAATCCACGTCATTGAAGGCAACCTTCAGATTATCCTCGTCCAGTCCACCAACGGACTCATAGATGCTCTTGCGGACGAGGAGGCAGGCCCCGGTCACGGCCGAGACGTTCTGCGCCAGCTTCAGCCTGCCAAAGTAACCAGTGGCGTCGCGGTCGAAGTATTTGTGGCTGTGCCCGGCGACGCCGCCGATGCCCAGCACGATGCCGGCATGCTGGATGGTGTCATTGGGATAGTAGAGCTTGGCGCCCACGCAGCCGATGCCGGGCCGCAACGCCAGCGCCACCATTTCCGTCAGCCAGTCCGGCGTGATGACCTCGATGTCATTGTTGACCAGCGCCACCAGCGATCCCTTGGCATGACGGACGGCGAAATTGTTGATCGCCGAATAATTGAAGGGATGTGGATAGCGCAGGAGCCGGACCTTGCCGCCATCTTCCAGCTCCGAAAAATAGGCGAGGCTCTCGGGATCGTTGCTGTTGTTGTCGACGACGAGGATTTCGTAATTGGGATAGGTCGTCTTCTCGACGATCGAGTCGATGCAAACCTGCAGGACCTTGTGCTGGTTGTGCGTCGGAATGATCAGTGACACCGTCGGCGGCTCGTCCGGCATGGCGTATTTCACGCGATGCCACGTGGTGCCCGCCACTTCCTCGATATTGGCCTTGATGCCCTGCACGGACAGGAAATCGGCAAGCGCCTTTTCCGCATTGACGATGGCATAGTTCTTCTGCCGGCTGTCGCCCGCGGCAGAGTCTTTCGTCGCCCGCCAGTGATAGAGGATCTTGGGAATATGGATCACGTCGTGCGT